>CALRZR010000167.1:0-17413 GCA_943372705.1 Opitutus sp. GAS368 | reverse complement strand
CGCAGCCGGTTTGCGCTGGACGGTGCGGGCTCCGGTGTTTGGGACTGGGATCGCGACACGCGCCGGATTTATTTTTCGCCCCAGTGTTACCGGATGCTCGGCCACGGTGCCACGCAAGGCGACGAACTGGCCGTGTGGATGGCGCGGTTGCACCCGGATGACCGCGGGGAATTTCGGCGCATTTTGCGCGAGTATCTACTGGGGAAGGCCGACTCGTTCCAGTGCGAGATGCGGTTGCGGGACGCCGACGGCGCATACCGGTGGGTGCTTTCGAGGGGGCGGGTGGTCAGTCGGTCGCCATCGGGCAGACCGTTGCGGGCGATCGGCACTCACACGGACATTTCCGATCGCAAACAAGCAGAAGCGCGCATCAGGGATGCGTTAATATTCAATTGGGCCATCCTGGATGCGGCGCCGGTGGGCATCATGTCGTTTCGGGCCGAGGGAGGGGCTGTGAGTGTCAATGAGGCGGCGGCGCGATTTTTCGGACGCCCGGCCGAAGATCTGTCGCGGTTGAATTTCCGAACTTGTGAAGTTTGGCAGAAGTTCGGTCTCGTCGAGGCGGCCGACCGGGCGTTGCGGGAAAAAGCCGTGGTAGTGCATTCGACCAAATTGGTGACCACCGACGGACGGACGACCTGGTGCGATCTGCGGTTCGTGGCGTTCTCGCACGGGGGCGAACAACGCCTGTTGTTGATCGTCAGCGATACGACGGAGCACCACTCGACGGTGGCACAGCTCAAGTTGTTGCACGCCGCCTTGGAGGCGGCGCCGACCGGGTGGTTTGTAACGGACGCCAACCGGAGGATCGAGTGGGTGAATCCGGCGTTCACGCGCATTACCGGCTATGCTGCGGCGGAGGTGATCGGCAAGAAGCCGAGCCTGCTTCGGTCGGGCCGACACCCGGAGAGTTTCTACACGAACCTGTGGCGAACGATCTGCGAAGGGCAGATCTGGCAGGGGGAAATGTGCAACCGTCGCAAGGATGGCAGCCACTACTTCGAGAAGTTGACGATCGCCCCGGTGCGCGGCGCGGATGGAGCGATCACCCATTTCGTGGCCATGGCGGAAGACGTCACGGGGCAGCACGAATTGGAACAACAGTTGGCGCGGGCGCAGCGTCTGGAGAGCATCGGGCTGCTGGCGAGCGGGATCGCGCACGATCTGAACAACATGCTGGCGCCGATCATGCTCTCGGTGAGTCTGATCAAGGCGAGGCACACGGATCGGGAGACGGGAGAGTTGTTGGATATGATGCAGTCGGCGGCGCAACGTGGCGCGGGCGTCGTGCAGCAGGTCCTGACCTTCGCGCGGGGCGTCGACGGAGAACGAGTGCATCTCGACGTGCGTCCCCTGGTGAAGGAACTGGTGCAGTTGGCGCGGGAGACGTTTCCCCGGGGAATTCGCGTGGCGTGCGACGTTCCCGCGGAGCCGTTGTATCTGGAGGGTGATATCACGCAGTTGCACCAAGTGTTGTTGAACCTCGCAGTGAATGCCCGCGATGCGATGCCCAACGGGGGCGTGCTGACGTTGCGGGCGTCTCTGGTGGAACTGGACGTCGCAGCACTGAGGCGCGAGCCGCATGCCAAGCCCGGCAAGTATGTAAAGCTGCGGGTGGAGGACACCGGCGAAGGTATTCCTCCGGAGACCTTGGAGCACATGTTCGAGCCGTTCTTCACCACTAAACCGCGGGGCAAAGGCTCCGGACTTGGCCTCTCAACGGTCTACGGAATCGTGCGGAGCCACGGTGGTTTTGTGAAGGTGACGTCAACGTTGGGGGAGGGGGCCTGTTTCGACATCATGATCCCCGCAAGCACCAAGGTCCGGGCGAAGGTTTCGGCTTCGCCGTTCCCGCAGATCGATGCGTTGCGCATGGCAGGAGGGGGCAGGAAAATTCTGGTCGTCGACGACGAGAAGGGAATCCGCCTGGTGACCAAGCGAGTGCTGGAAGCGGCGGGATTTGTCGTGGAGTTGGCAGAAGACGGAGAAGCAGGATTGGCAAAACTGGCGTCCGCTCCCTCCGAGTTTTCGGCGGCAATTATCGACCTGATGATGCCCGGAATGAGCGGCTACAAGTTGGCGACCGCCATTCGATCGCACGGATGGGGCCTGCCGCTGATCGTGGCGTCGGGGATGATGGGGGACGGCGAGGCCGGAGAGGAGCGCTCGGTCCTGACGGAACTCCGCGTGCGGACGTTGCTGCGGAAACCCTTCACCGAAACCGAACTGTTGGTGGCGCTGAACGCGGAGTTGGCCGGCGTGCCCGGGTGAGCGTCGTCAAATCAATGATTGATTTCGGCGAGGTGGCTCCTAATCGTCTGCGGCTCTCTTGGGACGCTTAGCTCAGTTGGTTAGAGCACCTGCTTCACACGCAGGGGGTCTGCGGTTCGAGTCCGCAAGCGTCCACCATGTGATACTCGCTCGCAGTGGCGGTGCGCGATGAGGTATTCGGACGTGGCGCTGGGTTGCCGGCGGAAGGCAGGAGGCGGGGGGATTTGCGAGTGATGATCTCGTGCGACTTGCAAGCACGATGGAAAGCGCCATAGCCTCGCGGTGATGATCACTGAAAACCTCAAGGAACTGGAAGCGGCACGGGCGAAAGTTGCTGATTTGGAAAAAGCCGTGGCCGAACAAATGACCCAAGAGCTGGCGACTTTGCCGGCGAAGTATGGTTTTGGGGACCTGAATAAATTCATTGCCGCGCTGAAGGCGGCTGCCGGCGTGGGCCGTAAAGGTGGAGCGTCCCGCGTTGCCAAAGTGAAGGCTCCCGGCGCGGCCGGCGAACGCCGCAAACGGTCGGTCATCACCGACGAAACCCGCGCAGAGTTGAAGCGCCTTGTGGAAGCAGGTAAGACGGGTAACGAAATCGCGCAGGCCCTCGATATCTCTCTCCCGAGTGTGCAGAATATCAAGAGAGCGCTCGGGCTCGTGAGAAAAGGGGCGGCGTAAACTTTGCTTTACCGCTTGGGTCGACGCCGCCGGCCGAGGCGCGCCCGTGAAGAATTTGGTATCGGCAGATGCGACTCATGCCAACGCGAACTCAGCCGCGGAGCTGAACAAGTTACCGCGACCGGCCCGAATTTGCGTTGGCACTGCTTTGTTTGGCCGTCGACGAGCAGGTGAAGCCTGCCTGTCCGCAAAAAATTTTGGGGCGGTTGGCGCCGCGCAATCTTTCCGCGTGAAAAAGCGCGGAAACAGCGCGTGAATGAGGGGATGTCATCGTCGTGAATTAGAGACTCCGTTTTTCGAGGTAAACTCACCGTGGGTGGCGGAACGTCACGGAGTTTGCGCGCGGTTTGAGCCGGCGTCCACTTCGCTCGGGGACGCGAATAACGCCCGAAATCGCGAATTTGCCGAGCTCGCCGAGGGAGGGGGGACGAGTTTAGTAACTGGCCGGCTGTGGCGTAAACAGCTGGTGAAGGCTGTCACGCAGATTGCTGCGAGCGGGATTTGTGGCCGGGCGGTAGGGTCGCGCGACGGTGGGCTTGCGGCGCATGGCGCGGTCGTTTGAGTGGTGCACATGGCCAAAGCCGAAGAAGCACCGAAGATTATTTTTTCAATGTTGGGCGTCTCGAAGAAAATCGAGCGCAAGGAAATCCTCCGCGATATTTCGCTGTCGTTTTACTACGGTGCGAAAATCGGCGTGCTCGGCCTGAACGGCTCAGGCAAATCGTCGCTGCTGCGCATACTCGCGGGGCGCGATTCCGAGATCGACGGGCGGCTGCATTTTGAGCCGGGCTACCCCATCGGGTTTCTCGAACAGGAGCCGCGTTTGACCCCGGGGGCATCGGTGCGTGCGTGTGTCGAAGAGGGGGTAAAGCACCTCACCGAACTCACTGCGGCCTATGACGCCACTTGGGACGAACTGGCCGATGCCGCCGACGACGCGGCGAAAGACGCGGTGGCGGACAAACAATCGAAATTGCAGGAAAAGATCGATGCCCTCGGAGCGTGGGACGTCGCGCCGCAGGTCGAAATGGCGATGGACGCGCTGCGATGCCCTCCGGGCGAGGCGATTGTCGACACGCTGTCCGGTGGCGAGAGGCGCCGGGTCGCTCTCGCGAGGTTGCTGCTGCAAAAACCTTCCATTCTCCTGCTCGACGAACCGACGAACCATCTCGACGCCGAAAGTGTGCATTGGCTAGAGCAGCACTTGGCGCGCTACGAAGGAACCGTAATCGCCGTAACCCACGACCGCTACTTTCTGGACAATGTCGCCGAATGGATTCTTGAGCTGTCGTTTGGGCACGGAATTCCCTGGAAAGGAAACTACTCTTCTTGGCTGGAACAAAAGCAAGCGCGGGCGTCCGTTGAGCAGCGCACCGAGGACAAAAGGCAGAAAGCCATGGCGCGGGAACTGGCATGGATTCGACAGTCGGCCAAGGCCCGGGTGGCGAAATCGCAGGCGCGCATCAGCGCCTACGAAAACATGCTGAAGGAAAATGCCGCGGAGAAGGAAAAGGAATTCGAAATCCTGATACCGTCGGGACCTCGGCTCGGCGCGTTGGTCGTCGAGGCGAAAAACCTGGCGAAAAGTTACGGTGACAACGTGCTCTTCGAAAACGTGAACTTCTCGCTGCCTCCGGGCGGAATCGTGGGCGTGATCGGCCCCAACGGCGCGGGAAAGACGACGCTATTTCGCCTGATTGTGGGCACGGAAAAAGCTGAATTCGGTGAACTGAGGGTTGGACCTACGGTGAAGATCGCCCATGTCGACCAGTCGCGCGATTCCTTGCCGGATACCGAAACCATCTGGCAGGCGATCAGCGGTGGTGAGGAGATCCTGCGCTTGGCCAATCGTGAGCTGAGTTCTCGGGCGTATTGCGCGCAGTTTGGATTTACCGGTGCCGACCAGCAAAAAAAGGTGGGGGTGCTTTCGGGCGGGGAGCGCAACCGCGTGCACTTGGCCCGGCTATTGAAAAGCGGTGCGAATTTGATTCTGCTCGACGAGCCGACGAACGATCTCGATGTAAACTCCATCCGCGCACTGGAAGACGGGTTGGAAACATTTGCGGGGTGCGCCGTGGTCGTCTCGCATGACCGGTGGTTTTTGGATCGAATCGCCACTCATATTTTGGCTTTCGAGGGCAATAGTTCGGTGCAGTTCTTCAGTGGCAATTACTCCAGCTATCTTGAGGACTTCCGTCGAAGGAAAGGTAAGGAGGCGGATCAGCCCCACCGGATTAAGTATCGGAGGCTGTCTCGGTAGGCTTCGAGCGAAATACAAAGGACATTCCGGGATACTGCAGCATCCGAACAAGTGCGAATTTTGGATGTTTGGGCAGTGCTGCATCAAAAGCGCGAAGCCGTGAATCGGTTTGGTGACAATTTTGGCCTTCCGCTACGTGTCCTAGTTAACCCGCGACAACCGATCCGCAGCATCTCGACTCAGGCCTCGAGCTGATACGCGGACGAATGGGATTGGCCCCAAAAAATCGCAGTTTCCACTTAACTAAATTCGTTAACCGCGGAACTGAACGAAGAATTCTCTTGCACTGGTAATTCTGTTGCATTTCGGTCGTCACTCGAAACGCAACCAACCGATTTAGCTTCCCCGCATTTTCATGGCACAAAATTTGCATCGAGATCGCTTTCGCCCTTAAGAATATTTTTTTTGAGCTTCCCAAGTCGCTTACAAATCGCCTACCATTCTAATTTTATTACGCAAATGAAGAAACTAGCACACATTGCCTCCCTCACTCTCGCGCTCGGCACCGCGTCGCATGCTGCACCGTTCTTGGCGATCGGCGATGGCGCTGAACTTTTTGTCACCGGGACTCTTGGCGTCCGTTCTGATGACAACATCTTTGCGTCTAACACGGCGATAAGTGATACGATTTTTGACATTAATCCCGGCCTAGAGGTCACCTTCGGCAAAGATGCTGCATTGAAGGGGGCTCTAACTTTGGTGGATGCGTTTTCGAATTACTCGGACAATAGCAATTTGAATACGAATTTATTCACCGGAGATTTTCGGGCAAGCTATGACGATGCTAAGCTAAAGTTGAAATTTAACGCTGGCTACCATGAGTTGAACCAAAATTCCGTCGATATCCGTGGCCTTACGCGCCGCGATCAGTTTGTGGTGGGCACCGGCGCAGAAATTGAAGTTTCCCAGATTACCTCTGTTGCTGCGGCAATCAATTTTACCCACGACAATTACAAGCGTGTTGGCTATGGTGACTCCGATGATCTTTCCGTGCCTCTTGATGTTTATTACAAAATTACCCCGAAGGTAGACCTAAGTGCCGGCTACCGCTACCGCAGCTACGAAACCACCGTAGGTCTTGATTCAACCGATCACTATTTCAATGTTGGTGCTCGCGGAAATTTCACTCCGAAGCTTTCTGGTCAATTCTCTGTTGGTATAAATTCTCGCGAACTGTCTAATGGAAATGATGAGTCACTTCCGGGTTTTGATGCGAAGCTAACTTACGAAATTACTCCGAAAACCAGCCTTCAATTCGGTGGCTCTAATGACTACGGCACCTCTCCGCAAGGCGATCAGCAGAAAAACTTGGCATTCAATGCCAGCGTGTCCTCCAACATTGATGACCAATGGAGTGTGAACGCTGGGCTAAGTAGCCGATCAATTGAATATGCTGCCCGCACCGATGACTTCATTGAGGGTAACATCGGCGCGAACTATATTGTGAACACGTATGTGAAGATTGCCGCGACATACACATATCGTCACAACAGCTCTGTGTTGGCGTCCGGCGAATTTTCTAACAACGTCTTCTCGATCGCGGCATCCCTTCGCTACTGAGGAGCGTTAAGGTTTTTCCTGCGGAAGAAGATCATTTTGGTCTTCTTCCGCTTTTTGTCTATATACATATAGATTATGTCAAATCTTACCAAGCTTGTTTTTTGCATTGCGTTTATTGTCCATTCGCTTGGAGCCGCTCAATCGGAAAACAAGCCCCGTCAATCAATTGGGAAATCAGAGCAATCTAAGTTGGATTACGTTCTTCAAGCATCCGATCTTATACGGGTGCAGATTTTTCAAGAAGACGATCTCAATCGTGAGGTCCGGATCTCACAGGAAAATACCGTAAAACTTCCCTTGATTGATACGGTATCCCTTAAGGATAAGACTGTCAGGCAGGCGGAAGAGTATATTCGGGATCTCTATGGACGTGATTTCTTGGCGAAGCCGCAGGTGAATCTTTTTGTTTTGGAGTATGCGCCGCGTCGCGTGTTCATTGCTGGCGCCGTGAATAAGCCTGGAGTAGTTTTGTTTCAACAAGAGCAGGGGCTTACCTTGATCGATGCCATTTCTCGAGCCGACAGCTTTAACAGACTTGCCGACAAGAAACGGGTTACGCTAAAGCGAACCAAGTCCGACGGTTCGACCGAAACCTTCACGATCAATGTGGAGGATCTGATGAAAGGTGATAGCAATCAGACTTGGCCCCTGCAGCCGAATGACGTCATAAACGTTCCCGAAAAAATTCTATAAATATTATATAATGGAAACTCCGGAAAAACAAAAGCAGGAGGCTGCGGGTTACGGCTATAGCTACGGCGGTAACTATGCAGGTTACTCTGCGGTTGGGTATGGGGAAGGCGGAACAGCGTCGGTGCAGCGAAGCTTTCAGGATTATCTGCTAATCCTTCGCGAACGCATTTGGTATGTTGTTGTTGTGTTTTTAGTTGTGTTTTCCAGCTCACTTGTGTATACATTGAGTCAAACGAAAATCTATCGGTCTAGTGCGACTGTGCAAATTTTCCGCCGTGACCCAAATGTTATCCAAATGCAGCAAGTTATGGATAATGATATTCGCTCTGCCGAAGATCTAAACACTCAGATAAAGGTTTTGGAGAGCGCAAGCATTATCCGGCGAGTGGCTGAACGCCTTAGTGGAGAGGAATTGAGGGCGTTCTTGGCTCCCTATGAAAAAACAACTGCTGACACAGCGTTTGTAGCTGACATTTTAGCTCGTAATCGAAAGGTCGTCCAAACTCGATTATCCCTAATTGTAAACGTAACTTACGACCATCCTGATCGTTTTGTTGCCGCGAAAGTATCTAATCTTTTCGCCGATGAATATCTCGCCCATAATACACGAATTCGCATCGATGATTCTCGCACTGCTTTTGATGCTCTAAATGTAACCGTCGATGATCAGCGAAAAAAAGTTGAGCAGCTCGCCGACCAGTTGCAGGCATACAAAGAGAAAAATAATATGGTTTCTCTTGATAGTCGAAAGGATATCGTAAACGAGACTTTGAAGGCGATTAATCTAGAGGCTAACCGCGCCGCAATTTCGCTCAACAACGCTGAAATACGGTTAAACCAAGTAAAGGAACATCGTTCTAAGGGAATTGATCTTACTGACCTGCCATTTATTGCGAATCAGCCGAATATTACTTCGTTAACCCAGCAGCGGGCGACCCAGCAGATTGCTATTGCTCAGTTGAAGGAGCGCTATTTGGGGAAACATCCTAAGATGGTTGAGGCTTCTAATTCGCTGGCCCAAACCGAGCGAGAATTGAAGAAAGCGATTGATTCGGTATGTGCTCAAGTCGAATCCGACTACCAGTCGGCTGTTCGCAATAACGACCAAATTCAACAAGATCTGGCTAAACAAAAAGCGGAGTCTTTGGATTTGGACCGCTATGCCCTAACATATACGAAACTTGAGCGGGATTTGAAGCAAAGTGAACAGATTTTGCTGAGTATCACGGGCCGGGCTCGTGAGACTTCTATGACTGGCTCCATACAAACTCAGAATGCACGCATTGTAGATCGTGCATCCCCGTCCTCCGAGGATAAGCCGGTGACTCCGAATGTTCCTTTGAATTTGGGTCTTGGCTTGGTTGGCGGTCTCGGCCTCGGACTCGCGTTTGCCTTTTTCGTGGCTTTCATTGATGATCGGGTAAAAAGTTCTTTCGATATTGAAGGTGTTGTTGGACTACCTCTAATTGGTATTATTCCGCAGATTAAACGCATGGAGCAGTCGGAGAAGGCTCAGATTGTTGTGAATAACGCCGATAGACAGGTAGCGGAAGCCTTCTTGACTCTTCATTCGAGTCTGCGCCTGAAGGACGAAAGCAAAAATGCGAAGTGTATATTAACTACGAGCACTATTCCAGGCGAAGGCAAGTCGTTTACTACAACCAATTTGGCGCTTACGT
The DNA here is from genome assembly GCA_943372705.1 of Opitutus sp. GAS368. Classification (GTDB taxonomy): domain Bacteria; phylum Verrucomicrobiota; class Verrucomicrobiia; order Opitutales; family Opitutaceae; genus GAS368. Next base: position 8,272 of record CALRZR010000167.1, on the reverse strand, counting down.
TTGCAGCCCATGGAGAGCGGGTTATTGTCGTCGATTGCGATCTTCGTAAGCCAAATATACATAAATCGTTCCGGGTGGAAAACTTGAAGGGCGTGATTGATGTATGTGCAGGGACTAGCACCTTGGATGACTCGATTATCCGAGCGCTGCATCCAAATTTTGACATATTGCCCGCTGGGGGGCGCGCGAAGAATCCAACTCAAATTCTTAATAGCAAGAATTTTGAGGTGATGATTTCGGATTTGAGAAAGCGCTATGACCGCGTTTTTATTGACACTCCTCCTTTGGCTGCAGTAAGCGATGCGCTGATTATATTGCCGTTGGTTGACGGCTCAATTTTTACTATATTTTTTAATAAGGTTCGTCGTAAGGCGGCCCAGTTCAGCGCGAAAAAGTTGCTCGACGCGAACGTGCCGAATTTTGGAGCTGTGCTGAATGGACTCAATTTGGCCGTTTCTGGCTATTACTATGCGCAGTATTATGACAAATCATATAAAGATTATTATGTGGTTATGTCGAAGGCTGATGATGAGAGGGAGTGAGGGTTGAATAGCGCTTAGAAAAGGCGCAACACTTTCCTGTCGGGGGCCTGCGACGTTCGTAAGCGACGTTGCGGTGGCTCCTTGAGGGAAGCGCAACAACGGGAGCGACAGTAATGCGTGCGGATTTCTCGTAGTGACGAGAACTTCGATGTGGGCGCCGTCCGCGGTTTCCGCAGCGCGGGGAGGAGCGGGCTCAGGTCGTCGGCCTTGGTTATGGCTGGCGGGCGACTGAGCACGTCACGCAGGTAATTGTGCGGATTGTGACCGTGGCGCTGGCAGGAGGCGACGAGCGAGTAGAGGAGGCCGGACTTGGGGAGCACGCGCGCTTGGAGCGCCGTCACGAGCCGGCGGAGTCGCACCAGCAATCGGGCAAAGTGTTCTTGGCGTAGCGCCGCGCGTTGCTCGCCGACGTTGGCTTCGTCCCTGGCGCGCCCGAACGGAAAAGGGCCGGGAGAGGTCCTACGTGAGAGGTCTTGATGATAATCGTTACGAAGATCGCAATGGTAACCAATGAGGGTGGAACTACGACGTAGCCGGTTGCCACATCCGGGGGGGCGTGGAGGTCGTTGCGATTGATCGTCTGCGGCAACCGGGTGTGGAGATCCTTCGGGTAGGCCAGCGGGTCCTTGCCATGGCGCTGGCACGAGACGATGAGGGAATGGAGGATGGCCGAGCGCTGGCCGGCGTCGGGGTGCCCGATTAACAACCAATTCTTCTTGCCGATGCAGGAGGGCCGGATCGCGTTTTCGACGAGATCATCCGAAAATCCGCAGTTGAGGGTTCAAATTTGAAGGAAAGTGCTCGCCAGGGAGGCTATGGCACAGACGAAGACGACGGAGGTGATTCACCCGTTGGGTGAAGGTGATTTTAGTTTTTCGACGCCCGGTGGCCGGGTGCGACTATCGGTCACCAAGGATGCGTTGACGCCGTTTTTGGGGGGCGCATTCAAGGATCAATTCGAATTGGGGTTTGATATAAGGAGCTGATGGAAACGTTCGGCGGGGGAGGCGTCGCCGAGGATTTTACGGGGGCGCTCGTTGAGCATGTCCTGGATGGAGCGGAGCTTTTGGTAAGAGACGGTGGCGAGATCGAGGCCACGGGGCAGGTAGTGACGGAGGCGGTCGTTCTGGCTCTCGCAGGTGGCGCGTTCCCAGGGGCTGTGGGCGTGGCAGAAGTAGACCTTGAGTTGGAGGTTGGCGGCGAGTTGGGCGTGTTCGGCCATTTCCTTGCCTTGGTCGTAGGTGAGCGAGAGGCGCAGTTGCGCGGGGAGGTCGGCGAGTTTGCGCTCGAAGGCTGCGCGCACGCTCGTGGCGTCTTTTTGCGGTAGGTGACAGAGGAGCATGAAGCGGGTGGTGCGTTCGACGAGGACGCCGACGGCGGAGGCGTTGCCAGGGCCCATGATGAGATCGCCTTCAAAATGGCCGGGGGTGGCACGGGTTTGGACCACGGGCGGGCGGTGGTCGATCAAGACCATGTCCTTGAGTTTGCCCTGGGTGGCGAGGGTGCCACGGGGGTGGGCTTTGCGCTTGGGGTGGTGGCGGCGCAGGCAGGCGACCAGCTCGCGTTTGAGCGCCCCGCGCGCGACCACGTAAACGTAGCGGTAGATCGATTCGTGCGAGGTCTGCATGGCCGGATCGGCAGGGTGCGTGCGACGCAGGGTGCGGGCAATCTCTTCGGGCGACCAGCCACGGCGTAGCGCCGCGAGGAGGGCGGCGTGCAGCGAGGGATGGGCCGTGATCGCGCAAAAATCGCGCCGGGCCGCGCCTGCGCGGGCGGTGGCGCTCTGCTGGGCGGCGAGCGCCCGGTAGTGCGCGCGGCCGCCATGATTTCGAGTTCGATCTCTACAGCGCGGACAAGCTCGTCTGCACTGAGGTCGTGTATCGCGCGAGCGGGCTTTTGATCGATTTTCCCCTCGTGGAAATCTTCGGCACGAAGACGCTGCCGGCCGTGGAAATCGTGCGGCACTGGACGACGCCGCAGGGCGCGGCGCAGCAGGAATTTGTGGCGTTTTTGGACGGAGACGAGACCGCGGGGACGTGTTTGGAACGCGATGCGGCGGCGCTCGAGGCATCGATCACGCGCTCGGCACTGCCGTGGCGGCAGTAGGCTTGATTGGGTCAGTCCATTTTGACCGCACTCGGAATTTGTCCAGAGGACGCAGAGCTCCGCCACAGAGTGCACGGAGCCGAACGCGTTGCTTGCTCCGTGCCCTTGTGCGCGCAGCAGGCGATTTAGCGGAGAGAATGTGTTTCTCGTAGGTGGCTGCACGGGCTCGATGCATTTTGGGGCAGGCGTTCCGATAGACTGCATCAGTTTTTTCGAATCACGCCGGTGCGGGTCGGCGTGGTAGAGTCCGGGTCGAACCGAAAAACCTACCATGAAAACAAAGAATATCATCACCGCAGCGGTTGCGCTGCTTGGCTCATTTTGCGCGGCGATCGCGGGGGCGGCGGACAAGCCGGACGCCGAGCGTATCGGCATTTACGATTCGCGGGCGGTGGCCTACGCGCATTTCTGGAGCGGACCCGAGCGACAGAGCCGCGACGCGATGATCGCGGACGGCAAGGCCGCGAAGGTGGCCGGGGATACGGTGAAACTTCGCGCGTTGAGCGAGCAGATCGCCGCGGCGCAGAAGCGCTCGCACCTGCAGGTATTCAGCACGGCGCCGGCCGACGAAGCGATGGTGGCGCTGAAAGACAAGTTGCCGGCGATCCAGCGCGAACTCGGCGTGGCGCGCCTCGTTTCGAAGTGGGACGAGGCGGCATTGAAAGGAGTCGCGGAGTCGAGACGTGTAGAGGCCACGGATCGGCTGGTGCGAGAGTTTGCGCTCGAAGAGAAGCAGCAAAAGACACTCGCGGAGTTGCGGAAGGCGAAGCCGATGCCGTTGGCTGAGGCGAAACGCCGCGCGGAGGCGGGGAAATTATAGCCCGCGTGGATGAAAAGTGGGCGAACGCACGCGCGTGTGCGTAAGGTGCGTGGCGGGCTTCGATCCTTCGGATTCTTCGTTGGTTCAGAATCGCTCGGTTATTTTGTGCACGAGCGGGCACGGACCCTGGCCGCGAACGGATTTGTGCCACTCGTAGTAATTGAGGCCAGTCGGCGCGACATGGGCGCAATTGGGGTGGTCGTAATGCTCGGCAAAGCGACCAAAGAAATGGCCCATCTCGTGCAGGCAAAACGTGGCGATCACGTCGAGGCGCTCTTCTTCCGGAATGCGGCCGCGTTCGCGCAGGAAAAGTGGCGAGTCGGATAGAAACGGCATCAAGCCGACCATGGTTGCGGCTTGGTAGGGGCTGCGGTGGTTGTTGATGGTAAGTCCGGTGGTGAGACCGCCGCGGGCGATGACGTAGATCGGCATCTGTTGGTCTGCGCCGACGATCATAGAGTTGGTGAGCACGAAGTCAGCCTCCTGAATTTCTTCCATCAAGAGCCACCAATGACCAAACGAGCTGAACCGAGATTGGGCGGGATCGTAGAACGGTTGGCCACTCTCCGTCGGAATGGCCCGCAGATCATTTAAGCGGTTGAGAAAACGAGCCCGCGCTACCTCAACCGCCTCGGCCTGTGAACTCAGGGGACCGGACTTCAAATAACCTTCAATCATGGGGAGCGGACGCGCGCGCAGGGCTCTCGCGATGACTTGACCCAGCATCGTGGCGCCTTGGCCGCCAAAGGGATCGAAGTCGGTCTCGCGAATGTCCCCGGTGCGTTGCGCGAAGATTTGTTCGGATTTGGCAAATTGCGCTGCCAGTCCGCGCGCATCGACTTCGCGCAATTTCACCGTGTAGCCCAGCCAATCGCTGAGGAGGCGCGTTATCTTGGCATAGAGTGCGGTGCGCTGGGTCTCGCTCAGCCGGGGAAGGCGAGGGTCTTCCACATAAAGCGTGCGGAGTTCGTAGTGGCGGTCATGAGACAGCAATCGAAGTGGAGGCGGTTTCCTGGCGACTACCACGGATTGCGCTGGAAGCGGGATTGTAAACAGAGACCAGGCCAGCAACGCGACGAGACCGACATGCCATGAGCATAACGTGCGAAAATACCGGGGCGCGTTGGATTGAACCGTGGGCGGCATGGTCTACTTGCCGCCATACCACACGCCGCGGCGCCAGTTGTGGCGGCGGAGGCGGTGGACGAGTTTCTCGGGCATCGCGGGGAGGTCGCTGACGGCGCAGTTGGCGTCGGCTTGGGTGACGTTGCGGATGCCGGGAATGACGACGGAGACGGCCGGGTGGGCGAGCACCCATTTGAGCGCGGCCTGGGGCAGCGTATAGCCGGAGTCGACCAAGTCGTGTTGGATGGCGTTGGCCCGCGTGATGGAGCGGGTGAGCCGGTCGCCGGCGAAATAGGCGGCGCGAAAATCGTCGGGAGCGAATTTTGTCGCGGCGGTGAACTTGCCAGTGAGCGCGCCTTCGTCGAAGGCGACGCGGACGATGATCGCGACGCCGCATTCTTTCGCGACGTCGAGGAGTTCGGCGGCGGGTTCCTGTTCGAAGAGATTGTAGATGACTTGGACGGAATCGACCCAGCCGCCGCGCATGAGATCGATGACGGAGTTTTGATCCTGCTCGGGCGTAGAGATGCCGATGAGGCCAATGAGGCCTTCACGCTGGAGGGTGCGCAGAATTTTGAAGGGAGTCGGGTTGCGGTTCCAAGCACGCGTCCACGTGTGCAGCTGGAGGAGATCGAGGCGTTCGGTGCCGAGGTGGGCGCAGCGCTCGGCGAGATTTTCGCGCAGGTAGGTTTCGGAGTAGCGATCTTCGGCGCGGTCGTAGGGCGATGGAGGCCACGCGCCGGGAGCGGGCGGCGTCTTGGTGGCGACGAAGACGCGGGCGGAGTGGCCGGCGGCCCGGTCGGCAGGCTCAGGGCGAGCGGCGCGTTCGCGGAGGACTTGGGCGATGAGTTTTTCGCTGCGGCCGCCGCCGTAGCCCGCGGCGGTGTCGATGAAGTTGACGCCGAGATCGAGGGCACGGTGGAGCGCGGCGAGCGAGTCGGTGTCGGCCTGCGCGCCCCACGATCCGCCGATGGCCCAGGCGCCGAAGCCGATTTCAGAGGTGGTGAACGGGTGTTGGCCGAAAGGGCGGAGTTGCATGGAGAGGTGTGTAGCAGTGAGAGGCGGAGGCGGCACGAAATTTATGCCGGTGAGTTTCGCGCGAGGGGTGTGCTGGTGACGGGTGGAGCGGGGCTTGTGCGGGGGCGGCGGGCGAACATGGTCGGTGTCATGAGCGCTGCCGAAATCATCGAGATGATTAAGAAGCTGCCGCCGTAGGAGAGGGCGAAACTGCGGGAATATTTTCAACGGGCTCAACGGCCGACGTCGGAACCGAAAATCGAATATGCCTCCGATGAGGAGTTCGACCGTGCGGCCAAAACTGTATTGGCCGACAATCAGGAACTGTTGCGTCGGCTGGCGCAATGAGTGCGGCGCGGCCGAAATTTTTGGCCCTCGCGCAAGTTATGCGGGCGTATCTATCACATCGATCCCGGGTGCGTGATGGCGGTGCGCACCAAACTGAATCTGAACCAGCAGGCGTTTTCGTCTGCGTTCGGCAGCAGCTCGGCGACGTTGTGCGACTGGGAGCAGGGCCGCGCCAGCCGACCGGGGCTGCCCGTGTGCAGCTACGCGGCACTGCCAAGCACCCCAGGCGGTGCTCGAAGCTGTGGCGTGAAGGTCGACTCGGTGGTTTGCAGGGGCGGATTTTCCGCGTTTCCGAAGCGCAGGTAAATGGGTTTACTGCAGAGGAGGGAGTGGCGCGGCCGAATTTGCCAACGGAAGGTGAGATGACACCTTGGTTGGCTAACTTGGCGGAGCACAATGGACGAGATAGCGCAACGGGGTGGAAACCGTGAAAAACCGATTGTCCAGGTCGCATCGCGCCCCAAGTTTGCCGACGTGAAATCCGCTTTTCCGCGTTGGTCAAACCCATGTTAGGTGTCATTGCGAGGCATGGATATTTCACCCACTATCCGCAAGATTCGCCAAAATGAGCTTCCCAGCTTGTTGAGTCTTTACCGTCATTTGCATCCGAGCGATCCAGAGTTAGCCGTCACCATAGATGTTGAGAATTTGTGGCGTCGGATATTCGCGGATTCTCAGTCGCATTACATCGTGGCAGATGCCGCCGGACAGATCGTTTCTTCCTGCACTTTGGCTATCATTCTGAATCTCACACGCGGAGCACGGCCATACGGTTTGATTGAGAACGTCGTGACGCATCCCAATTTCCGGAAGCGAGGCATCGGCACGCAGATTCTTCAGTCAGCACTTGAGCTGGCTTGGGAGCAGGATTGCTACAAGGTGATGTTGATGACTGGACGCAAAGACGAGGCCACACTGCGGTTCTATCAGCAGGCGGGATTTGAGGCCGGAGTTAAGACAGGTTTTGTAGCGAGACGATGATGACACCATGCGCTGTAGCGGACCCGGCCATGGTGTCGTTGTTTGCAATCGAACGCCCTTGTGGGCCGGGTCGCTGAGCTTGGTTCATTAGGCAGTTGATGTCGTGGCGGGTAGGTCCGATGGGATTCGGGTGGCGCGTCGCGCAACGGGCGCGGAAGGCTCGGAGAGGCGTCCCTACCTTTCAGATTTTATCGGGTAGGACTTCGCTGACTTCGCCGTTTACGCGGACGGTGACTTTTTCGGGGGTCTTGGAGGTGAGGCGGTAGGTCGTGACTCGGCCGGCTTTCCAGGCGAGGTCGACGGTGATGCCGTTGCGCGCGCGGAGGCCGCGGGCTTCGCCTTCGGGCCACGAGGACGGGAGCGCGGGAAGGAGGTCGATTTCGCCGGCGTGGCTTTGGAGGAGCATTTCCGCGATGCCGGCGGTGGCGCCGAAGTTGCCGTCGATTTGGAAGGGCGGGTGGGCGTCGAAGAGATTGGGATACGTGCCGCCGCCTTTCTTCATGTCGATCCCTGTCGCGGTGACGGGGGCGAGCTGAGTGCGGAGGATTTTTTCGCAGCGGTCGCCGTCGCGGAGGCGGGCCCAGAGGTTGAGTTTGTAGGCGATGCTCCAGCCGGTGCCGGCGTCGCCGCGGGCTTCGAGGGATTTGCGGGCGGCGTCGGCGAGGTCGGGCGAGCGACGCGGGGAAATTTCGTGGCCGGGATAGAGGCCCCAGAGGTGCGAGACGTGGCGGTGGGTGGGCTCGGCCTCTTTATATTCTTCGAGCCATTCCATGATGCGGCCGTCGGAACCGATGCGGGTGGGCGCGAGGCGGGCGCGTTGCGCCGCGAGTCCGGCGGTGAAGGATTCTTCGGCGGTGAGGCCGAGGATTTTGGCGGACTGGATGGTGGCGTTAAAAAGGTAGCGGATGAGCTGTTGGTCGATGGTGGGGCCCATGCACACGTTGGCGCGTTTGCCGGTCGGGAGGAGGAATGCGTTTTCGGGTGAGTTGGAGGGAGCGGTGACGAGCCATTGGTTTTTCGGCTCGGCGATGAGGAGGTCGGAGTAGAATTGAGCGGAGCCCTTCAGCACGGGGTAGATGCGGGCGAGGAATTTCTGGTCGCGGGTGAAGAGCCAGTGGTCCCAGAGGTGCTGGCAGAGCCAGGCGGAGCCGCTGTTGGCGGAGCCCCAACTGGCGGCTTCGCCGGGGGCGGTGAAACCCCACGGGTTGGCGAGGACGTGGGCGACCCAGCCGCGGGCTCCGTAGTATTTCTGGGCGGTGACGGCGCCGGGTTTTTGCAGCGACTCGATGAACGCGAAGAGGGGCTGAGCGAGGTCGCCGAGGCCGCAGACTTC
>CALRZR010000166.1:0-17662 GCA_943372705.1 Opitutus sp. GAS368 | reverse complement strand
CGGGGTGTCGGCGTCACGCTGGCGCTGCCCCTGTTTGAATCGGCGCTGCCGGGCGTCGCGCGCGCGGCGTCCGCGCCGATCGCCAAAGGCGCGGTCCCGCTTGCGACGACGGCCGGCGGCGCGCCGTTGCGCATGGCGTTCGTGTATATTCCGAACGGTGTGCATCAGGAAAACTGGTGGCCGACCGGGGAGGGCAGTGCCTTCGAGTTGGGAAAGACGATGGCGCCCCTTGCTCCCCTAAAATCATCGTTCCAAGTGCTGGGGGGGCTCGATCACCAGAACGCCAAGGCCGGCAACGACGGGGCGGGTGACCACGCGCGGGCCAATGCGACGTTCCTCACTGGCGCCCGCGCGCGAAAGACCGACAGTGCGGATATTCAGGTGGGTGTCTCGGTCGACCAGATCGCCGCGCAACATGTCGGACACCTGACGCGGTTTTCCTCGCTCGAACTATCCTGCGACAACGTGCGCAAGTCAGGGCGTTGTGACTCGGGTTATTCGTGCGCCTACCAATACAATTTGTCATGGCGCTCGCCCTCGGTGCCGATGGCGCCGGAGCCGAATCCGCGGTTGGTATTCGAGCGTTTGTTTGGCAGCGGCACCGGCGCGGAGCGGCAGGCGAATTTCCGGCACCGGCAGGCGACGCAAAAATCGCTCTTGGATTTCGTCATGAGCGATACGAAGGCCCTGCAGCGTGAGCTCGGGCAGACCGACCGCGCCAAGCTCGACGAATACCTGACGGGCGTGCGCGAAATCGAAAAACGCATCCAGCGTGCGGAGAGTTTCGGAGACTTGCCCGACCCGAAAGCGGAGACACCTCCGGCGGGGATTCCGGGTAATTTCGGAGATCACATGGACATCATGTTTGATCTGTTGGCGATGGCGTTTGAGACGGATTCGACGCGGGTGGCCACGCTGCTGCTCGCCGGAGACGGCTCGAACAAATCGTTTCCGCAGATCGGCGTGACGGAGGGGCACCACTACTGTTCGCATCACCGCAATGATCGCGAACTCATGGGCAAGATAGCGCAGATCGACCGTTATTATATGGATCATTTCGCGCGTTTCCTGAAGCGGCTCGACGAGAAGAAGGACGTCGACGGGCGTTCGATCCTCCATAATTCGATGATTATCTACGGATCGGGCAATGCGGATGGCAACCGCCACACCCATGACAATTTGCCTGTGATCCTCGCGGGCGCCGGCGGCGGGACGTTTCGTCCGGGCCGACACGTCAAGCTCGGCGGGCGACCGATGAGCGATCTGTTCCTCTCGATGACCGACCGCATGGGCGTGCAGAATCTTGAACGGATCGGAGACTCTGCCGGGCGCGTGACCGCAGTCTGAACAATAGCTCCGGGACGATTGCTCGGTAGGCTGCGCCAACCGCTGCGTGGGCCAGCGGCTCCGTCGGGGCTATTTGGTCTTGGCGAAGGGCGTGCCGGTCCGGGCGGCAGGCAAGACTCCGTCGGCGGCCATTTCTTTGATGAGACTGGAGAGGTAAGGGATGAGTTGCTTCTTGCGGCTCACGATGCCGGGGAGGTCGAAAATCTCATCCTGCTCAACATGGGCGTAGCTGATGCGTTGGATGAGCGCGGTATCGCCTTTGACGAGGAGCAGGGAGTTCTGGGTGTTGATGTCCGTGACGAGCAGTGCTGCGAATGCGAGACGCTCCTCGTTGCGCAGGTCCGCGAGGGCGGCGGCGATAGCCTTGGACTGGTTCCAGAAATTTCCGAATCCCAGCTCCTCGACCTGCGAGACCGAGAAACGGAGGGTTTCTTCCTCGTAGATCTTGTAGTCGGACCGGACGGTTTTTTCGGGTGGGTTGGCGAGAATGACGGAGCCGGAATTGAAGATTTCGTCGGCGAGCTGCTTGGAGTTGACGCCGGCAATTTCGGAGAGCCATGCGAGGATGATGGCGTCTTTTCGCGTCGTGGTGGGGCCGTTGAGGTGGAGCGTATCGGAAATGAGGCCCGACATCATGATGCCGGCAATGTCCGGCGAAGGGGTGAAACCCTCGCGGCGGAACAGGTCGGCGACGATGGTGCAGGTGGAGCCGACGGGTTCGTTGATGAAGAGGATCGGCTGGGAGGTGTTGAGGGCACCGAGGCGATGGTGGTCGATGATTTCCGTAATCGGAACCTCATTGGCGCCAGGAACGGCTTGGGTGATCTCGTTGTGATCAACGAGGACGAGGCGGGTGGAAACCGGTTTGAGGATGTCGGTCTTCGTGATGATACCGATGAGGCCGCCGTCGTCGGCGAGCACCGGCAGGGCGTAGAGGGTGCCAGTGGAGAATTTTTTCCGCACATCGGCGATGCGCACATCGGCGCCAACGGTGGTGAATTCGCGCTCGATCACGCGTTCGATGGTGGAGGCGGTGCGCACGACCCACGACGTCGTGGCCGAGTCGTAGGGGCTGATGATGAGGCTGACACCGCGAGCTTTGGCGAGCTCGATGGTATCGTCGTCGGGCTCAAGATTGCTGGAGATGACGAGCGCGCGGATGCCGAGTTCGATCGAACGGCGTTGGATATCGTGGCGGTCGCCGACGATCACAATGGCCTGGTCGGCGGGAATGTTTTCGCGGATCGAGACGCTCCAAAACGACGAAATATCCATCGTGCCGAGGCGAACATAGAGCTCCTCCATCTTGCGTTCGCCGACGAGGTGCAGAGCGCGGCCGTGGAGCGCGCGGGTGATATTGGCGAGGGAGGTGTTGACCTGCCGCATGGAGCGCGGCGCGGTGACACGCGGAATGAAGACACCGCCGAGCGCCGCGAGTGAAACGACGCCGACGACACCGTTGACGCCTTTGTGATTGGAGGTGACGGGGAGGACGCGGACGTGGTGACGATCGAGCAATTCGAGGGCTTCGGCGCAGGTGGCCGTTTCTGCCACCGAGATCACGTCGGTCGCCATCAAGTCGCGCACGCGGGGCGAAACGTCGCTCAGGTAGTGGGGAAGCGGCGTATGAAAACGTGCGAGGATTGTGTCGATCCGGGCGTTGGAGTTGCCGCAGCGCGCCGCGATGTAGCCGCGCTCACCGCGCGCCTGTTTGAGGGCTGCGTAGGCGATCGCGGAGCAGATCGCGTCGGCATCGGGGTTCTTGTGGCCGACCACATAGGTGGTGTGAGTGGTGGGCGCAGGTTCTGGTGCGGTCGTCATGGGTCTGTCGGGAAGGCTGGCGGCTGGGGCGAGAAGGGGAAAGCGGGAAATAAAAAACCCGGTCGCGAGAGCGACCGGGCAAAATCGAACGAAAACGCCGACGGAGATCAGGGACCGCGTGAGGCGAGGGTGCCGTTGGCGGAGCCAATCATGCCGCCCGCACCGGTATTCGGCGGGATGCCGTAGATGCGCGCGCTGTTGTTAGGGGCCGATGCGTTGAACGGAATGGCCTGGCGAACATCGGTCGGCTTCGTGCCGCTCGTGCTGGCGGCGTTGTTGGTCGTGAAAATCTGGGAGGTGTTGGGATAAAACGTGACGTTGCCGCCGAGGAAGGCGACGTAGCCGCCACTGTCTTTATAGACGCCGCTGGTGGTGCTCCACGTGCCGTTGGCCTGAAGGCCGCGGGTATAGGCGACCGGGCTGGTCGCGGCGTCGGCCATTTTGACACCGCCAACGAATTCCCACGAGGGAGAGCGGCTGGTGGTGAAGCTGGTGTGGAGGGTATTGCGGGCCGCGCTCGGGTTGATGATAAAGGTCGGGTAAGTTCCGCTGAAGACGGGGTCGTTCTTCGCAAAATAGAACGTCGAATCGGTCAGAATGTTGTTCTTCGCGAGAATCCCCGGCCACTTCCACGCCAAGTTCGGGGTCGTCAGGATGTTGTTCGGGATGCTCTGCGGGTCGGGCATCTTATCCTGGTTGTCACCGGCATAGATCTGAGCGGCCTTCACGATCTCCCGCAGATTGTTTCCATCGACGGCACGCTGGGCTTTTTCGCGAACAGCGCCGACGGTCGGGATGATGATGGCCGCGAGAATGCCGATGATCGCGATAACGGTGAGCAGTTCAATCAGCGTAAACGCTGACGTGGACGAACGGGGTGATTTGCGCATGATTTAAAAAGAGAAGGGGTCGTAGGAGAGACGTAGAATCTCGGCGACAGTTTCGTCGAAAAATCGCGAGCACAAGCAGAAATTCCCCGCGCCGGGCTCGACAAAACTTTTTCTGCACGCGTAGGCTCGCAAACGATGAAGATCTATCTGGATGGCAAGTTTGTCGACGACGCCGAGGCCAAGGTGTCCGTATTTGACCATGGTTTGCTCTATGGCGACGGAGTCTTTGAGGGCATTCGCCTCTACGGGGGCAATATTTTCCGACTCGATGAGCACTTGGAGCGCCTCGAATATTCGGCCAAGGCGATCCTGCTGACGTTGCCGCTGACTCGCAAAGAGATGGCATGGGCCACCGCGGAAACGTGCCGTCTGAATGGGCTGACTGACGCCTATATTCGCCTCGTGGTCACGCGGGGCGTGGGCGATCTCGGTCTGTCGCCGTGGTCCTGCCCGAAGGCCACGGTCTTTATCATCGCCAGCAAGATATCGCTCTATCCGAAAGAGTATTACGACAACGGGCTCGCGATCGTCACGGTGCCGACCCGCCGGATTAATCCCGCCGCTTTGCCGCCGACGATCAAGTCGTTGAATTACATGAACAACATCCTCGGCAAGATCGAGGCGAAGCAGTTCGGCGCGCTTGAAGCGATCATGTTGAACGATCAGGGCTATGTCGCCGAGTGCACGGCCGACAACGTGTTCACGATCCACAAGGGCACGATCTACACGCCATCGGCGTCGCAAGGTGCGCTCAAGGGGATCACCCGCGGCACGATCTTCGACATCGCGCAGGAGATCGGCGTGCCGATCCAAGAAGTGAATATGACCCGCTACGACATATGGTGTGCGGACGAGTGCTTTCTCACAGGCACCGGTGCGGAGGTTATTCCCGTGGTGAAATTGGATGGTCGCGAGATTGGCGCGGGCAAACCCGGCCCGATCACCCAGCGGGTGTTGGCATCGTTCCGCCGCCGCGTCCTCGTCGAGGGCGAGCGCATCTGATTTTCCCCGGCCGGTGCTGGATTCCCGGGGCGTTTTTGGACGCTCCCGGGAACGCTGCTAAAGTTTTCGCCGAAGTGTCACGATAGCACGTTTGGCGCAGGGAACCGCGACAGCGCGGCGCTTCTGTTTTCAACGTGCGCGCGCACTTGCCAGCGAAGGCTCCTGTGGCATGGTGCGTGCAGAAACAACCAAACCCTTTTCATGGCCAACCCGCTCAAATGCGACCTCTGCGCGAAGCCCGCGACTGTCCACCTCACCCAGATTGTGAACAACAAGGTTCACAAAGTGGATCTGTGCGAGGCTTGCGCCCAGGCCAAGGGCGTGACCGACCCGAGCGGATTTTCGCTCGCTGACCTGCTCCTCAAGGCCTCGCTCAATCCGGAGCCATCGGCGGCCGGCGTGCGTTGCGAGCAGTGCGGGTTCACGCAGACCGACTTCAAGAAACACGGCCGTTTCGGTTGTCCGGCCTGCTATGAAACCTTCAAGGGCGTCGTCGAGCCGATGCTCGACAACATGCACAAAGGAGTCACCCACACGGGAAAAGTCCCGCAGCGTGCCCTTGAACGCAAATCCCTCTACGACCGCCTCACCAAGCTCGAACTCGACCTCACCGAGGCGATCAAATCCGAGCGTTACGAAGACGCCGCCCGCGCCCGCGATGAAATCAGCCAAGTCAAACAATCCGTCACGCCCAACACGAAGCGCGCGCGCTGAGCCCATGACCATCTCCTCGCTCATCGACACTCCTTCGGAGCTGACGGACACGGCCAGCAACAAAACCGCGATCGTGCTGATGACGCGGGTGCGCCTCGCGCGGAATCTCGCCGGACGTTCGTTTCCCGGTTGGGCCAAGCCAGCGCAACGCGAGGAAATCTTGGAGGCATGCCGCGAGGCCGTCGCCGCCACTGCGCCGATGAAGCGTTCGCTCAATATCACCGTCGGCGAGCTCACCGAACTCGAGAAACAGATTCTCGTCGAACGCCACCTCATCAGCCGCGAACTTAGCGGATCGAAGAGCGGAGCCGGCGTGATTATCAGCAAAGATCAGGCGTTTTCGGTGATGGTGAATGAGGAGGATCACCTGCGGATCCAGGTGCTGCGTTCGGGCTTTCAGCTCAAGAAAGCCTGGAATGCGATCACCGAGCTCGATTCTGCACTCGAAGAACATCTCGACTACGCGTTTTCGCCGACGCTCGGCTATCTCACGGCTTGCCCGACGAACCTCGGCACGGCGATGCGGGCGTCGGCGATGATGCACCTTCCGGCGCTCGTCATTTCGAACCAAATGGAGAAAATCGTCCGCGCGGTTAACCAGCTCGGTATGGTGGTGCGCGGATTGTTCGGAGAAGGATCCGACGCCAGCGGCAGTATCTTTCAAATCTCGAACCAGACCACGCTGGGCGAATCCGAAGAAGAGATCATCAAGCGCCTGCACAGCGTGCTCCAGTCGATCGTCGAGCATGAACTCAATGCCCGCGAAAAGCTGCTCGAAGCCGACGCCGGCAAACTCTTCGACAAGGTTGGCCGCGCTTACGGCATCCTCCAAAATTCGCACATCCTCAGCTCCGGCGAGGCGATGAATCTGCTCTCGCTGATTCGCCTCGGGATCGATCTCGCCGTCTTTCCAGATGCGAGCCGCTGCGTGATCGACCGGCTCTTCATCGAGGCACAACCCGGCCACTTGCAGCACGCCCAGAAGGGCGAGTTCGACCCCGGCCAGCGCGATCTACTGCGCGCCGCCCGCCTCCGTTCGGAGTTTGCCAACTTCGTCCGCCCGGATTTTTCTTTCAACATCAACGGCAAGAACTGAATCGCCCTCAGACCCACGCACTATGTCCCAGGAACCGATGAACAATTTCACGCCGCGAGCCCAGCAGGTGCTTGCGCTCGCCCGTAAGGAAGCCGACCGCTTCCACCACAACTATGTCGGGACCGAGCACATCCTGCTCGGCCTGATCAAGCTGGGGCAGGGCGTCGCGGTGAGCGTGCTCCAGAAAATGGGCCTCGATCTCGAGACGGTGCGCAACGCTGTCGAAAAACAAGTCGGCACCGGTCAGGAAACCAAGACCCAGAGCAGCATTCCCTACACGCCCCGCGTGAAGAAGGTCCTCGCGCTCGCCGGCAAGGAAGCGAAGACGCTCAACCATTCCTACGTCGGCACCGAGCACATTCTTCTCGGCCTGCTCCGGGAGGGCGAGGGCGTCGCTGCCCGCGTGCTCAAGTCGCTCGACATCGATATCGAGCGCACGCGCAACGAGATTCTCCGCGAGCTCGATCCGCAGTTCTCCGGTGGCCAAACGCCGGGTGAAACGCCCGGTGAAGAAGCGTCCGCCGGCGGTTCGCCGCGCTCCGGCGCCCAGCCAGAGGACAAGAAGGAAGTGAAGACACCGGCGCTGAAGGCCTTTGGCCGCGATCTCACCGAACTCGCGCGCAAGGGTGAGATGGACCCGGTTATCGGGCGCAAGAACGAGATTCGCCGCGTTATCCAAATTCTCTGCCGCCGCACCAAGAACAATCCCGTGCTGATCGGTGAGGCCGGTGTCGGCAAGACCGCGATCGTCGAAGGTCTCGCGCAGGAAATCGCCGCGGGGCTCGTGCCGGAGATTCTCGCTGAGAAGAAGGTCATCACCCTCGATCTCGCGCTCATGGTTGCCGGCACCAAATACCGCGGCCAATTCGAAGAACGCATCAAGGCCGTGATGGACGAGATCAAGCGGGCGAAAAACATCATCCTCTTCATCGACGAGCTGCACACGATCGTGGGCGCCGGCGCGGCCGAAGGTGCGATGGATGCCTCGAACATCTTCAAGCCTGCGCTCTCCCGCGGCGAGTTGCAGTGCGTCGGTGCCACCACCCTCAACGAATACCGCAAATACATCGAAAAGGACTCTGCGCTCGATCGTCGTTTCCAATCGGTGAAGGTCGAGGCTCCGTCCGTCGACGACACCATTCTCATCCTCAAGGGCATCCGCTCGAAGTATGAGGATCACCACAAGGCCACCTTTACGGACAAATCCATCGAGGCCGCCGCGAAGCTTTCCGACCGCTACATCACGGGGCGTTTCCTCCCGGACAAGGCCATCGACGTCATGGACGAAGCCGGTTCGCGCGCGCGTATCGGAGCGCTCGTCCGCCCGCCCGACATCGAGAGTCTCACGAAGGAAATCGAGGCGATCTGCGCTTCGAAAGAAAAGGCCATCGCCGAGCAGCATTTCGAGGAAGCTGCGAAATTCCGCGATCAGGAGAAGCAGCTCCGTGCCAAGCAGGAGCAGGTCACCGATGCGTGGAAAAAATCGCGCGACGAAAAACGTGTGGCCATCGACGAAGATCTGATGATGCAGGTCGTTGCCGACTGGACCGGTATCCCGCTCTCCCGTTTGGAAAAGAAGGAGAACGAGAAACTCCTCACGATGGAGCTCGAGCTGCAGAAGGCCGTCATCGGTCAAGACATCGCCTCCACCTCGGTGGCCCGGGCGCTGCGCCGTTCGCGGGCGGATCTCAAAGATCCCCGCCGCCCGATCGGTTCGTTCCTCTTCGTCGGCCCGACGGGTGTCGGCAAGACGATGCTCGCGAAGCAGCTCGCCGCGCAGATGTTCGGCAATCAGGACGCGCTCATCCAAATCGACATGAGCGAATACATGGAGAAATTCGCCGTCTCGCGTTTGGTCGGCTCGCCTCCCGGTTATGTTGGTTACGAAGAAGGCGGCCAGTTGACCGAGGCCGTCCGTCGGAAACCTTATTCCGTGATCTTGTTCGACGAAATCGAGAAGGCTCATCCGGACGCCCTGCAACTCCTCCTCCAGATCATGGAAGACGGCCGGTTGACCGATTCGCTCGGTCGCGTGGTCGATTTCCGCAATACGATCATCATCATGACCTCGAACGTCGGCGCGCAGCTCTTGCAGCGCCAGACCTCGATGGGGTTTGCGGCGGCGACCTCGAGTTTCAACGACTCGGAGAAGATGCGCGAGAAGGTGCTCGAAGAGGCGAAACGGGTGTTCAAGCCCGAGTTCCTCAACCGTATCTCGGACATCATTTTCTTCCGCCCGCTCGACAAGAACGACCTCATCAAGATCGTCGAACTCGAGACCAAGCACTTCGCGAAGCGGCTCAGCGAGCGCAAGATCGCGCTCGAGTTCACGCAGGGCGCGAAGGATCTCCTCATTGAGAAGGGCTACGACGAGAAATATGGCGCGCGTCCGTTGCGCCGGGCCGTCGAGCACTACCTCGAAGATCCACTCGCCGAGGCGTTGCTGCGCGGCGAGGTGAAGGACGGCGAGCCTTGCCTCGTCGATCGCGACGGCGAGAAATTGGTTTTCAAACAGAAGACGCCCACGGCCGATACCGGCGTGGCGCCCTAAAAACAGCGGCCACCCGCCGCCAACGAAAACCCCGGCCCCGAATAAAACGGGCCGGGGTTTTTCATTTCCACTCCCGCCGTCGCTCCCCAGTTTTTTGCCATGCGATGCGTGCGCCAACTTTTTGCGGCGGGGATTTGGGTCGTCTCGACGCTCGTCCTGCGGGCGGCGGCGATTCCCGAGGCGGAGGCGCTGCAGCCGCCTTCGCCGACGCGCCTGGCGGCGATTCACGCGGCGGCGAAGCGCGATGGATGGTCGCCTCAGGTGGCGCCGGTGCGGGCCGCGGCCTATCTGGCGTATCAGAAAGACAAACTCGCGGCGGCCGAGGCGTGGCTGCGCGTTTACCGGTGGGCGGCTTTGTTCGGCGAGTCTGAGGCGGCGTTTGTGCCGCGGTGGATTCGCTCGGTGCAAGACGCCAAGGTTGCGCATCCCAACATGCCGGGCCGCTACACGCCGCAGGAGCGCGCGTTGGGGCTGGCGCTTGCCCCGGAATTGCAGGCGTGGCTGCTGGGCAATGCGGAGGTGTCGGCCGAGTTTTTTGCGCTGCTCAGTCCGGTCGACTACGTGCCGGAAGTTTTTCGCATCCTCGATGCGATTTACCGGGCCGATCCCGCGAAGTTCAAAACCTACGCCAAGCTCGCGCTCGCGATCGCCGTCGTGTTCGACGTGCCGCCGCCGCCCGATTGGCCGCACGGTCAGGTTTCGGCGACGCTGCTGCCGCGGAAATTGCCGGCGGCGACGGAGGCGTTCGCTTGGTGGGTGAAACAAGACCAACTCGGCCACGGCTATCACCGACTGACGCGTTTGGGTGCGGACGAGTTGAAATTTGTCGTCGATGCAGCGGCGCCGTTCAGCGAACTCGAATGGGCGGCGAAGATCGCGGACTACCCGCTCAGTCAGCTCGCGCGGGCCTACACGATGGTGCGCTACCGCTCGGAACGCGTGGCGAACAACGTGCCGAACTGGCCGGGGCGAAGTTACAAGTTGCCGGATATTTTGGCGACGGGCGGTATCTGCTGCGATCAGGCGTATTTCGCGACCCAGGTCGGAAAATCACGCGGTGTGCCCACGCTGCTGTTTCACGGCGCGGGCAACGACGGGCGGCACGCGTGGTTCGGGTTTCTCGACGGCGGGCAGAAGTGGCAGCTCGATGCGGGGCGCTACGCGGAGCAGCGGTTTGTGACCGGGTTTGCCCGCGATCCGCAGACATGGCGGGAGCTTTCCGACCACGAGCTACAGTTTCTATCCGAGCGGTTCCGCGAGCTGCCGTCGTTTCGGCAATCGCGGGTGCACGCCGATTTTGCGGCCGATGCTCTGGCGGCCGGTGACGCGAACTTGGCGGCGGCGGCGGCGCGAAAAGCGGTGTCGTTTGAGCGGCGGAACCAGCCGGCTTGGGAGACACTTTATGCAGCCGGTCAAAAACTCGGGCGCGACGCGAAGACGATGGAGTCCGTGCTGCGCGAGGCGGCGCTGGCGTTTCAGAAATATCCGGATCTCGAAGCCCAGTATGTGACGCGCACGGCTGACAGTTTGCGCGCGCGTGGCGAGACGAGTCTGGCCGACGCAGAGGTGAAGCGCATCGCGAACAAAAACAAAGGCGCGCGCACTGATCTCAGCGTGCAGCAGGCGCGCGACACTTTGCTGCGGGCATTTCGGATGGAGCCGCTGCCGAAACAGATCAGCACCTACAACTCGGTGGTGGACACGTTGGGTCGCGGCGCCGGCATCGGTTTTTTCGACCAAGTCGTCGTCGTGTTTGCCGAGCAAATGCTCCAACTCCAGCAGCCCGCGGAGGCGGTGCGCGGCGTCGAACGGGCGCGGCGCACGTTGAAGGTAGAACAAAACAGTCAGCTTGAGCAGGAACTCTCCAAGCTGCTGAAAACGCTCAAGACCGTGAAGTAGGGCGCAGCAGTTCGAGCGCGGCGAGGGTGGCGGCGTTGCGGGTTTCGAGGCCGAGTTTTTGGAAGATGTGCTCCACGTGTTTGTGGACGGTGCGGACACTGGTGCCAAGAATAGTGGCGGTGTCGGGGTTGCTCTTGCCCTGCGCGATCCAATACAGGACTTCGGCTTCGCGGGCGGTGAGGCCGAGCTGCATCAGCGCGGCCGGACCGGGCGGCGTGCCTTTTTCCTCGAGGACGAACATCTGGAGATCGTTGCGGCCTTGCTCAGCGAAGCGGCGGGCGACGAGGGCGGTGCCCGACTCGAGACCGACGGGCAAGGTGCCGGGCGGGCGGGCGGGGAAATGTTTGTGCAACAAGTCCTCGGCGAGGCGCGTGCTGAAGGCGATGCGGCCGGCGGCGTCGGCGAGGATGACAGCGCGGTCGAGGGATTGGCTGAGCTGATTCTCGGCTTCGACGCGGAGGGCGAGTTCGTCGGCGAGAGATTTTTGCAGCGTGCGGATTTGCAGATGGGCGGCGACGCGGGCGAGCACCTCGGGGACGTGGACGGGCTTCGTGATGTAGTCGACGGCGCCGGCTTGGAAGGCGCGGAGTTTTTGCTCGGGCTCGTCGAGCGCGGTCATGAAGAGCACGGGCACGTCGCGGGAATTCGGGTGAGTCTTGAGACGTTGGCAGGTGGTGATGCCGTCCATGCCGGGCATCACGAAATCGAGGAGCACGACATCGGGCGTGGTGTGCTCAAGCAGCGAGAGCGCGCTGCGGCCGCCCTCGGCGACGAGGATTTCGTGGCCGGCTTCGGTGAGCGCGTCGAGTAGGAGCGAGAGATTGGCCGGGGTGTCGTCGACGACAAGGATGCGGCCGGAAAAAGGGCGGCTCATGGGGACGGGGAGAGACCGGAGTGGGCTCGTTCGAGGAGTTCGCGGATGCGCTCCATACGGTAACTTTTTGCGAGCGATTCGAGCACGTCAACCAAGGGGTCGACCGGGCCGGAAGACGAGCGGAGTTCGGTGAGGCGACGGCGGAGCGCGACGATTTCACCGCGCTGCGCGATCGTGAGTAACTCGCCGATGATTTCCGAAGCGAGGCGCGGACCGGAATCGGTCGAAGTGATGGGCGTGGTCGCGACAGGGGCGACTGGATCCGCGCTGGATTGCCAATCGAGGCGGAGGGCGAGGCGGAGGCGGGACAGCAGGTCCTCTTCTCGAAACGGCTTCGGCAAAAAATCGTCGCAGCCGGCAGCAAAGGCATCGTCGCGGTTGAACGAAAGCACCGAGGCGGACATCGCGATGAGTTTGGTGCGCTTGCCGTCGGGGAGCGCGCGGAGGCGTTGGGCGAGTTCGAGACCGTCCATGCCGGGCATGCGGAGATCGAGAAAAACCAGATCGGGCGGCTGGGCGGCGGCGAGGGCGAGGGCCGTGAGACCGTCGGGGGCTTCGGTGAGTTTGAAACCGAGCGGCGCGAGGAGTTCGCGGAGGACGTGCCGATTGATGGCGACGTCGTCGACGATCATCACGTGGCGGCGCGGGCCGGTGTAGCCGATGACGGTGCGCGGCGCTTCGCCGGGGGCGTCGGCGTTGATGGCGAGGATCGGCAGGCGGAGGGAAAACGAGAACTGGCTGCCGACGCCGCGGTGGCTGGCGACGTCGATTTGGCCGCCCATGAGCGCGACGAAACGGTGGCTGATCGCAAGGCCGAGCCCGGTGCCAGGCTCCGGCGGGCGGCCGTCGGCGACTTGGTGGAAAGGCTGGAAGAGCGTCGCGAGGTCGGGCGCGGCGATGCCGACGCCGGTGTCTAGCACGGTAAAGGTAAAACCTTCGCCGTGCAGTTGAAGCTGGGAAGTTGAAGTTGAAGAGCGCGGGTGAGTTTCGTCGCGAGAAACGCGGAGGGTGACGCTGCCGCGAGCGGTGAACTTGATCGCGTTGCCGAGGAGATTGTCGAGGACCTGGCGGAGTTTGAGGGAATCGCCGATGACGAGTTCGGGGAGATCGGCGGCGGCATCGAAGATGAACTCAAGTTCCTTTTGCTCGGCGCGCGGGCTGAGGGCGGCGGCGATGTCGCGGAGCAGTTGGGGCAAATGAAACGGCGCGGGGCGCAGCTCCATGCGGCCGGCCTCGATCTTGGAGAAATCGAGCACCTCGTTGATCATGCGTAGCAAGTGCTCGCCGCTTGTCTGCACGACGTGGAGACGCTCGCGATTTTTCGGGGTGAGATCGCGATCCTTCATGAGGATTTGCGCGTAGCCGATCACGCCGTTCAACGGTGTGCGCAGCTCGTGGCTCATGTTGGCGAGGAAGGCGCTTTTGGCGCGGCTGGCGGCCTCGGCCTGCTCTTTGGCGACGGCGAGCTCGGCGGTGCGGTCGGAGACGATCTTTTCGAGCCGTGCGCGCTCCCGCTCGGAGCGGTGCAGGCGCCAGCGCACGAAGCCGAAAACGCCGCCGGCGAGGGCGAGTCCGTAGAGCGAGTAGGCGACGTTGCTGCGCTGCCACGGTGGGGTGACGCGGAGACGGAAACTTGCGACAGGACCGGGCCGGCCCTGCGGATCGACGGCGCGGACTTCGAAGGTGAACGGACCGCGCTCGAGGTTGGTAAAGCTCACGTCGTTGCGGCGCGTCGGCGCGCTCCATTCGTCGTTGAAACCGAGGAGACGCGTTTGGAAGCGCTCGAATTCCGGTTGGCGGAAACGGCCCGAGGCGAAGGTGATCGTGATTGGGGCGGGCGAGTAGTTGAGCGTGAGATCGACGGGGCCGCCGGGGAGCAGCGTGACGGCGCGGCCCTCGGCGGAGAGGTCGCGGATCAACGGGGCGGCGGCGCGGCGCCGATCGGAGAGGCGAGCGAGTTCGATGCGGACGAGGCCGAGTTCGCCTTTGCCCCAGACGATGCCGCGGCCGTCGGGACCGGGCTCCCACAAAATGCGGCGTGCGCCGGAGCCGGCGAAGAGTTCGTGGATTTCGTCGGGCATGGGCGACGGCTGGATCGTGCCATCGGCGGCGCGGCGCAGGCGGAGGAGCGGGTAGGGCACCTCTTTGGTTTTGTAGTCGGTGAGCAGGCCGTTGGTCCAGAGCTCGCCGGGCGCGCCGCCGGCGACGGGGTTGAGGACCATGGAGCGCGGCTCCCAAGCGGTGAGCGCGGTGTCGGCGATGAAACGGGACGAGGGTTGAGCTTGGGCGTCGTATCGGAAAAGTCCCTTCGCGGTGTCGAAGTGGAGGCCGAAGCCGGTTTCCCAAAGGAAAATCAACGAGTGGCCCTCGGGCAGACCGGCGGCGGTGGCGAGGAGTTCGGCGGTGGCTTGTTTCCAATCCGCGGCGCCGGGCGCGCGCGTGACGCGGTAGACGCCGCGGCTGACGGTGCTGACCCAGAGCGTGCCGTCGGCGGTCTCGACGGTGTCTTCGCATTCGCCGGTGACGCCGGGAATCGCGCCGTCGAGACGCCACATGCCATCGGGCGCGAAGGTGCCCGTCGCGACGCCCTGACCGGTCGCGAAAAAAACGCGGGCGGGGTCGGATTTGGAGGCGGCGAGGGATTTCAGGCCGTCGGGCACGGCGCTGAGGAGCTCGATACCGGCGGGGCTGAGACGCTGGAGGCCGGCGGCGCTCGCGAGGAGCAGGCCGCCGGGATGCGAGAGGAGGGACGTGAGGCGGACTTGGACGCCGACGCGCGGATCGCGTTCGAAACGCGCGGGGCGGCGCGGGTCGTCGGACGGGTTGAGGCGGTAGAGCCCGTCGGCGCTGAGGTAGTAGAACGCACCCTGGTGCCGCGCGAAATCGGCGGCGGCGGCATCGGTGATGCCGGAGTTGCGGTGATCGAACCACGTGGCGGCAGAGCGCCAGTTGACGTGGGCGGGTCCGCTGTTGGTGCTGGCCCAGAGTCCGCCGTCGCGATCTTCGGCGAGCGCGAAGACGGTGGCGTGCGGGAGGCCGCTCTCGCGGGAGATTTGGCGTTCGAAACGGCCGTCGGCGGCGAGGATCACGAGGCCTTCGCTCTCGGTGCCGATGGCGATGGAACCGTCGGCAAGGCGGAGCGCGGCGAGGAGTTGGGTGCGCGCGAGAATGGCGTCGGCGCCGGTGCGCCAAGGGGTGAGCTTGCCGTCGGAGCCGAGGCGAAAAATTCCGCGAGACGAAAGTCCAACGAGGAGATCGCGAGTGGGAGTGGCGGCGGAATCGGCGGGGGCAGGGAGGACGAAACTGCCACTGGGAGAGCTGGTGGAGTTGGCGGTGAGGAGCGGATCGCGGGAGAGCGGTTGCCAGTCGGAGCCGTTGGCGAATTCGTAGAGGCCTTCGCCGCGGCGGTGGAGGATGAGGCGGTCGGCGACGGCGGTGAGGCGGTTGCGAAAGGCGCCGGCGAGCGGCCACGCACGGATGGATTTTTCGGCGGGGCGGTAGCGGAGGATGTTTTTGTCGGTCGCGAAAAAGATGTCGCCGCGAAAGGCGACGACGTCGCGAACTTGGCCGAACGGTTTCGCGTCGGCGGGCACGAGATCGAGGAGCGAGCGGTAGTCGGCGTCACCGCTGCCGGGGCGCGGGACGACGCCGAGTTTCTCTTCGTCGCCCACGTAGATATCGCCGCCAGGTCCGGGAGCGAGCGCGCGTGTGTAAGTGAGCGGAATCTTCAGGATGCGCCACGCGCGGCCGTCGTATTCCATCAACGCGAGCTGGTTGCCGGCGTAGTAGAGACCCTCGCTGCTGATGAACGGGGCGTGGAAAAGTGCGTGGGCTTTGTGCTCGAGGCGGCCGAAGCTGCGGAGGAGCGGCAGGCCGCGCTCGTCGTCCGCGGCGCGGGTGGGCAGCGAAAAGGCGAGCCCACCCAGCCATGCGAGGGCGGCGATCCAGCGGACGGGAACGCGCACGATCATGAAATGAATAAGCCGTTGCGTGCGCGGGAGAGTCAACGCGACGGCGGGCGCATACGCACGTTTACGTATGTGCGGAGACGAGGGCTGTGAGGCGGTCGCGGAGGCGCTCCATTTGATAGGCGGCGGCAAGCGTGGAGAGATCGGCGAGGCGGGCGTCGTGCGGGTGGTGCGCGGAGAGTTCGGAGAGGAGGCGGCGGACGTTGGCGATCTCGCCGCGCTGGGCGGCGGCGAGGAGCGGCGTGAAATCGAGTGCGGTGGGTGACGCGTCGGGCGCGGGCACGGCGGCGGACGGAGTTTCGGCCGAGGCATGGGACCACGTGAGTGCGAGGTGGAGGCCGAGTTTGGCGATGAGATCGGCTTCGCGGAACGGCTTCGGGAGAAAATCGTCGCAGCCGGCGGCGAAAGCGTCGTCCAAGTTGAACGAGAGCACGCTGGCGGACATCGCGATGAGTTTCGATTGGGCGCCGGAGGGCAACGTGCGCAGGCGGCGGGCGAGTTCGAAGCCGTCCATGCCGGGCATGCGGAGGTCGAGGAGCACGGCGTGCGGTTGCCACGCGGACACGGCGGCGAGCGCGCTTTCACCGTTGGCGGCCTCGCGGAGTTCGAAGCCCAGCGGTGCGAGGAGTTCGACGAGGAGGGTGCGGTTGATGGTGACGTCGTCGACGATGAGCACGCGGCGGCGTTCGCCGGCGTAGCCGATGATGCGTTCGCCGGGCTGCAACGGCGCCGCGGCCTCCATGGCGAGCGGATCGAGCGGCAACGAAAATGAGAAGACGCTGCCGCGACCCCGCGTGCTTTCGACAGCGAGCGTGCCGCCCATGAGCGCGACGAGGCGCTGACAGATGGCGAGGCCGAGGCCGGTGCCCGGCTCGGGTGGGCGGCCGTCGGCGGCTTGTTGGAACGGTTGGAAGAGTTTGGCGAGGTCGTCGGCAGCGATGCCGACGCCGGTGTCGAGCACGGTGAAGGTGGCGGTTGCAGGGGCGCATGCGGGCGCGGGGACGCGCCCGCCCACCGGTGAAGTCACCTTCAGGGTGATGTTGCCGGTGGCGGTGAACTTGACGGCGTTGCCGAGGAGATTGTCGAGGACCTGGCGGAGTTTTTGGGCGTCGCCGAGGACCATGGCGGGAAGATCGGGCGGCGCGGTGAGGGTAAACGTGAGACCCTTAGCTTCGGCGCGCGGCGCGAGGGCGGCGGCGATATCGGCGAGGAGCTGCGGGAGGTGAAACGGGGCGGGGCGCAACTCGAGTTTGCCGGCTTCGATTTTGGAGAAATCGAGCACCTCGTTGATCATGCGCAGGAGGTGTTCGCCGCTGCCGTTGACGATGCGGAGGCGCTCGCGGTTTTTCGCGGAGAGGTCGCGCTCGTTCATCAGCACTTGCGAGTAGCCGATGATGCCGTTGAGCGGCGTGCGCAGCTCGTGGCTCATGTTGGCGAGGAAGCGGTCCTTGGCGGCATTCGCCACTTCCGCCGCGGCCAGCGCCTCGCGCAGCCGCTTCT
>CALRZR010000165.1:0-17703 GCA_943372705.1 Opitutus sp. GAS368 | reverse complement strand
GGGCGGTATGGATCGGTTTGGCGGGCGGCGTCCTGCCGTTCTTCGCCTGCACCAAGGTCAAGGCGTGGCTGCGCTACGACGATGCCCTTGACGTTTTCGGTGTGCACGGCGTCGGCGGCACGATCGGCATTTTACTCACCGGAATCTTGGCCACGCCTACGGTGAACGGTGGACTGCTCAACAATTTGAAGGAGGTCGTCGGCCACACGTTGTGGCGCGAGCAATTGAAGGCGATGGGCGTCACCGTGATCTTGGCCGGCGGCGGCACTCTGCTGATCGCGTGGATCCTACGGTCAACGCTCGGCTTGCGGCCCACGATTGAAGCTGAGCAGGAAGGTTTGGATCTCACCG
Organism: Opitutus sp. GAS368; assembly: GCA_943372705.1. Lineage (GTDB taxonomy): Bacteria > Verrucomicrobiota > Verrucomicrobiia > Opitutales > Opitutaceae > GAS368. The sequence continues at coordinate 17,352 of CALRZR010000165.1, read as the reverse complement.
ATCACGGCGAACACGGCTATATTTACGACGCCAGCAACATTTGAGCACCAACCCGATGAAACTCGTTATCGCAATTATCAAACCCTTCAAAATTGAAGAAGTGAAAGAAGCGCTCGCCGAGGTGGGGGTCGAAGGCATGACCGTCAGCGAGGTCAAGGGATTCGGGCGACAGAAGGGACATACCGAGATTTATCGCGGCAGCGAATATACGGTGGATTTTCTGCCCAAATCGAAACTCGAGATCGTTGTCGGCGACGAGATGGTGTCGACGGTCGTCGATGCCATCGCCAGGGCGGCGCGCACCGGCAAGATTGGTGACGGGAAGATCTTTGTGGTTCCACTTGAGGGTGCGGTGCGAATCCGCACGGACGAGCGGGGTGAGTCGGCGGTGTAAGGCCGGCGTCACTTTCGGCCGCGAAGTTGGCCACCGGTGAGCAGGTTGATAGAGTTGTTCGTCTGGTAGATCCCGCCCGGTGATGTATCTCACAGACACAGCGGCATAAGCGCGTGTCGTCATAATTTATTGGAAAATTCCGCATGAGATTCATGCGCGGCATCGATTTTGCTCATGGGTGGTTGCGTCCAAAAAATATGAACACCCTCCGATTCACGCCCCTTCGTTCGCTCCTCGCGGCATGTCTGGCCTTGCTGGCCACTGTGTCTGCGTTCGCCCAGGCCGCTGCGCCTGCGGCTGCCACGCCACCGCCACCGCCCGCACCCACGCTCGAACAGCGCATTGCCGGCTTGGAAGCTTACATCGGCAACGGTGATCCGAGCGCGGTCCTCAAGGATGCGAAAGGCAACATTCCGGCCGGCCTCACGACGCCTTCGGTCAACGTCGCCGGACCTGGTCACAATGCGTGGATGATGACGAGCGCGGCGCTCGTGCTCTTCATGACCTTGCCCGGTCTCGCTCTGTTCTACGGCGGCCTTGTCCGCACGAAAAACGTGCTCTCTGTCATGGCGCAGTGCCTCGTGCTCGCCGGCCTCGTCACGATCCTGTGGTGGGCGTTCGGTTACAGCCTCGTTTTTGGCAAGAGCTTCAACAGTCCCTTCCTTGGCGGCTCCGAGTTCTTCTTCATGAAGGGCGTCGATAGCGCTCCTAACACCGACTACGCGTTCTGGGTCTCCCAGAACGTCTTCTCGATGTATCAAATGATGTTCGCGATCATCACCCCGGCGCTGATCGTCGGTGCGATCGCCGAGCGCATGAAGTTCTCCGCGGTGGTTCTTTTCATGACCGCGTGGATGTTCCTCGTTTACTTCCCGCTGGCTCACATGGTGTGGGGCGTCACCGGCTTCATGAACGGTGTGTGGAACGCCGGCGCGACGATCAAAGCGATCGACTTCGCGGGCGGCACCGTGGTGCACATGTCATCCGGTTGGTCCGCACTGATCCTCTGTATGATCGTCGGCAAGCGCCTCGGCTTCGGCAAGACGCCGATGCCCCCGCATAGCCTCGTGCTTTGCATGGTCGGCACCGGTATGCTCTGGGTGGGCTGGTATGGCTTTAACGCTGGCTCGGCGGTCGCCGCCGACGGTGTCGCCGCCAACGCCTTCACGACCACTACGCTCGCCACCGGCGCCGCCGCCTTTACCTGGGCCCTGCTCGAATACATCGTCCGCAAGAAGGCTTCGGTGCTCGGCTTCTGCTCCGGTGTGGTCGCCGGCCTCGTCGTTGTGACGCCCGCCTGCGGATTCATCGACACCACCTCCGCCATGTGGGTCGGCATTCTCGCCGGCGCGGTGCCGTTCTTCGCCGTCACGAAGCTCAAGGGCATGCTCGGCTACGATGACGCGCTCGATACCTTCGGCGTCCACGCCGTGGGCGGCACGCTTGGCGCGTTTGTCACCGGCATCTTCGCGACACCGGCGGTCAACGCCAACCTCAGCACCAATCTGAAAGATGTCGTCGGCAAAACCCTCTGGCTCGAACAGATCAAGGCCATCGGCCTGACGCTGATCCTCTCGGTCGTCGCCACGGTGATCATCGCCTACGTCATCAAGGCCGTCATCGGTCTCCGCCCGACCGTGGAAGCCGAGCAGGAAGGTCTCGACCTCAGCGATCACGGAGAAGAAGGTTACATCTACGAATCCAAGTCCTGAGCGCACTCTCAACTTAGCATACACATCTCATGAAACTCATCATCGCCATCATCAAGCCGTTCAAACTCGAAGAAGTAAAAACTGCCCTCGCCGAAGTTGGCGTCGAAGGCATGACCGTCACCGAGGTCAAAGGGTTCGGCCGTCAGAAAGGTCACACCGAAATCTACCGTGGTAGCGAATACACGGTCGATTTTCTGCCCAAAGTGAAAATCGAGATCGCCGTGACCGACGACGCGGTTGGCAAGGCGATTGACGCGATCGTGGCTTCTGCCAAGACCGGCAAGATTGGCGACGGCAAGGTCTTCGTGCTTCCGCTCGAAGGCGTCGTGCGTATCCGCACCGACGAGCGCGGCGACGCGGCGATCTAACCCGCACCCGTCACTTCAGGCTATCATCTCAAAAGCCGGCGTCGCCGCCTCTGCGATGCCGGCTTTTTTTGCGAACTGATCGGGAGAACCGGAGCCTCGGAAAGAAGACGATATCAATGACGTGCCGCGAACTCGCCGGATGCTCGCGGGCTCAGCTCTTGGTCTGCTCCAACGGAAGGTCGTGGAGCTTTACGTCGGAGTTTTTCTCCGCGAAATAACGCAGCGTCCACTCATTGGGGAAGAGGCCGACCGGCTGACCAAGTTTATCGGTGCCGTAGGCAACGCCGCTGGGCGTGAGGAAACGCGACGTGTCGGGAAGTTTTTGCGCAGGGTCGGCCGGCGCGAGCCACTTCATGAGGCTCCACGGGGCGGGATCGAGGCGGGACTCGGCACCGTATTCGGCCTGGAGACGCCATTGGACGACTTCGAATTGGAGGACGCCGACGGCGGCGAGGAGCGTCGATGTCGTCATGCCGGCGCGGAGGGTGATGGATTGCACCACGCCCTCTTGCAGAAGTTGTTCGAGACCGGCGCGAAATTTCTTGGCTTCGGCGGGGCTTGGGTTGGCGATGAACGTGAAGACTTCCGGCGGGAAGCGGGGAATCTCATCGTAGGCGATGGCTTTGTCTTCAGTGAGCGTGTCGCCGATGCTTAGGGAATCGTGGCCAACGAGGCCAATGACATCACCGGGCCAGGCGACGTCGACCGTTTCGCGCTCTTGGCCGAACAGTTTTTGCGACGAGGAGAGCCGCATCGTGCGGCCGGTGCGTTGGTGGACGACCGTCATGTCGCGCTCGAATTTTCCGGAGCAGATGCGCACAAACGCGATGCGGTCGCGGTGCTTCGGGTCCATGTTCGCCTGAATCTTGAAGACGAAGGCGGAGAATTTCGGGTGGTCGACGGGCACGGTCCAGTTTTCGACTTTCGCTTTTGGATTTTGGATCGAGACGGAGCGGTGCGGCTGGGGAGGGATCGAGTCTTTGAGAAAACCGTCGAGGAGGAGTTGGATGCCGAAGTTGTTCACCGCACTGCCGAAGTAGACGGGGGTTTGCTGGCCGGCGCGGACGGCGGAGAGATCGAACGGGTGGCCCGCACCGTCGAGCATCTCGAGCTGCTCCGTGACTTGATCGTAGGTGTAGTCGTCGAGTTTTTCCCGCACGACGGGGTCTTGCAGCGACGTGACGTTGACGGGGGCCTGGAATTTTCCGCCGGGCGTGCGCTCGAAGAGGTGGACTTCGCGGGAGCGGCGGTCGAACACGCCTTTGAAGGTGGGGCCGTTGCCGAGAGGCCAGATGACCGGCGAGGACTGGAGGCCGAGGACAGTTTCTAGTTCGTCGAGGAGCTCGAGTGCGTTACGCGTGGGGCGGTCGCACTTGTTCATAAACGTGAAGATTGGCACGCCGCGGCGGCGGCAGACTTCGAAGAGCTTGCGGGTCTGCGATTCGATACCCTTGGCGGCGTCGATCACCATGACGACGGCATCGACAGCGGTGAGCACGCGGTAGGTGTCTTCGGAAAAGTCTTTGTGACCGGGGGTATCGAGGAGGTTGACCGCGCACCCGGCGTAGTCGAACTGCAGGACCGTGGACGAAATCGAAATGCCGCGCTGCTTCTCCAGTTCCATCCAGTCGGAGGCGGTGGCGCGTTGGTTCTTGCGGGCGGTGACGGTGCCGGCGAGATGGATGGCGTTGCCGTAGAGCAGGAACTTTTCCGTGAGCGTGGTCTTACCCGCGTCGGGGTGCGAAATGATCGCGAAGGTGCGGCGGCGGGCGATTTCTTGGGCGGGCGACATGGCGGAAGGGTCCAAGGAAACGGGAATGAGGAGGCGAGGGAAGTGCGAAGTTGGCGCCGGCGCTCCTACGGGGAGGATTTGAGTTTGCGGGCCATCCGTAAGTTTGGCGTCCTCGCGCACTCACTTACCCCATGAAAGTTCTCAAATGGTTGGCTTACGTTGTCGTCGGAACGGTGTGCGTCGCAGCCGTGGCCGCGGTCGCGGTTTATTTGGCCAGCAATCGCAGGCTCAATCAGAGCTTTGCGGTCCGCGTATCGGCTCCGAAGGTCTCCAGCGGTGCAGCGGCGATTGCTCTGGGTGAGCACGTGGCTACCGTGCGCGGGTGCCGGGACTGCCATGGATCGGATCTCGGCGGCAACAAAGTCGTGGACAATGGGGCCATGGGGAAAATTTACGGGCCGAACATCACGCGGGGTCGCGGAGGACTCGATGCGGCTTGGACTGACAAAGACTATGTGAAGTCGATTCGCCACGGCATCGGGCAAAACGGACGCGGGTTGTTTTTGATGCCGTCGTTCGAATATGCGAATCTGTCGGACGAGGACTTTGGTGCGCTCGTCGCCTACCTGAAGTCGGTCAAACCGGTGGACCGTGAACGCGTGCCAGTTGAACTCGGGCCGGTGGCCCGGGTGTTGACGGCGGTGGGGAAGATCAAGCTCGCGGCCGAACAGATCGACCATGCAAACGTGAAGGCAGCGCAAGTCGTGCCGGCGGTGTCGGTGGAATATGGGCGCTATCTCGCGGTCGGCTGCAGCGGTTGCCACGGGGCGAATTTTTCGGGCGGCAAGATCGATATCGGTCCGCCTGATTGGCCGCCGGCCTCCAATCTCACGCCCCATGCGAGCGGGCGGCTCGCAAAGTGGTCGGAGGCCGATTTTCTGCGCGCCATGCGCGAACGTCGGCGCCCGGACGGTTCAACGATCGACCCGGTGATGCCCGCGGTATTTGGGCAAATGACCGATGTGGAGCTGAAGGCGGTCTGGAAATTTTTGCAGACGGTTGAGCCGGTTGCGATGGGCGCACGCTAGCCCTGCGCCGTAGTTAGGGGCGTCACCGGTCCTTTACCCGGCGCACGAATTTCAGTCCGGAATAGGTATCGTTCACCGAGCAGACTTTGATGTCGACGAGGCCGGTGGCGAGAATGGTCGCGCGCACGACGCCGTCGCGCAGATCGGTGGGGACCCGGCTCGCGAGTTTGGGCCACGCGACCCAGAGCGCGCCGGCCGGCGGGAGTTTCGCGATGAGCGCGGGCAGTTGGGTGGTGAGCGTTTGGAGATTGGCGGCGAAGAAAACAATGAGGTCGGCCACGGGGTCGTTTGGCGCCACCGCGACAGCACTGGCGGGCTTCGTCGCGATCTCGCGTTCAAAGGAGTCCGGAGGGGCGACGAGGAGGTAGCGGGTGCCTTCCTTGAAGCCCAATTTTTTGGCCAGAGGGGTGGGGGAGTATGCCGGCATCGGGTGGAAAAAGTGGTTCAGTTTTCCGAAAAAATGCCGATCCGAAAGGTATGAAAGCAATCCTGTGCATTGCGGTCTATCTGGCGCTCGTGTTTGCGCTCGGGGTAATCATGGCGCTCCCGACACCGCGCGACGGTGGAATCACGGAAGGCGCTGACGACGATTTTTGAGCAGGGGAATTTTTTCGTCGCGGAGCGCCGGGAACCCGCAAGGGTGACGCGGTGGCCAGCACTCCTACGCTCAAACTCAAACCCAACGCCAAGCCTCGCGTCCTCAGCGGACATCCGTGGGTGTTTGCGAACGAAGTCGAGGCGCTGCTGCCGGCCGAACACGATGGCGAAGTCGTGGAATGCCGCGACCGGGCCGACCGTTTTTTGGGAAGCGGCATCTACAATTCGAAGTCGCAAATCGTGTGGCGGCGATTCAGCCGCGAGCGCGCGGCGCTGAACGGGGCCTTTCTCCGCGGTGCGATTGAGCGCGCCGTGGCGCGGCGGGCAGCCGGGGGCAACCGCCGTTTGATCTGGTCGGAGTCGGACGATTTGCCGGGCCTCGTCGTCGATCAATTTGGCGAGGCGCTGGTCGTGCAAATCCAGACGGCTGCGATGGAGAAGCGGGCGACTTTGGTCGGAGACCTTCTGGCCGAGATCGTGAAGCCGACGGAAATTATTTTTCGCAACGATGCGCCGATCCGCCGACTCGAGGGTTTGCCGATGGAAGTGCACACCCGTTCGGGAACCACGTGGGAGCCGCGCTGGGTCAACATCGACGGCTTCGAATACTGGCTCGATTTGCAGAACGGGCAGAAAACGGGTTTCTACCTCGACCAACGTCCGCAACACGCGGCGGTGGCGAAGTATTGCGCCGGGAAGCGTGTGCTCGACGCATTTTGCAACCAAGGCGCCTTTGGCCTGCACGCGGCCCGCGCCGGCGCCCGGGAAGTGCTCGGGCTCGACAGCGCGTTCGATGCGATCGGTGCGGCCAAGCGCAATGCCGAGAAAAACGGGGTGGCGGCGACGGCGCGATTTGTGGTGGCGAACGTGTTTGACTGGTTCAACGACGCCGTGCGGGCGGGCGACGGCTTGTGGGACGTGATCGTGCTCGATCCGCCGCCGTTCGCGAAGTCGAAGAGCGCGCTCGAAGGGGCGTTGCGCGGCTACAAAGAAATCAATTTACGGGCGCTCCAACGGCTCGCGCCGGGCGGGGTGCTCGCGACCTACACCTGTTCCCATCACATGCAGGATGCGGAGATCCGGAGCGTGCTGGCGGATGCCGCGGCCGATGCCAAACGCAAGGTGCGGGTGGTTGAGTGGAGCCATCAACCGGAGGATCACCCGGTGCTTCTGACCATGATGGAGAGCGAATATCTGCGCGGCTACATTTTGCGGGCAGAATAGGGTGGCAGTTAGCAAAGACTTGAGGCCGCCGGCTTTCGCGCCGATACAAGCAAACAAATATGGCCCGGCCCACCAACGCGTTGATTGTCGACGATGAAGCGCATGTGCGCGTCTACGTGCGGCTGTTGCTGAAAAAACTCGGGATCGAAACGGTCTGGGAGGCTGCGGACGGTGCCCAAGCGTTGGCCAAGATCGCCGAGCACCGACCGGAATTGGTGATGCTGGATATCAATCTCCCGCAAATGAGCGGAATGGACGTTTTGGCGAGGCTCCAAGTCGAGCGATTTCGCCCGCCGGTGATCATGATGTCGTCGCTGAGCTCGATGAAAATTGTGACCGAATGTGTGAAGCTGGGGGCCACGGCTTATATTTTGAAGCACAGTCCGCAGGCGCAGGCGGTGAAGGCGCTATCGGAGGCATTGGCGCAACTTGACGACTCGGGGGAATCCGATGAGGAAACCCCTGCCCAATGAAATACCGGCCGCCCGAAAAAGAATCGCTTTGGATGGGCAGTCGCGGCGCAAAGCGCAGTGCACGAAATTTTCCGGTAGCGTCGGGGATAGCATTGTCCGAAAAGCTGCCCGACAGCCCTCGCAATTATGGAGCATAAGAAACATGATCGTAGTGAACTCAGTGCGCTCGTCGTCGATGACGAGGCTCATGTGCGCTCTTACCTCCGGGTGATATTAAATCTTTTGGGGGTGACGACAATCAGTGAAGCCTGCGACGGCGAGGAAGCGGTGCGCGTCTACCAGGAACAGCGGCCGTCGTTTGTCCTCCTGGATGTGAACATGCCGCACATGTCCGGGGCGGACGCGCTGGCCCGGATTCTCGAGATCGACCCCGGCGCCGCGGTGATTGTCGTGACATCGCACAACGAGGTCGGAACGATTCGGAAATTCCAAACGCTCGGTGCGGTCGGCTATGTTCTGAAGCATGCCCGCCGACAGCAGTTCATGGATACCATCACGGAAATAATCGACCGCCTGTTGGCTGGTGACGACGACGGCGAGGGCGGCTAACGGATGGTATGTTCCAGCTCGCGGCGGACTTTCTTGAGTTCGTCGAGCTGCTTTCGGAGTTCGGCCTTTTGCTCTTTGGTTCGGGCTCGACCGATTTCCTCAATCAGGTCCGCTTCGGCTTCCAGCAAAGCGGTGCGTTCGCTCGCGATGGATGCCCGCGACGCCGTGGATTGTCCGCCAAACAGCGGGACGGAAACCTTGGGATTGTTGAGGGCCTTGTCCAATTCGCTGGGTTTGGTGAGCTCCTTCTCCCGCGCGATTTCCCGCTCTTTTTCGAACAGCTCGCGGGCCAAGGGGTGAATTTTTCCCCGGTTCACTTCGATCTTGGGGAGGACGGTGGTGGGGTCCGCAGGTGCTTCCTTTTCGGGCGGCACGTCGGCGGGCTTTTCGGAGGAAACGGGCGCGGAGTTCTTTGCGGTTGCAGGCGTGGATCCTGTCGAGGCCGGTGTTGTTTTGGGCGCGGCGGCCGCGGCCGGAGCAGGCTTCGCAGGTTGTTTCTTGGCGTCCTCGATGATCTTTGCGCGCATCGCTTCTTTGGCGGTCGGGCGTTTTTCGGATTCCGCCTCGGCTGCAAATGAGCAGGCGGCGGCGAGAAACGCGGAGACAAGGAGGCGTGCGAGCATGGCGGTGAGTGAGGACGGTGGTGGGCGCGGGTGCAATCTTCGGAACGGCGAACGGGGCGGAGAGTTCCCGCCGAACACAAAAAAGGCCGGGCACGAGGCCCGGCCTTGGGAAGTAGCGGTGTCGATCCCGATTAGAGGCGACCGCCGTAGATCGCGGAAGCGCCGAGCTCTTCCTCGATGCGGAGGAGCTGGTTGTATTTCGCGACGCGGTCGGTGCGGGAGGCGGAACCGGTCTTGATCTGGCCGGCGTTGGTCGCGACCGCGATGTCGGCGATGGTGACGTCCTCAGTCTCGCCCGAGCGGTGCGAGATGATGGTCGTGTATTTGTTCTTCTGGGCGAGCTCGATGGAATCGAGGGTCTCGGTGAGGGAGCCGATTTGGTTCACCTTCACGAGGATCGAGTTGGCGGTGCCTGTCTCGATGCCCTTCTTGAGGAACTCGACGTTGGTGACGAAGAGATCGTCGCCGACGAGCTGGACCTTGGAACCGATGGCGTCGGTGAGCTTCTTCCAGGTGGCCCAATCGTTTTCGGCGCAGCCGTCTTCGATGGAGACGATCGGGTATTTGGCGCAGAGATCCTTGTAGTAGGCGACGAATTCGTCGCCGGTGAAGGAGCGTTGGTCGGACTTCTTGAAGACGTAGGTCTTCTTTTCCTTCACGTAGAACTCGGAGGAGGCGACGTCGAGGGCGAGGAAGATGTCCTTGCCGAGCTTGTAGCCAGCGCCTTTGACGGCCTCGGCGATAGCGTCGAGGGCGTCGGTGGTGGAGGCGAGGTTCGGGGCGAAGCCGCCTTCGTCACCGACGGCGGTCTGGAGGCCCTTGGACTTGAGAACCTTCTTGAGGGAGTGGAAGACTTCGGCGCCGGCGCGGAGGGCCTCGGAGAACGAGTTGAAGTTCTTCGGGACGATCATGAACTCCTGGAAGTCGATGGGGGCGTCAGAGTGCGCGCCGCCGTTCATGATGTTCATCAACGGAACCGGGAGGACCTTGGCGTTCGGGCCGCCGATGTATTTGTAGAGGGGAACGCCGGCGGCGGAGGCGGCGGCTTTGGCGGTGGCGAGGGAGACGCCGAGGATGGCGTTGGCGCCGAGTTTGGCTTTGGTCTTGGTGCCATCGAGTTTGATCATCGCGGCGTCGACGCCGGTTTGGTCGAAGGCATCGAAGCCGAGGAGCGCGGGGGCGATCTTGCCCTTCACGTTGCCGACGGCCTTCTGGACGCCCTTGCCGCCGTAGCGGGCTTTGTCGCCGTCGCGGAGCTCAATGGCTTCGTGCTCGCCGGTGGAAGCACCGGAGGGAACGGCAGCCCGGCCGAAGTGGCCGGAGGCAAGTTTAACATCTACCTCGACCGTGGGATTGCCACGGGAGTCGATGATTTCGCGGGCGGTGATGGCGCTGATGGTGGTGTTCATGCGGAAAACAGATGCGATAGGAGAACGGAACGAGACGTGAGCCTGCCCGGGTGGACAGGAGCGCAGAGTCAAGCACGCGGCCTGCCGAGGGAAAGGCGAAAGTGCGCGATGACGCGGCACCGCGAGGCTCTTTTGCCGCAATTCGTGCAAATCGGTCGTCGGGGGCCTGATTGACGAACGAACTTACCCGGACTCAAAACGGAGCGCGGGAGCGGCCGAGGTTGCGGAAGAACCGCTTAACCGGATTCATCGCTTTCGGGCGAGCGGAGACCGGGATTTGTTCGTAGTGTCCGCGGTCGCGGGCGAGCTCCTCAACGGTGAGACCATCGTAGTTGCGGGTCATCACGCGCTCGGCATTGAGCGCTCCGGCGGGGAGTTGATCGAGGTGGCCCTCGTAGGCGGCGGCGTGCAGCGGAGTGTCGCCGTTGTCGTTGCGGGTCAGCAGGAGATCGGGCGTGAGCTGATCGGCAGGAATCTTATTCAATTGGCCGGTTTCGGCGGCCGCATGGATGGCGGTGAAGCCGGTCTTGCTGGCGATGACGAGGTTGTCGTGGGTGAGAAACTGTCCGGGAATTTGTTCGAGATGCCCCGAAATGGCGGCGGCATGGAAGACGGTGTCGCCGGCGCTAGTCGTTTCACGGAGACAGGCGTTGGTGAGCAGCGCGGACGGGATTTGACCGAGATGGCCATTGAACGCGGCGACGTGGAGCACGGTCTCACCGCCCAGATTCTTCTGCACGATATTCTCGGCCGTGATAAATTGCGGCGGCAGGCGGTCGAGGGTGCCGTTTTCGGCTGCTTCGTGGAGCAGCGTGTTGCCGACGTCGGTTTTTCGCAGGACGATTTCAGCGGTGATGAGAGCGCCGGGCAGTTGGGCGAGCGTGCCTTGGGCGGCGGCGAGATGGAAAACGGTGTAGCCGGCGTTGCTGCGGGCGGAGAGTGAGTCGGAGTTGAGCAGTGCGACTGGAATCTGGTCCAAGTGGCCGCCGAGGGCCGCATGATGCAGCGGGGTGTAGCCGGCATCGTTTTTCACGGACAAACTATCGTTGGTCAGGACGTCGGGCGGCAGATCTCCAAGGCGCCCGAGTTTGGCGGCGAGATGGAGCGGGGTGTTGCCGGCGGCATTGCGCGCGGTGAGGCTCGCGACAGAGAGGGCTGAAGCGGGCAGTTTCGCGAGCGTGCCATCGCGGACGGCGGCGTGCAGGTCGGGAGTATCCATCGGCCGTGAGCAAACAGGATTTCTCAGGTTGGGCGAGGCAAACTCTCGGGCAGCGTATTTTTCACCCGGACCGATGGCGGTGGTATCGGAAATTGATCGGGACCGGGCTGTCATGGCCTTCGGAATCGGGCCCGTCATAGCCCGAACCTTTTCCTTGCTAGAGGGGGTGGCGGACCTATTCCCTTGGAGCCATTTTCCCAATGAAAGTCCTCGTCGCCGACAAGATCTCACCCAAAGGAGTCGCCTACCTGCGCCAGCAGCCGGGCATCGAAGTCATTGAGGCCTACGGCTCTTCTCCCGAGAAGATTCTTGAACTCGTCAAAGACGTGCACGCGATCGCGGTTCGCTCGGAAACGAAGATCACGGCCGCGGTCTTTGCGGCGGCTCCGCTCCTGAAAGTAGTCGGTCGCGCGGGCGTCGGCGTGGACAATGTCGATGTCGAAGCCGCCACCGAGCGCGGGGTGATCGTGATGAACACGCCCTCGGGTAACACGATCGCGACGGCCGAATTGACCTTCACGCATATCCTCTGTGGCGCCCGCCCGGTGCCCCAAGCTGCCGCGTCCATGAAGGCGGGTCAGTGGGATCGGAAGACGTTTTCAGGCATCGAACTCTTCAAGAAAACCCTCGGCGTGATCGGCCTCGGCCGCATCGGCGCCGAGGTTGCCAAGCGTGCGCAGGCCTTCGGTATGCGCGTCCTCGCCTTCGATCCCTACCTCGCGCCGAGCCGCGCAAAAGCGATGCAGGTCGAGGCCGTGACGCTCGACGAGCTGCTTGCGCAGTCGGACTACATCACCGTTCACATGCCGATGACCGACGATACGCACCACATGATCGACGAGGCGGCGTTCGAGAAGTGCAAGAAGGGGCTCCGGATTTTCAATTGTGCCCGCGGTGGCATCATCAAGGAAACCGCGCTGATCGCCGCGCTCAAATCCGGCAAAGTCGCCGCCGCCGGTCTCGATGTGTTCGAAGAGGAGCCGCTCGCGAAGGACAGCGAGCTGCGCACGCTCCCCAATGTCGTGCTCACGCCCCACCTCGGCGCCTCCACTTCGGAAGCCCAAGAAGCGGTCGGTATCGAGGTCGCCGAGCAAATCGCCGACGTCCTCAACGGCGGCGTGATCCGCAATGCCGTCAACATGCCGTCGATGGACGCCAACGCCGTCAAAGTGCTCGGCCCGTCCATTGATCTCGGCGCCAAGCTCGGCACACTCGTGCAACAGATCGCGCCTCAGCAGATCGAGACGCTGCGCATCACGTATTGGGGCAAAATCGTCGACCTCGACGTCAATGCCGTCACGCGCGCGATCCAGCGGGGCTTTCTCCGTCGCATCAGCGGCGATTCCGTGAATTTCGTGAACGCCCCCGTTGCGCTCGAGCGCCTCGGCGTGCGCGCCGAGATCGTGAAGTCGACCGACGATTCCGGTTACTCGGAACTCATCCGCGTCGAGGCCATCGCCGGCGACAACGCGACCTATTCGGCATCCGGCACTTTCATCGGCAAGAGCAACCAGCCGCGCATCGTGAGCATCAACGGCCGCGAGGTCGAAGTCGCCGCCGAGGGCAAGCTCCTCGTCCTTGAGAACCTCGACCAGCCCGGGATGGTCGGCACGATCGGCACGATCTTGGGCCAGGACAAAGTGAACATTGCCGACATGTCCCTCTCGCGCCTCACGCCCGGCGGCACCGCTTACATGGTGGTGCGCGTCGACACCGAGCCGAGCGAGTCTGCCCGCAAGGTCATCAAGGGCCACGCCGCGATCAAGCAGGCTAAGTTTGTGCAGCTGTAACGGCTGCTCTGGCAACCGCGCGCATGATCGTTCCGCTCCTCATCGCTATCGTCGTCGGGTATCTGTTGGGCGCGTTGCCCTTCGGCTACCTCGTCGCGAAGGCGAAGGGCGTGAACATCTTTGAAGTCGGCAGCAAAAACCCCGGCGCGACCAACGTCCGCCGCGTGCTCGGGCACGGGCCGGGGAACCTCGTCCTGTTTCTGGATGCGGCCAAGGGGGCGCTGGCGGTGGGGATATGGAAGCTCGTGATTGTGAAGTTGAAGGTGGAGCCGGGAGAGCTACACCCGAATGACGTGATGCCCATGGTCGGGCTCGTCGCCGCCATCCTCGGGCACAGCTTTTCGTGTTTCACCGGCTTCAAAGGTGGCAAAAGCGTCGCGACCGGTGCCGGCGGTTTCCTTGTATTGTTTCCGCTCGGTATGGCCATAGGCCTCGTGGTTTTTCTGACTACGCTCGCGCTGTCGCGCTACGTGTCGCTCGCCTCGATGCTTGGCGGTGCGTCGCTGCCGTTTGCGGCGTTTGCCTTTAAACAACCGTCTCCGGTGATCTCCATCGCGGCAATGGTCGCCACCTTCGTCATTTACCGCCATCGCGCGAACATCCTCCGCATTCGCGCCGGCACCGAAAGCAAAGTCGGCCAGAAAAAAGCCGACGCTCCTAAATCATGAGCGAACCCATCACGATCAACATCGGCCTCTGCGGCTTCGGCACTGTCGGGCAGGGCGTGTGGAAACATCTCTCGGCCAACCTCGCCGAGCTCGAGTCGCGCCTCGGCGTGAAGCTCAACCTCGCGCGCGCCGCCGTCCGCGATCTCACGAAGGCCCGCGATGTCAAAGTCCCCGCCGCGAAGCTCACCGACGATCCGCTGGCCATCGCCAACGACCCGACGATCCATGTCGTTTGCGAACTCATGGGCGGCACCACGCTCGCCCGCAAAGTCACGCTCGCCGCACTCAAGCACGGCAAAATCGTCGTCTCCGCCAACAAGGCTCTCATCTGCGAGCACGGAGCGGAGATCTTCGCGGCCGCGCGCAAATCCGGCGGCCACTTTTTCTTCGAAGCGTCCGTCGCGGGCGGCATTCCGATCATCAAGGCCCTGCGCGAAGGTCTCGTCGCGAATCGGTTCCCGCGCATTTACGGCATTCTTAACGGCACCTGTAACTACATCCTCACGCAGATGGAGGATCGCGATGCTCCTTACGCCAGCGTGCTCGCCGATGCGAAACGGCTCGGCTACGCCGAGGCCGATGAGTCGCTCGACGTCGATGGCTGGGACACCGCGCACAAGGCGAGCGTCCTCGCGTGGCTCGCGCACGGCGTGTGGGTGAAGACCGACCAGATGATCGTCGAAGGCATTTCGCGCATCACGCCCGCCGATTTCAAAAACGCGTCGACCCTTGGTTTTGGCATCAAGCTCCTCGCGGTCATCACGCGCGATTTTGCGAAAAACGAACTCTCCGTGCGCGTGCACCCGACGCTCCTGCCTGAGGGCAACGTCATCGCGAATGTCAGCGGCGTGTTCAACGCGATCTCTGTCACGGGCGACGTTGTCGGCACCACGCTCTACAGCGGCCGCGGCGCCGGTCAGGACGCCACCGCGAGTGCCGTCATCAGTGATATCGCCGATGCCGTCGCCTTGCTCAAACACGGCAAGGGCGCGCATTTCATCGGCGAATCCATTCCTGCTTCGACGAAGTCGCCGCGCCTCGCACCGCCCGAAAACGTCCGCTCGCGCTACTACCTTCGCCTCACGGTCAAAGACCAACCCGGCGTGCTCGCGCGCGTCGCGTCGGTCATGGCGAAACACCACGTTAGCATCGCGAGCGTGATCCAGAATCCTGCCGAGACCGCCGGCGCGGCGTCGCTCGTCCTCACGACGCACCAGAGCAACGAAAAGGCGATGCACGCCACGCTCAAGCAACTCGGCGCCCTCTCGGCCGTGCTCGACGAGCCCGTGCTGCTCCGCATCGGCGACTTCAACGACTAAATTTCCCGCACAACCTCCATGGCTAGAATCGTCCAAAAATACGGCGGCACCTCGGTCGGTGACGTCGACCGCATCAAGAACGTCGCGAATCGCATCAAGGCGTTTCGCGACGAGGGCAACGAGCTCGTTGTTGTCGTCTCCGCCCGCTCGGGCGTGACCAACGAACTCATCGCGCGCGCGAAATCGATTCACCCGAATCCGCCCGAGCGCGAGATGGACCAGCTCCTCTCCATCGGCGAGCAGGAGACCATCGCGCTCACCGCCATGGCGCTTGAAGCGATTGGCGTCGACGCCGTGAGCTACACGGGAGCACAGGCCGGCATTTTCACCGACAAGGTCCACACCAAAGCGAAGATCAAAACCATCGACGCCGGCCCGCTCGAGAAAGACCTCAGTGCCGGCAAGGTGATCATCGTCGCCGGCTTTCAAGGCATTAACGACGACGGCCACATCACTACGCTCGGCCGCGGCGGCTCCGACCTCACCGCCATCGCGCTCGCGGCGGCCGTGAAGGCCGACAAGTGCGAGATCTATACCGACGTCGACGGCGTTTACACCGCCGATCCGCGCGTCGTGAAAGACGCCCGCAAGCTGAACGAAATCAGCTACGACGAGATGCTCGAGCTCGCCTCACTCGGCTCGAAAGTCATGCAAACCCGCTCGGTCGAGTTCGCGTCGAAATACGACGTCGTTTTTGAAGTCCGCTCCTCTTTTAACAACAACCCAGGAACCATCGTGAAACAAGAAGTCGCTTACATGGAAAAAGTCGTCGTCCGCGGCGTCGCCGTCGACAAGGACCAGGCCAAAGTCGTCGTCAGCAATATCGCCGACAAACCCGGCACCGCCGCGAAAGTTTTCCGCGCGCTCGCCGATGCCAATATCAACGTCGACATGATCGTGCAGAATGTCGGCCGCGATGGTGTGGCCAACCTCACGTTCACCGTCCCGCAGACCGAGATCGGCAAAGTTGAGAAGACCCTCGCGCCTGTGCTCATCGACATCGGCGGCAGCGTCACCCTCGACGACAAGATCGCGAAGCTCTCCGTGGTTGGCGTGGGCATGCGCACGCACAGCGGCGTGGCGTCGACGCTCTTCACCGCGCTCGCCGGCGCCAGCATCAACCTTGAACTCATCAGCACCTCGGAAATCAAGATCTCGGTCGTGATCGCCAAGGAAAAGGCCGACGAGGCCGCGCGCGTCGTGCACAAGGCGTTCGGTTTGGAAAACCTGTGAGGGTAGGGCGGGTTATCCTTAACCCGCCGCGCCCTCGGCGTTCGCACCTCCCTTTGGCGCGTTAGGGATAACGCGCCCTACCTGTATGAAGTTTCTCTCCACCCGCGGCCAAACTCCCTCGCTCGGCTTTTCCGATGCCGTCGCCACCGGGCTCGCGCCCGACGGCGGCCTATTTTTGCCGGAGACGCTGCCGGATTTCTCCGGGCAACTCGCTGCGTTTGAAAAGCTCAGCTACGCGGAACTCTGTTTCGAGTTCATGCGCGTGTTTGCGACGGACATTCCCGCCGAGACGCTGCGCGGAATCGTGGCGGCGAGCTACACGAAGTTTTCCGATCCGGCGATCGCTCCGCTCAAGCCTCTCGGGAAAAATCTCTACGTCCTCGAACTCTTCCACGGGCCGACCCTCGCGTTCAAAGACTTTGCGCTCCAGCTTCTCGGCAATCTCTACGCGCACCAATGTGCGACGCGCCGCGAGACGATCAACGTCCTCGGAGCGACCTCCGGCGACACTGGGGCGGCGGCGATTCACGGGCTGCTCGGCAAGCCCGGCACCGCGATTTTTATTCTCTATCCGGACGGGCGCGTCTCGCCGCTTCAAGAGCGTCAGATGGCGTGCACGGGCGCGGCAAACGTGTTTGCCCTCGCGGTCGACGGTTCGTTTGACGACGCGCAGGCGTCGCTGAAGGAGATTTTTGGCGATCAGGAATTTCGCACGCGCCACCGCTTGTCGGCGGTCAACTCCATCAACCTCGCGCGCGTGCTCGCGCAGTGCGTTTACTACCTCTACGCGTGGCTGCGGCTCCCGGCAGCCGAGCGCGGCAACGTGGAGTTCGTGGTGCCTACGGGCAATTTCGGCAATGTGCTCGCCGGTTGGCTGCTCCAGCAGATGGGCGTGCCGATTCGCGGCTTCAAGGTGGCGACGAACCAGAACGACATTCTCTACCGTCTCTTCAC
>CALRZR010000164.1:0-17774 GCA_943372705.1 Opitutus sp. GAS368 | reverse complement strand
CTACTTGGCAGCCATCCTCGATTTATGGAGCCGCTGAATCGTCGGCTGGTCATGTGCGCCCACCCTCCATGCCAGTCTCGTCTTGGCGGCCCTCACCGATGCCCTGCAGCGTCGACAACCTACCGCGGGGCTGCTCCATCACTCGGATCGCGGCAGTCAGTATGTCGACGGCGACTACATTGCGGCGCTCCATGCCGCTGGCATCGAACGGAGCATGAGCCGCGCCAGCAATTGCTACGACAACGCGGCGATGGAATCGTTCTGGAGCACCCTGAAGACCGATACCGGACTGGATGAGGCGATTCCCGCCAGCCGCCGTCACGCTGAGCTTGCCGTCTTCGACTACATCGAGACGTTCTACAACCCGACGAGGCGCCACAGCTCGCTCGGTAACGTATCCCCTGTGGTATTCGAAAAACAACATACACTAAACATCAGCACAGCCACCTAAATTAGTGTCCGTTTTTTTCGAGGGAAGCCCACTACGTGAGTGTGTTTTGCGACCTGATCGGCAAACGCGTGCTGTTCGCGACCCCGGGGCAAGGACAAGGCGGTGTGGCAGAGCTTCGTCGCGGAGATGGACCGGCACAACGGGCTCCCGCGGGCGATTACGGAAGTATCCATCGACATGAGCCCGGCGTATGTCGCCGGGGTGAAGAAAAACCTCGGCGACCAAGCGGTGATCGTCTTCGACAAGTTTCACGTCATCGCGCACGTCAACCAAGCCGTCGACGAAACGCGCAAAGCCGAACGCCGACAGGTGGACCAAGCGGACGCCGTCTACTTGAAGGCGAGCAAATGGGTCCTCTAAAAAAACCCGGTGAACCATACCGAAAAACAGGCGGCGCACTATCAGGGCTTGCTCAAGCGCAATCTCGCCACGGTGAAAGCGCATGAAATGCGGTTGGCGCTGCAGGAGATCTATCTCCTCGCCGACGTGCACGTCGCGCGGCGCAAACTGCGGGCCTGGTGCCGCTGGGTCCACTGGATCGCCGGCAAGCACCTGCGCCCGTTTTTCGCCGCCATGCGCCAATGTGCCGCAATGATCACCCGTCATTTAGACGGCATCCTCAGCCACTGGGTCCGCGGCACCACCAACGCTTTCCTCGAAGGCCTCAACAGCGTCTTCTCCGCCGTCAAGCGCAAGGCCCGCGGCTTCCGCTCCACCGACAATCTCATCACCATGCTCTACTTCACCGCCGGTAAGCTCGACCTCCCGGTTACCCACTGAAAACAGCGAGGAACCCGTTGGGCGGAAGCCCGCCACGCCACCGCAATTACTTGCGCACGCAAATCGGCCTAAATTCTCCGAAACCCCAATCGAATCGCGGAAGTCGGGCTAAATTCAACCAAGCCGGAGCGCAAAAAGTGTCATCTTGCGCGCCCGTTCTCAGCGCGCCCTATAGGCTAGAATTTCCACTCCGCCCCGGCAAACGCCCCGAAGCCCAATGCGGGATAGCCGTTAACCTCCTCATATTTCTCCCCAAGGAAATTCTCGAATCGCATCTTCAATGCCAAACTCGGATTTACCTGCCACGCGCCATAAATCCGCGCGACCGTGTAATCCTCGGCCTCAATCTGCCGAAAAGTTTTCGCATCCACATCCTTCCGGTGTGCGGCAAACGCCATGCCGGCTCCCGCGCTCATGCCCGCACCGAAGTCGCGCCAAACATCGACAGTGCCACCCTGCCGTGGACGTCGCAGGAGCCGGGTGCCTGTTGAGCGATTCAGTGCCTCAAGATAGGTATAGCTCAATCGGAAGTCCACCAAGCCCCGCAAAGTCGATTGCGCCGAAACTTCGGCGCCGCGCGTCCGGGCGCGCTGGATGTTTTCCACACTGCGGAAATTCGCCGTGCTCGCGATAAGGTCGGTGAAATCGGTGTTGAACCACGTCGCGCTCAACGTGCCGCGTTTGTTGGTAAGATACCAATCCACACCTGCATCCCAGCCGCGCGCTTTTTCCGGCCGCAGCACCGGATTGCCGACGTAGAACGCGCTCGTGCCATACAAATCCAAAAAGCTCGGCGAGCGAAACGCCGTGCCGTAGCTCGCTCGTAGTTTGACTGCACGCTGCGCGACGAGCCACGCCGCCGTCGCGCGACCCGTCGTGGCGCGGCCAAATGTGTCGAAGTCGTCGTCGCGCAGTCCTGCCGTGAGATAGACGTCGTCCACCGGCGAAATCTCGTCCTGCACAAACACCGCGAACAGCCCCTGCTTCTTGTTGATGTCGCCGAAGCCCGTGTTGCGCGTGTGATTCGCCTCCACGGTCACGCCGCCCGTGAGGCGCTGCCGTTCGATGCCGGTGTAGGTTGTCTGGGCGTCGAACACGGCGCGGCGGTTTTTCACGACCGTGATGCCCGTCACGCGGCCTGCGCGTGGGGTCTCCGCCACATAGCGTCGGTCCTGCCCGCCGAACACCGCGCGTGCGGTCCATGTTGACGCAAACTTCACGTCGGCGAATGCCGTCGCGAGCACGTTTTCTTCGCGCTCCACATTGTCCGGGTCGTTCGTGTAGCGATCACCCGGGTCACCATAGACACCGTGAAACCACCGCACCGTTCCGCCGATGGCGAGGCGCTCGTTCACCTTGCGGTCGAGGCGCAGGGCTGTGTTCGACGAATCGAAAAAATTGTTCTCGCGCTCATTGTCGGTGTGGCCGCCTTGCGCCGAAAAACTCCAGGCATTCGCGCCGCGTTCGCCCTGCGACGAAATCGCTCCCTGGATCGTGCCGAAGCTCCCGGCCTCCAGCGCCACGCTCGCCGCCGGCGCACCCGTGCCGCGTTGCGCGCGGAGCGACACCACGCCGCCCATCGCCTCGCCGCCGTAGAGCGTGCTCTGCGGACCGTGCCCAACTTCGAGGCTGTCGCAGGCGCCTACGCACGCACCGCCGAGGAAAACTTGGTAGTCGGTGTTCGGGTCGTTGAGGCGCAGTCCGTCGACGAGGAACAGCGTCTGGTTCGAATTCGCCCCGCGTAGGAACAGCGAATTGATCGCGCCGCCCGCTCCCGAGGCGAAACGGGGCGCGCCCGCCACTCCGCCGAGTGCGGCGGAGAGCGAGGTCGCTTGTCGCCGCGCGAGGTCGGCCGCGGGGATCACGTCGACATTGGAGCCGATCGTCTGCGGCGCCGCGGGTGTGCGTGTCGCCGTCGTGATATACGGATCGAGCTGCGTCGCGGCAGACAAAGGGCCCGTGCCCCACGCGCCGGTTGGAGTCGTTTGGGCCAGTGCGCCCGTGAGCGCACCAGCGCCGAGGGCGAGGAGCAGGAGCGGAGACGCCGACATGATGCGCCGGGCCAGGGGAGTGTGTTTCATAGGTTTCTGCTGAGCGGACAGGGCAAGAGCAGAACCACCCGCCGTTTCCGGCTGGGGTCACACTCTCACGCTTCATTGCTTGCGATGAAGTTTTCGCGACCGACCCGCGCAATTCGCGCCGGACGCGTGAGTCTCCCGAGAGCAGATGTTCGGACTCCGCATTTGCGCGCGCTTCGCGCGCGAAGTGGCAAGACGCAAGAATTCAAGGGTCAAGAGGACGGACTCCGCTTGGCACTTGTTTCTTGATTCTTCCCGACTTGGCGCGCTTGGCGCGCTTCCTCGCTCCCGCCTTCACCTGCGACCGAAGTCGCCGATTGGCTTTGCCCACGCCGACGGCCGACGTGGTGGGAGTCTGTGATGCGATACCGCAGCGCAACTGTGGCCGGTTTTCACGGCCTTCCCTGTTTCCCGGAAGTGGCAAAGAACACTGACGCGCGCACCACACGTCCCCGCTCTCCACCCCGCAAGCCCAATCTCAATCTCAACGCATCAACGCATAGCGATGCACTGATATGTGTTCTTGCAATGCTTCCGCCGCGCCCTACCGTCCGCGCCATCATGTCCACGTCTGCTGCCCTCTCATCTGCACCTGCCGCCGACCCTGCGCGGGCGGCCGCGTTTCGCGCCCTTTTTGCCGAGCGTATTGCCATCCTCGACGGCGCGATGGGCTCCATGATCCAGACTTATAAACTCGAAGAGCCCGATTTCCGCGGCCCGCGCTTCGCCGACTTCCCCCACGACCTCAAGGGCAACAACGACCTCCTCTGCCTCACCCGGCCCGATGTGATCGAGGGCATCCACGCCGAATACTTCGCCGCCGGCGCCGACATCGTCGAAACCAATACCTTTAGCTCCACCTCGATCGGCCAGGCCGACTACAAGTTGGAGAGCATCGTCACCGAGCTGAATCACGCCGCCGTCGCCTGTGCCCGCCGCGCCGCTCTCAAGGCCGAGGCCGCTACGCCCGGCCGCCGGTGTTTCGTCGCCGGCGCCATCGGCCCGCTCAACCGCACGCTCTCGATGTCCCCCGACGTCAACCGCCCCGACTACCGCGCCGTGACGTGGGACCAAGTCGTGAAATCCTACTCCGAACAGGTCCGCGCCCTCCTCGACGCCGGCGTGGACGCGCTGCTCGTCGAGACGATCTTCGATACCCTCAACTCCAAGGCCGCGCTCTTCGCCATCGAGAGCATCTTCGACGAACGCGGCGACGCGTCCCGCGTTCCGGTGATGATCTCTGTCACGATCACCGACGCCTCCGGTCGCACGCTCTCCGGGCAAACGATCGGCGCTTTTTACCACAGCATCCGTCACGCGAAGCCCTTCTCGGTCGGCATCAACTGTGCCCTCGGCGGCAAAGCCATGCGGCCCTACGTCGAGGAACTCGCCAAGATCGCCGAGTGCTACGTCACCTGTTACCCCAATGCCGGGTTGCCCAACGCCTTTGGCGGTTACGATGAAACTCCGGCCGACATGGCCGCCGTCCTCGGCGAATTCGCCTCGAGCGGCTTCATCAATATGGTCGGCGGTTGCTGCGGCTCCACGCCTCCGCATATTGCCGCCATTGCGAAAGCCGTCCACGGCGTCGCGCCCCGCGCCATTCCCGTCTCCACGCCCGCGATGCGCCTTAGCGGACTAGAGCCCTTGCTCGTCGCCTGAACCGCACCTCTTTCCCGTGACTCAATCCGCCTCCCAGTTCCTCGTCATCGGCGAGCGCACCAATATCACCGGCTCCCCGAAATTCGCCAAAGCCCTCAAGGCCGGCGATTGGGACGCCTGCCTCGCCATTGCCAAACAACAGGTCGAGAGTGGCGCCAACATCATCGACATCAACGTCGACGAAGCGCTCATCGAGGGCGAGCCCACGATGGTGAAGTTCCTCAACCTCATCGCCGCCGAGCCCGACATCTGCCGCGTGCCCGTGATGGTCGACTCCTCGAAGTGGACCGTTCTAGAAGCCGGCCTCCAGTGCCTTCAGGGCAAGGGCATCGTCAACTCCATCTCCCTCAAAGACGGCGAGGCCGAATTCCTCCGCCGCGCCAAACTCATCATGCGCTACGGCGCCGCCGCCGTCGTCATGGCCTTCGACGAACAGGGCCAGGCCGCGACGCGCGACGAAAAAGTCCGCATCTGCACGCGCGCCTACCGCCTCCTCGTCGACCGGCTCGGCTTTCCGCCCGAGGACATCATTTTCGATCCCAACATCCTCACCGTCGCCACCGGCATCGAGGAGCACAATAACTACGCCGTCGATTTCTTCGAGGCCACGCGGATCATCAAGCAGACTCTCCCCGGCGCGAAAGTCTCCGGCGGCGTCTCCAACGTCTCGTTCTCCTTCCGCGGCAACAACCCCGTCCGCGAGGCCATCCACACCGTCTTCCTCTACTACGCCATCCGCGAGGGCATGGACATGGCCATCGTCAACGCCGGTATGCTCGGCAACTACGACGAAATCGAGCCCGCCCTCCGCGCCTACGTCGAGGATGTCCTCCTCAATCGCCGCCCCGACGCCACCGACCGTCTCGTCAAATTCGCCGACGAGCTGAAAGCAGCCCAAGGCGGCGCCTCCAAGACCGAGCTCAAAGAAGACCTCGCCTGGCGCAACGCCCCCGTCGAAGCCCGCCTCTCCCACGCCCTCGTCAAAGGCATCGACCAGTTCGTCGACATCGACACCGAGGAGTGCCGCCAAAAATACCCGCGCCCGCTCGATATCATCGAAGGTCCGCTCATGGACGGCATGCGCGTCGTCGGCGACCTCTTCGGCGCCGGCAAAATGTTTCTCCCGCAGGTCGTCAAAAGCGCCCGCGTCATGAAGCGCTCCGTCGCCTACCTGACGCCGTTCATGGAGGCCGAGAAAGCCCGTGCCACTGCCGCCGGCGAAGCCACGCGCGCCCAAGGCAAATTCCTCATCGCGACCGTCAAGGGCGACGTCCACGACATCGGCAAAAACATCGTCGGCGTCGTCCTCGCTTGTAACAACTACGAGGTCACCGACCTCGGCGTGATGGTGTCCTGCGATAAGATTCTCGCCAAAGCCAAGGAGCTCAACGTCGACATCATCGGCCTCTCCGGCCTCATCACGCCCTCGCTCGACGAGATGGTCTACGTCGCGAAGGAAATGAAACGCGCCGGCTTCACCGTTCCGCTCCTCGTCGGCGGCGCCACCACGAGCCTCGCGCACGCCTCGGTAAAAATCGCCCCCGAGTATCCGCACGGCGTCGTCCACGTCCTCGACGCCTCACGCGTCGTCAACGTCGTCAGCTCGCTCCTCTCTCCCGCGCAGAAGCCCGCCTTCGTCGCCGAGAACACCGCGAAGCAGGAGCGCCAACGCGAGGAATTCGCCGCCCGCCGCAACAAGCGCCCGCTCCTCTCCCTCGAACAGGCCCGCGCCCGCAAGCAACACTTTGATTGGGCCGCCATCGACATCCCTCGCCCCGCGTTCCTCGGCACGCGCGTCTTCTCCACGGAGTCGGTGCCGTCCTCCGCTTCCCCGTCTCTCAACGCTCATCTCTCACCTCTCAGCTTCGATGAAATCGCAGATTTCATTGATTGGTCCCCCTTCTTCAGCGCGTGGGAACTCCATGGCCGTTTCCCGCAAATTCTCGACGACGCCGTCGTCGGTGCCGAAGCCAAGAAACTCTTCGCCGACGCCCAGAAGCTCCTCGCGCAGATCATCGCCGAAAAGCGTTTCACCGCCAAAGCCATCATCGGCTTTTGGCCCTGCAACTCGGTGGGAGATGATATCGAGATCTACTCCGACGAATCCCGCACGCGCGTGCTCACGCGCTTCCACCAACTCCGCCAGCAACTCGACAAGCCCGCCGACCAGTTCAACCACTGCCTCTCCGATTTCGTTGCTCCGCGTGACAGCGCCCGCATCGACTACTGCGGCGGCTTTGCCGTCACCGCCGGCCATGGCGTCGAAGCGTTCGCCGCCGAATTCCGCGCCAAACAGGACGACTACAACGCAATCATGGTCCAAGCCCTCGGCGACCGCCTCGCCGAAGCGCTGGCCGAACTGATCCACAAAAAAGCGCGCGATTTCTGCGGCTACGGCCAAACCGAAAATCTCCCGATGGAGGACATCATCCGCGAGAAATACCGCGGCATCCGCCCCGCACCCGGCTATCCCGCGTGCCCGGATCACACCGAAAAACCCGTCCTCTTCAGTCTCCTCGGCGCCCACGCCGCCACCGGCATCACCCTCACCGAGAGCTGCGCGATGTCGCCGGCGTCTTCCGTCAGCGGCTGGTATTTCAATCACCCCGACTCAAAATACTTCGGCGTCGGCAAACTCGGCCAAGACCAAGTCACCGACTACGCCGCCCGCAAAGGCCAGTCCGTCGCCGAAACCGAAAAGTGGCTCGGGCCGTGGCTCGATTACGATCCGGCCTAACCTGTCCGCCATGCGACTCCTCGGCGAAATCGCCCGGCTGCAAATCCAGCGACAGAGTCTGACGATCGGCACCGGTCCGACCCGCTATTTCGATCCCGCCGCGCTGCTCGTGGTGGACGAGTTGTTCCTCACGCCCGGCGGTGCCTGCGCGCCCGCCGCGGATGGGAGCTGCGTCGTCGATGTGCATCACGCCGCGCATCCATTCTCGCGGAGCCGCCATGAGAACACCCTCAGCTTCGGCTTCTCCCGTCATTACGAATCCATGCGCGCGCGCTTTGGCGAACGCTTCACGTTCGGATGCGCCGCCGAAAACATCATCATCACCGGAGCAGCGCCCCGCGTTGCTTTGGAGGAGGTCGCCGGCGGAATCATGGTCGAAACCACCAACGGCCTCGTCGCCCTTTCTAATGTGATCGTAGCGACGCCCTGCATGCCGTTCGCCAAATTCGCGCTGGGCGACCCCGACGCCTCGGCCGAAGCGATCAAATCCGCCCTGCAATTCCTCGATCACGGTCTACGCGGCTACTACTGCGCGTTCGCGGGCGAGCAGACCGCCACGATACGTTGCGGCGCCAAAGTGTTCGCCGCTCCCGATACCGCAGGCGGGCCGTAAAGCTCAAGTTACGGGTATTGTTCTGCACTTTCGGCAAAAAGCGGTTCGGGCCGGCTTTCAGTTTCAGCGGGACTACATCGTCGTCGAGATGGCTGATGCGGTGGAGCCAGCGGTCGTTCACCAATTCGCCGATGAGCCAGACTTCCAGGCCATAGTCGCTGCAGATGCCTAGACAGGCGGCCTCCCGAGCTAGCGCCGGCGTGGTCCGCCGGGTAAAACCGAATTCATCCCAATAGTTGCGCGGCCGACGTCGCCACGAGAGCGCCCGCGGAGAATATTAAATTTAGCGATTGCTTAATTAAGTTACTACTTAATCAATTGCCCGTATGCAGAGCCTCGCCGCCATCGCCGATCCCACCCGTCGCCGCATCGTGGAGCTGCTGGCCCAACGCGAGCGCACCGCGGGCGAACTCGTCGAGGAGTTCGACATGAGCGCGCCGGCAATTTCCCAGCACCTGAACGTCCTCCGCGAAGCCGGCCTCGTCGTGACCCGGGCGGAAGGGCAGTCGCGCATCCAGTCGCTCAACCCCAAGGGCCTCGACGAACTCGATGCGTGGTTGGAGCGCACGCGCAGCTTTTGGAGCAAGAATCTCGACGCTCTGGAGCGCGAGCTGCGCGCCGATGACGCCGCCAAAAAGAAAACGAAAAAGCCTTCCCCATGAAAAAGCCCACCAAGTCCACCAAAGCCAAAATCGACAACGCCGCCTTCGGCGAATTTACCGCTCCCGCCGAGGTTCGCCTCGTGCGCCTCCTGCCCGGACCGATCGAGCGCGTCTGGGAATTTCTCACGGACCCGGCGAAACGCGCGCTCTGGTTCTGCGGCGGTGAACTCGAGCAGAAACCCGGCGGCAAAGTGGTGTTCGCGATGCACCACAAGAATCTGGCGCCCGACGAAAAGCCCCCGGCGAAATACGCCCACGTGCAGGACCCGGGCGTGACCTTCGAGGGGCGCGTGCTCCGGTGCGAACCGCCGCGGCTGCTCGCCTACACCTTCGGCGACAAGGATTCGGAGGTGACTTTCGAGCTCACGCCGCACGGCAAACAGGTGCAACTCGTGCTCACGCACCTCACGCGCGGCCAGGAGCGCAAGGATCTCCGCAACTACGCGACTGGCTGGCATACGCACCTCGCGATCCTGGTGGCCGTCGCCGCCGGCTCGCCGCGCCCGCCCTTCTGGTCGCTCTTCGCGAAGACCGAGGCGCGTTACAAAAAGATTATGTCTTGATCGGTTTCAGTTTCAGAAAAGACGCAGCGATCGTAATTCGGGCCGCCTGAGCAAGCGGGCTCGCTAAGCCCTTACTCAACGAGCGTCGGCCCGATTTCGGTCGCGCCCCTGCCATCAACCTTGGGCTCTTGGTCGGCGATTCGCCCGGCGAGCCCCCGTCATTCACAGACCTTCTTCTCGATCAGCTACAATTGACCGCGCTCTGGGCCTAACCATCGTGGCCCCATGCAAATCCCCGTTCTTCGTCACGTTCCCGCGGCGCTCGCGCTGCTCGTTGGGTCACCGGCCGTCGCCGCTGACACCACGAATCCGCTCCTCATGGAAAGCACCCTGCCGTTCCAGTTTCCTCGCTTCGATCTGATCAAAGACGCCCACTTCCGCCCGGCCTTTGAGCAAACGATGGCGGAAAACCTGCGTGAGGTCGACGCCATCGCCAAGAGCACCGAAAAGCCCACGTTTGAAAATACCCTCGTGGCCCTTGAGCGCTCGGGCCGTGCACTCCGCCGCGTTCAAACCGTATTTTCAGGTCTCACCGGCACGCTGACCAATCCCGAGCTCCAGAAAATCCAGCGCGAGATGGCCCCCAAGCTTTCCGCACACACCGACGCGATTCGCCTCAACCCTGCGCTTTTTGGCCGCATTGCCACCCTCTACGAAGCCCGTGCCACCCTCGGCCTCGACGCGGAATCCCAACGCCTACTCTGGCGCTACCACCAGGACTTCGTGCGGGCCGGCGCCAGGCTCCCCGAGTCCGAAAAAGCCAAACTCCGCGCCCTCAACGCCGAACTTGCCACCCTCCAGACGGCGTTTGCCCAAAACATCCTGAAAGAACGCGACGCCTCCTCGGTGCTCGTGGCAACCCGGGCCGAACTCGACGGCCTCGACGCCAACGCCATTACCGCCGCCGCGGCCGCTGCCAAAGCCGCCGGCCACGAAGGCCAGTTCCTCCTTAAGGTCCAAAACACGTCCGGCCAACCTCCGCTCGCCAGCCTCAAAAACCGCGCTGTTCGCGAACGTCTCATGGCCGCCTCCCTCGCCCGAGGCAGCCGCGGCGGTGAATTCGACAACCGCGCCGTCGTCTCGGCGATCGCCAAGAAACGCGC
The DNA here is from genome assembly GCA_943372705.1 of Opitutus sp. GAS368. Lineage (GTDB taxonomy): Bacteria > Verrucomicrobiota > Verrucomicrobiia > Opitutales > Opitutaceae > GAS368. The sequence goes on along the minus strand of CALRZR010000164.1, from coordinate 7,125 downwards.
CGCCCACGCCGCCCTCCTCGGCTATCCTAATCACGCCGCCTACCAACTCGAAGAGCAAACCGCCGGCAGCGTCGAAGTGCTCAACAAGCTACTCGCCCAACTCGCCCCCTTGGCCGTCGCCAACGCCCGCCGCGAAGCCGCCGACATCCAAGCCATGGTGGATGCGGAGAAAGGCGGCTTCAAAGTGGCCGCCGGCGATTGGGACTTTTATTCCGAAAAGGTCCGCCAAGCCCGCTACGCCTTCGATGGAGAGCAACTCCGCCCCTATTTTGAACTCAACCGAGTGCTCACCGATGGCATCTTCTACGCCGCCACCCGCCTCTACGGGATTACGTTCAAAGAACGCACCGACCTACCCGTTTACGAACCAACTGTCCGCACTTTTGACGTGTTTAACGCCGACGGCACCCCACTTGCGATCTTCCTGATCGATGTCTATGCCCGCTCCAACAAGAACGGCGGCGCTTGGGCCAGTGCCTACGTCCCCCAGAGTTCCCTCCTCGGCACGAAGCCCGTCATCGCGAACCACCTGAACATCCCCAAACCGCCCGCCGGCCAACCGACGTTGATGACCTATGACGAGGTCAACACCGCCTTCCATGAGTTCGGCCACGCGCTGCACGGTATGTTTTCCAACGTGAAATACCCCCGGTTCGCCGGAACCTCCGTTCCTCGCGACTTCGTCGAATACCCCTCCCAAGTGAACGAAATGTGGATGACTTGGCCTGAAATCCTCAAAAATTACGCAAAACATCACCAAACCGGCGCCCCCCTCCCCGCCGAACTCCTCGCCAAGGTAAAGGCAGCCGATACGTTCAATCAAGGGTTCAAGACCACCGAATACCTCGCCGCCACGCTCCTCGACCAAGCTTGGCACCAAATCGACGCCGCCGCTGTCCCCGAAGCCGACGGCGTGCTCGCGTTCGAAGCCGCCGCCCTGAAGAAATATGGGGTCGATTTCGCTCCGGTGCCACCCCGCTACCGCACGACCTACTTCTCACACACGTTCGCGGGCGGCTACTCGGCCGGCTACTATTCCTATATTTGGAGCGAAGTCCTCGACGCCACGACGGTCGACTGGATCAAGGCCAACGGCGGCCTTACCCGGGCCAACGGCGACCGCTTCCGAGCCAAGCTCCTATCCCGCGGGGGTAGCGAGGACGCTATGACCCTATTCAAAGACTTCACCGGCGGCGCACCCGACCTCAAACCACTGCTCAGGCGTCGCGGACTGAACTAGGCCGGCGATAGCCGCGCCAGCCAACCGGGCCCCGCAACGAGGCACGCCCGGCGGGGCCGAACTTCTACGTCGATACCCGTTTCATCCATCCGAACGGGCACGAGATGCTATTTGGTTCGTAACCGCGACCCCAATTGAGTATCCACCGCGCGGCACGCGTGTTGCGCTCGAACGAGCGGCATAGACGGCGTTTTGGCTCAAAACGAGGCTTCCGTTGCCCCCCTGCGGCAGCTGGTTTCCCAAAAAACCAGCCCACAGCTACCGCCAAAAACACGAAAATCTCGTCCTTGCGCGGCCGCAAAAGCACTTCGTCCGCACAGCCCTAGAAACCCGAAAAACGCCTCAAAAACGCCTCCGGATCGACTATTTATCTCCGCACGAAAAGATAAATTCTTCAAACTTCACCGCATCAAAAATGGCCAATTTCAGGGAAAAAAGCCCTCGATTATCGAAGAATCAGGTCATTTTCAGCGAAATCCCCTAATTTTCGAGGATCACGAAAAATCCAAGATTGATTGGGGCCCGCGTTTTCTTTTGAACGACCGACCGCATTTCATCACTAACGACTTTAGCCAGCCTCTAACTCAACCAAGGCTTCCTTTGGACCTAAAACAAATCAAACAAATCATCGACCTTATGAAACGCTCGGAACTTACCGAGTTCGCGGTCGAAGAAGAGGGCTTCAAGCTCAAGATCCGGCGCGGCGCCAACGGCCTGCCTTTCGTTTCATCCGGGCGCGGATCTAACCCGCCGTTCCCCGGTTTTGATACGAATCCGCCGATTCCCGTCCCGGCCGCCGCAACACCGGCCGCAGCCCCCGCCGCCCCGGTTCCGGCCCAAGATGAAACCGGCATCGGCTACATCAAGTCGCCCATGGTTGGCACATTCTACCGCGCGGCGTCGCCGGAAAGTAAGCCCTTCGCCGACACCGGGACCAAAGTCACCGAGACGAGCGTCGTCTGCATCATAGAGGCCATGAAAATCATGAACGAGATTCAGGCCGAAGCCAAAGGCACCGTCCTCGAGGTCCTCGTCGAAAACGGGCAACCCGTCGAATACGGACAACGCCTCTTCAAGATTAAGCAGGCCTAAACCATCATCTTACAGCACCAAACCACCCTTCCCCCGCCAGCGCCGCGCTTCTCGCCCGGCGCCCTCGGCTAGGTCGGGTGGTTTCTCGTTTACCGACATGATCCAAAAAATCCTCATCGCCAATCGCGGTGAAATCGCCCTTCGCATCGTCCGCGCCTGCCGTGAGCTGGGTATCAAGACCCTCGCCGTCTACTCCGAGGCCGACGTCCAATCGCTCCACGTCCAATTGGCTGACGAGGCCATCTGCATTGGCGGCCCCCGCAGCGCCGATAGCTACCTGCGCGCCGATCGCATCATCAGCGCAGCAGAGATTGCCGATGTGGACGCCATCCACCCCGGCTACGGATTTCTTTCGGAAAACGCCAAATTCGCCGAGCAGTGCGAATCGTGCAACATCAAGTTCATCGGACCCAAGTCTAAGTCGATCAAGATGATGGGCGACAAATCGGTCGCCAAAGACACCGTCCGCAAAGCCGGTGTGCCCTTGGTCCCCGGCTCTGACGGCCCGGTCACGTCGGAGAACGAAGCCGTAAAAATCGCCCGCAAGATCGGTTACCCGGTTATCATCAAAGCGGTCGCCGGCGGCGGTGGCCGCGGCATGCGCATTGCCCACAACGACATCTCGGTCGCCAAGGAATACCACGTCGCCAGCAACGAAGCCGAAAAAGCCTTCGGCAACGGCGCGGTTTACATCGAGCACTACGTCGAAAAGCCCCGCCACATCGAGTTTCAGGTCCTCGGCGACTCTCACGGCAAAATCGTCCACCTCGGCGAGCGCGACTGCTCCGTCCAGCGCCGCCACCAAAAGCTCATCGAGGAGTCTCCCTCCCCCTTCCTGACCCCCGATTTGCGCAAGAAAATGGGCAAACACGCTATCAAAGCCGCCGAAGCCGCCGCTTATGAGGGCGCCGGCACGATCGAGTTTCTGGTGGATGCCAAGGGTAATTACTTCTTCATTGAGATGAACACCCGCATTCAGGTGGAGCATCCCGTTACCGAGGAAGTCACTGGGATCGACCTCATCAAGCAGCAGATCCACGTGGCCAACGGCGAAAAACTCTCTTTCGACCAAGGCGACATCAAGTTCGACCGCCACGCGATCGAGTGCCGAATCAACGCCGAGGACCCCGCCCGCAACTTCGCCCCCTCCCCCGGCACCATCGGCCTCTACTACTCACCCGGCGGCCACGGCGTTCGCGTCGATTCCCACGCTTATAGCGGCTACACCATCCCGCCCTATTATGACTCGATGATCGGTAAGCTCATCACCTACGGCGGCACGCGCAAAGTCGCGCTCGAGCGCATGTATCGCGCCCTCAGCGAGTATCTCATCCGCGGCATCAAAACCACGATTCCCCTCCACAAAGCCATCATGGCTGACCCCGTTTTCATCGAGGGCAAAGCCACCACGGCCTACATGGAAGACTTCATGAGCCGCACGCCCACGGATCTGTTCTCGTAACCGCTCCCGCGCCGCCGACATCGCGCTCTGTTCGTAGCATCGCGCAGGCTCGTTGCGGCCTTGTCCGCAATCCCCCTCCCGCCACCGTCGCCAATCTCGGCGCGGTGGCGTTTCTATTTTTCGAGTTCGCACAGCAACCCGCGGACACGGCCATCGGCTTGGCGCGCCCTTTTGCCCGGCCACACCGACCGTCTCCACAAAATGTGTATTTGACGATTGCCGGACGCTTTCTATCCCTCCCGCCACCCCACTCGGCTTCCCCTGCCGATCCCTCCCACCCCATTCCGTCACCCCGCCATGAGCAGCTTTCGCGTTCGTCCGCGTTTTGAAGATACGTTGAACCTCTCGCCCCAGGAAGCTCGGGAAAAGATACTCCGCTCCCTCGCCGCGCAAAACCCCGCCTTCGAAATTAAGGCGCTCCCTGAATTCATCGGCATCCACTTCGCAGCCCAAGAGCGCCGCTACTGGTCTCCCCGTCTCTTTCTCGGCTTTGAGTCCACCGGCACAGGCTCGACGCGGATCGAGGGCATTTACGGCCCGGAAATCGAGATCTGGTCCGTCTTCCTCTACGGTTACCTCATCACGGGGTTGCTCGGCACCTTCTCCGGCATTCTCGGCGGCGCGCAGCTGTTTGTCGGCTCCTCGCCATGGGGTTTCTGGATAACCGGCTCGATGGCCGCCATCGCCGTGCTCCTCTACATCGGCGCCCAATTCGGCCAAAAACTCGGCGCCTGGCAGACCTTTCAGCTCCACCAAGCCTACCAGAACGCCATCGGCCGTCACACCGAGATAAACTGAACGCTCCGGGTGGTGCGATTCATCAAAATAAAAAGGCCCGCGTCGCCGCGGGCCTTTGCTTACACCGTGAATTTTTCGGTCATCACGATGACCTTCCCTTTGGGTGCCCTATGGCGCCCGGTCCAACCAATCTACTGGGTGAGAAACGCCTCCACGATCGCCACTCCGGTTGCACCGTCTTTGCCGCGGACCACTGTCGTATAGGCGCCCGGTTGCAAGGTCAGGAGCATGGCCGAATCGCTGTCCGCTCCCGGCGCATAGCCGGTAGCGGTGATCGCCGCCGCCGTTGCCCCGCCGGCGGCCGGCGCCTTCCAATTGTCGTTCGCTTGGACGATCGTGCCGCCTTGCCAGACTTCGAGCGTGGTATCCGCCAAATTGCCCGGCACCCCGAGAGCCGCCAGGGATGCTCCCTGTGCGCGCACGAGCACCGCAACGGGTTGGTTTCCGCGAATCACGAAGCCGCCAATCAGTGAATTCGCCCCGCCGCCCGCCACCCCACGCGCCGAAATGTTCAACAACGGTGAGGCCACTTGACGTGGGTTATGCTCAAAATTTCGGCCGTTGTGCGGAGATGCCGAATACGGGAAAACCTTGTTGAAGATCATATCGTTGCTGTCGACGTTGTCGATGCCTGCGGCCGAACGGATCACGAGCGGCAATGTCCGCAGATCGCTGATCACTGCGGTAACTCCGATATCGATCACATCCTCGCCGATGCGCCGGCCGTTCGGCCAACCGCCGGGAACATAGGACTTCGCCGCGTCCGCGCCAATCGCACTGCCCGGCAGACGGAAAGGATGCCCTACCACCGGGCTCTCCAGCACATCGCCGCCGAAAATACTCAGCCGCGAATACCCCGCGTCGTCCGCCAATACCGCATTTGTCGCACCGCCGCCGGGCAGACGCGCACGCGCCGTCGACAAGTCTACTTTGATCACATCAGGGATAAAAATCGCCGCGAGATCGCCCCGCGCCTTGGTCGGCGCCACATCGCCCTTGAGCACGAGTGCATTGATCAACACCCCGAGTTCCGGGTTCTCTGCATAACCCTTGAACAACGCGGCGTCACTTGTCGGCTTCGTGCGATTGTAGAGATCCTTGTCCTTGATCGCGATGAAGGCCTCGCAAAAAAGCGGATTTCCCTGCCGCCCCACCTGCACCCACGGACCGGTCGCCGTCGTGCCCGCCGATGCTGCTCCATCGGTGAGGACCGTTGTCGCGCGCCGACTGGTCGTGGCGTAAACACCGATTGTCTGCTGATCTCCGCCCGCGATGTCCGAAAGGGGAATTTCGAGGATCATCATGTGAACATTGAAACCGCCTTGGCTGTCGTAGCGGTTGTTCGGACCGGACCGCAGGGACAGCAAATCGAAGATCGAATTGATATCGCCGTAGAAGGCATCGTCACGTTGACCGGCAAACGCCCGATAGCCGCTCGAGCCAAGCGTCGCCACGGCGCCGCGCGTATAGTCGTCGAGCGAAGACGCATCCGCGACACCGTCTTTCGCCATGTTGAGACCACTGTCACCCTTGTTGTATTTCGGCGTAGCCACGCCCTGATTGTTCGGCGGCACGATACCGCTGCCGAGGACGGTGCTTGTCCCGCCCGCGACCTTCGTGACCGTGTAGGACTGCGTGAAATTCTGGGCCGCGTCACCGTTCGTCGCGACGACGCCGGTGTAAGACTGCAAGATCGTGTTCTGCGTCTTGTAGCTGTCCGCAAACTGAAATTGGTAAGCCACCAGATCGGCTCCTGTCGTCGGATTGGCGAGGAAGAGTTGGTAAAGCACGGTGGCATCAAAACCGTATTTGTTCGGTCCGACCCCGGGCTCCTGATGCGGGTAAACCGCCAGCGCGACGTCGAGGTATTTCACGCCGTTGCGCTGCGCGACAAACGCATACACATCCGTGGTGTTGGCCGAGGCATCCAGCGTGATGAGCGGGGCGTCCATATGGCTGGATGCGCGCAACGGCACGGGGCCGATCGCGGTGATGAGGGCGAGCGTGCAAAGCATGCTGGCCGATTTGAAACTGCAGTTGGATTTCATGGGTATGATGTGGTTGTTGACCTGAGAAAAATGGCACTCAATCGGCGCGCACGGTTGCCGAACCGCCCTCAACACGGCTCGCGAGCCGCGCCTGTTCGCTCGGTGTGAGCGTAGCGGAAATTTGCTTCGCTTGAGTGAAATAGGCCTGCGCCGCCGCCGGCCGCCCACGCGCCGTGGCGATCTCGCCGGCGTGTAAAAAAAGCCGCGCATCCCGCGTGCCTTCCGCAAGCGCCGCGCGCATCGCGACCTCGGCCCCGGCCAGATCGCCGATCGCCGCCAACGCCCACGCCAGCGCGTCTTGGGTGTGCACATCGGCGCGATCAGCCAACTCCTCACGCGCCATTCGCACTGCCTTTTCCGCCTGCTCACCGCGCGTCGCGAAGAAAAGTGCCAGCGTTCGCGGATCGCCCAACGCGCCACGCTGCCGCAGCGCGACCTCAACCTTCACGGCCGCCTCCTCTTGGCCGTTCGCGCGCAACACATCC
>CALRZR010000163.1:0-17817 GCA_943372705.1 Opitutus sp. GAS368 | reverse complement strand
GGGGAGAGTGGCGGCGATGAATGCAGCAGTGAGAGTCAGGAGGATTTTCATCAACGGAAGATCGGGGTGGAGCATGCGAGAATAGCGCTTCCACGGGCGGCGCACCACCCCCGCAATCGCGGGGGCTGGGCGACTACATCCAGCCGGAGCGAAAGGCCTTGGCGACGGCGCCGGCGCGGGTGTTGACGTGGAGTTTGCCGTAAATGTCGCCGACGTATTCGACGACGGTGTGGATGCTGAGTGAGAGGCGGGCGGCGATTTCCTTGTTGGTGAGACCCTCGGCCATGAGCTCGATGACCTGGCGTTCGCGCGGGGAAAGGAGCTGCGCGGCGGGCTGCGGGGCGAGCCGGCTGAACATCTCGAGGACGCGGCGGGCGACGCGGGGAGTCATGGGCGAACCGCCGGCGGCGACTTCGGCGAGGGCGGCGGCGAGCTCGGCGAGCGAAGCGGATTTGAGCAGGTAACCGGAGGCGCCGGAGCAAATGGCGCGGTAGATCTTCTCGTCGTCTTCGAAGGCGGTGAGGATCACGATCTGCGCGGCCGGGGCGGCAGCCTTCATGTGGGTGATGCCGTCGAGGCCGCTCATACCGGGCAGGCCGACGTCGAGAAGGATGACGGCGGGGCGCGGGGCGGCCGAATCGCGGAGGCGCGCGAGTGCATCTTCGCATCGATGGAAGAGGCCCGAGCAATGGAAGCCCGGCACGGAGTCGACGACGCGCGCGACGTTGCGGCGAAGGGAGGCGTTGTCCTCGATGAGCCAGACGGGGCGGAGAGAATCAGACATGGCGGGGAGCAGCGGAGGCGGGCAGGAGGCGGCCGGTGAACGTGATGGTGGTGCCCTGACCGGGCGCGGTGCGAATGCGAGTTTCGCCGCCAAGGAGTTGCGCGCGGTGGCGCAGGCTCGCGAAACCCTGGCCTTCGGGAATCGTCGCGGGATCCATGCCGCAGCCGTCGTCGGCGACGGTGAGCGTGAAGGTGTGGGTCGCGGTGGCGAGGCGGACCTGCACGTGACGGGCGCCGGAGTGGCGCACGATGTTGTGCAGGGTTTCCTTGAGCGCGAGGAGCACGTGGCGCTGGGTATCGAGTGCGAGTGCGCCGGTGAAAGCGTCGGCTTCGAGGGTCCACTCGACGCCGGCGAGCAGGCGGCGCGCGGTGGCGCGGAGGCGTTCAAGAAACTGTTCGGGGGTGTGGTGATCGGGGCGGATGAACCACGTGATATCGCGCAGGGCCCCGGCGGTCTCGCGGGCGAGCGTGTGGAGTTCCGCGAGGTCGGCGCGCGGAACGGGGCCCCGGGCCTGCAGGCAGATTTCGCTGAGAATCGCGATGCTGGCGAGGTTGCTGCCGAGATCATCGTGAAGATCGGCGGCGATCCGGCGCCGCAACGCGTCGGCTTCGCGGTTGCGGCGCAACTGGAGGCGGTAGTAGGCGGCGAGGAGGGCGAGGGCGGAGGCGACGGCGACGCCACCGAGGGACCAGGCCACGAGGCGGGTCAGGGCAGGGAGGAGTTTGGCGAGTGCGGCGTCGAGGTCGGCGAGTTGCGCGAGACGTTCGCGGCGATCGGAGAGGCCGCGCAGCCAGACGGGCCATTCGCCGAGCTGATGTTCCCAGCGGGCACCGTCGGTCAGAAACGCGGCGCGCCAGTTGGGACCGGCTTCCAGATTATCGAGGAAGCTCACGGGGGCGCCGCGCGCGACATTGCGGCCGCCGGCGTAGGCCTGGAGTTCCGCGAGCGCAAAGTGGTATTGGCCGTCGCCGCGGTGCTGGAGCTCGGTGGCGGTGACGCGAATGTAGCGCGCGGTAAGACCCGCGGGGATGGTAACGGAGTTGAAGCCGGGATTCGTAAACGGGGCCGCGGTGTGATCGGCGAGGAGGTGACTGCGCGTGAAGTCGGGATCGTCGGAGGCTTCGACGCGGAACCGGAGCGGAAAGCCGTAGCCCTCGTGATGGAGCCGCTGGGGAAGACGCGCCGGAATCAAGCGCACCTCATCGAGTTCCCGGGCGTCGCCTAGGTCGATCTGGACCCATTTCACGGTGTCGGCACGACGCGAAAGCTGGGAGTGCCAGCAATGGCCGATGGTGGCGGAATCGGGTGGTCCGAGGCCCAGCGGCGCGCCGAGCAGGGATTGACCGTCGATGAGATTTTCCCGGCTCCATGCCGGAGCGCTTTCGCGCGAATCGCCGGTGCGAATCGTAACGCCGCGGCGGCCGGTCGCGAGGTTGAGCGCTCCCCTCAGCACCATGAACTCACCAAGGGCGCAGGCGTGGAGGCCCTGGCCGAGCATCCACGGTTGGGTGACAGTGAAACGGATACGGCGGGCGCGGCCGCCCTCGGCGGGGAGCCAAACGGGCAGGATACCGGGTTTCGGGAAATCGGCGTGGGTGAAGTCCGCGAGAATCCGCGGCGAAGTGTCGTCGGCGATAGCTTCGACGCGGAAGCGCACGGGAAAACCGTAGCCGGGGCCCGGGAAATCGGGTGTGGCGAGGTAGGCCGGAATGAGCACGACGGCGTCGAAGTCGACCGGTTCGCCGAAATCGATTTCAGCCCAGACTTCGCCGCGCCACGGGCGCGATTGGTAGTCGTAGATGCGCCAGCCGAGGCGCGCGCCGGGGTCGTTGTCCGGCACGGCAGGCAACGCGGTCAGTGCGCGTTGGAGCGCGCGGCGCCGGTCGTCAAGTTGGCGAAATTCTCCGCTGACCCACCGGGCCGCTGTCGCGGGCAACTGCCAACCCGCGGCGCCGGGCTCGGGGGCGGCGGCGAGTGCGCGGGCGGAGAAGAGGAGTGCGGCGCCGACCGCGAACCACGCGGTCGAGGGACGGCGGCGAATAGTCGCGGGCGGGGCGGCGGCAAAACGGTGGGAAGGCGAGAACACAGGCGATCAGCGGATTGGCGAATCGGAAGCCGGCGAACGCGAACCGAAAATTGGACCCTCGCCCAATGCGAACGGAATCCGCAGAGGTCACAGCGACCGGGGCGTCGCAGTGCGCGCCACCGTGGCCGCGTTGCGGGCGGACGGGACCGATGATCAGCGCGGTCTGCCCGGCCTCGTGCGCGCGGAGGTCGAGGGCGTGGCCGGCGAAACGTGGGGCGATGTTGGGCCACAGAGCACCGGCATCGGTCGCCGGTTGGGCGGGGGCGGAGTTCGAAATGCACCGGCATGGATGTCGGGCAAGTGGCCGGTGACGTAACGCGCGGGGAGTCTGAATGTGAGGTAGAGCGCGGTCGTGACGTAGGGGATAGCGCGGCAGACGCCGTGGCTGCGGTGAAGGCCCTCTTCGCAAACTTCGCGAGCTTGCGAAAGCGACTCGCCGTGCTGCGGACGGGGCACGAAGCCCACCTCATGGAGCGACTGAGACAGACTGAGTTCGTCGCCGCTGCGGCTGCACTGCCGAGGTTGAACTCGGCCGGTGTCGCGCGTGGCATCGGCGCGGGCCGTGGCAATAGAGTCGACGAAACTGCGGTTGAACCAGCCGACTGTCCATCGGCCGGTGGTGCGTGGGTAGGATTCGATGCTGAGGGTTGGGGACCTGCTGCCGCGCAACACTCGCAGCCGGAGGGCAGTTCCAGGCAGGACTGCGCACGCTGCAATACGACGTCTCGGCGTAGTTAACCCGCCGAGTGGCAAGAAGTGCCGGAATACTAATTTGTGACCGGATCTTGCGATCCCCCGCCGCGCTTTCGTTTAGCGAACTGGCAGCGTCGACTCGCTCAGCTCGTGGGACTTCCGGTATTCGCGGGGAGAGCATCCGCAGGCCCGGCGAAACGCGTCATTGAAACGACTGATCGAGAGAAAGCCCGATTGAAAGGCGATCTCGGTGACGGTCTGGTCCGTGGTGGCCAGCAACCGCTGCGCATGCGAAACGCGGTGCTGCGTGAGGTAGTTGATCAAGGTCGTGCCGAACGTTTTTTGAAACAAATTCATGGCGTAGTTCGGGTGCAGTTTCACGAACTCGCCGATCTGTTGGACGGTCAGTTTTTCGGTGTAGTTTTGGGCGATGAAGCAGGCCATTTGTTCGACTTTGTTGAGCCCGGTTTCGGTGATCGTCGCGATGCGATCCCGCTTCGTGCGTGGATTTTTCTGGGCGGGAATGCCCAGCGCCAGCCGGATCAGACGGGCCTGCATTTCCAGGAGAACCGGGCGCTCCAGCTCCGCCGATTTCGTCAACAGATCGCTCTCCCAATGTTCGAACAATTGGGTGTCTGATTGGGCCCGTTCCGCCGTGGATTCGCTGACGAGGAGTCCTTGCATGAGCGGCTGCACAAATTTCTCCGGGAGCCGCCACTGGAGGAAGCACTGTAACGGAATTGTGGCGACGTAGTAGGAGGTATCTGCGCCAAAATCGATGATCTGGTGCGGAATCGCCGCCCAAAAGACACCGAGTTTGCCGGCTTCAACGACGGTTTTGGTGCCTCCCAGCAGGTAGGTGACCGAGCCGGACTCGAGGAAATTGAGCTCCACTTCATTATGGTGGTCGGGGCGCCGCATCGGCGAGGGCCGCCAATGCACGCAGGTGAGTCCATACGGTGCGAAATCCGGGCGGTTCGGGTCGAAGGAAAGGGGAGGCGATTTGGCGGGCACGGGGGCTTAGGATACCGCTGGAAAAATCCAGAAACACGGAAGACTGCTAGCAAAAAGATGTGTTAGGTTGTCATCACGCCAGCGCAATCGGTCGTTCGCCAAGGATGGCGGCCGGTTCTGTTGGCCGACCTGAAAATGCCCCCCACCTGCCTCATGGCCCGTTCGCACCGTCCCGCACCGTGTCCGCGCGTGGCCGGAGTTTGGCGGATTCAACGGGGCGCCGGTGCGACGTTGTATCTCAAAATTCAATTCTCCATTTTCGTTTCAACCCCCCAACCCTGATGTCTTCCCGATTCGTCCGCTACTTCACCTGCTTGGCCGCGTTTGTCGCGGTCGCATTGTCCGCCTCCGCCGCCGGCCGGAGAGTCGCCGTGGTCGTTTCCACGCTGAACAATCCGTGGTTCGTCGTCCTCGCCGAGACCGCTCGCGACCGTGCGAAGGAGCTTGGCTACGACGCCGTGATTTTCGATTCGCAGAATGATCCGGCGAAGGAGTCGCAGCATTTCGACAATCTCATCTCCTCCGGCTACCGCGCGGTGCTCTTTAACTGCACCGACGCGAAGGGCTCCATTGCCAACGTCCGCCGGGCCAAGGCCGCCGGCATTCCTGTATTCTGCATGGACCGCGAGATCGAGGCCAACGATGCGGCCACTTCCCAGATTTTGTCCGACAACTATTCGGGCTGCGTCGCGCTCGGCCAATACTTCGTCGAACAAGTCGGCGAGACCGGAAAATACGTCGAGCTCCTCGGCATTGTGGCCGACACGAACACGTGGAACCGCTCGAAGGGGTTTCACTCCGTCGTCGATCGCTTTCCCGGTCTGAAGATGGTCGCGCAACAAAGCGCCGAGTTTGACCGCAGCAAAGCCCTCGAAGTCCTCGAGGCTCTCCTCCAGCGCAATCCCGACATCGACGCGGTGTTTTGTGGCAACGACGCCATGGCGATGGGCGCCTACCAGGCACTGTTGGCCGCGGGCAAAGCGAGCAAAGTCAAGGTGTTCGGCTTCGATGGCGCCGATGACGTCGTGAAGGCGGTCGCCGAGGGAAAGATCGCTGCGACCGTGATGCAGTTTCCGAAGACCATGGCGCGCTCGGCCGCGGAAAACGCCGACAAGTATATCAAGGGCGAACGCAAATTCCCCCAACGCACGCCGGTCGCCGTGGAGCTCGTGACGAAAGCCAACGTGAAGAAGTTTGGCGACTATGGCCGCAAGTGAGCCAGTAGGGCGGGCTTCAGCCCGCCCTCAGAGCGACACGCTGCGCCGGGGCGGACTGAAGTCCGCCCTACTCGCGGCCGCGGTTCTCGCCGTTCTGCTCTATTTCTTTCCGCTCTTCCGCGTCATTCCGCTTTCGCCCAGGTCCACTGCGCCTGCGCGGACCGCGGCCCCGGCCGCCAGGGCGGCGCCTGCTCCCGCGGCATTCGACGCCGGTATTGCCGCCGCGAATTTCTGGCAGAAGGACCTTCCGGCCGCCCATGAGCGCGCGGTCGAACTGGGTAAACTTGCACCCGCGATCCGCGCCAACGCAGAAGCGGCCAAAACGCAGTTCGCCAAAGCAGCCGGCCTCGGCACCGCCTATTTCTTCCTGCGCGGCAGCGCCAAGATCGTGGCCCGCGAAAAGAACCTGCTTCGTCTCGCTCCGGCCGGGGCAGAATCGGAAATCGTCGTCGTGCGCCTCGGTCCCGTGTTCGGCAACACCGTGCGCGACGGCTGCGGCCTGCTTGATGTTAACTCGTTCCCCGGCTTGCAGGAGTTCAACGATCTCTCCGCCGCGCTAAACACGCTCGTTGAGAAAAACGTTCTGCCGCTGCTCCGCGAAAAGGCGGAGGTGGGCGCCACGGTTCACTTCGTCGGCTGCGCCGAAGCGCCCGAAAGCGCGGTCGAAGCCGGTGAGCCGCTGCTGACCATCGTTCCGGTCCGCGTCGAATTCCGCTGATGCTCACTGACGCCGACACACTCCTCGAAGCGCAGGGTATCACGAAATCTTTTCCCGGCGTGCGTGCGCTCGACGGCGTGGCGCTGCGGGCGCGGCGCGGCCGGCTGCTGGCGCTGCTTGGCGAGAACGGTGCAGGCAAGTCGACGCTCATGAACATCCTCTCGGGCGTGTTTCCGCCGGATGCCGGCACGTTGCGGCTCGACGGGCGGGAGGTCACTTTTTCCGGTCCGCAGGCCGCACTCGCGGCCGGCATCGCCATCGTCTTTCAGGAACTGAACCTGATTCCCCACCTCTCGGTGGCCGAAAATATTTTCCTCGGTCGGGAGCCGCGCACGCGGTTCGGCCTGATTGACTTTCCGCGGCTCAACGCCGCCGCGGCCGCCGTGCTCAAGCGCCTCGATCTGGCGGTCGAGCCGACTGCGCTCATCGCGGATCTGCGGGTGGGGCAACAGCAACTGGTCGAGATCGCCCGCGCCGTCTCGGAAGAAGCCCGCGTGCTCATTCTCGACGAACCGACATCCTCGCTTTCGGCGCACGAGGTGGACGTGCTTTTCGGGGTGATTGCCGAGCTGAAGAAGCGGGGAGTCGCGTTGATCTACATCACCCACAAGTTCGAGGAACTCGCCCAAGTCTGCGACGACGTCACCGTAATGCGCGACGGCCGTGTCGTCGGTGAGTCGCGGTTTGCGGATCTTACCCGCGAGTCGCTCGTGCGGCTGATGGCCGGACGGGAATCCAAAGAAACCTATCAAAAATCACTCCCGACCGTCGGTGAAGAACTTCTGCGGGCCGAGGCGATCACGCTCCCCGGGGTGGGCGTGGGGCGGCCCTTTCTTGTCGAAAACGTTTCGTTCACATTGCGGCGCGGCGAAGTGTTGGGGATTTTTGGCCTTGTGGGGGCCGGCCGGACCGAACTCCTCGAAACGCTTTTCGGTCTTCATGCAGCGCGTGCCACCGGCCGGATTTTTCTCGAGGGTCAGGCCGTGAAATTTGTTTCTCCCGCGGCCGCCATCGCCGCGGGACTCGCCCTCGCACCAGAAGATCGCAAACGCGACGGCTTGGTGCTGCCGATGAGCGTCGCGGCCAACGCGAGCCTCGCGAGCCTGGAGCGGACTTTGCACGGCGGTTTTGTGAGCGAGCGGCGCGAGGCGGCCTACCTCACGCCTTACATCGAGCGTTTCCGCGTGAAGACGCCGTCGCTCGGTCAGCTGATCGTCAACCTCTCCGGCGGCAACCAACAGAAAGTGATTCTCGCCAAGTGGCTCGCGACGGGCCCGAAGATTCTCCTCCTCGACGAACCGACGCGGGGTATCGACGTAAATGCAAAGCGGGAGATCTACGCCTTCATCGACGAACTCGCGCAGCTCGGCCTCGGACTCATCGTTGTCTCGTCGGAGTTGCCCGAGATTTTGGCTTTGTCCGACCGCGTGCTGGTGATGTGCGAGGGCCGGCAAACGGCGGAGCTCGCCCGCGCCGATGCCACGCCGCAGAAAGTCCTCGCCGCCGCGTTGCCCGGCAAAACCGCCACCGCCGCCTGATATGAGCGAAACGAAATCCACGTTCTCCCTGCGCCGCTTCCAATCGCTGTTCGCCCTCGCGCTCATGGTTGGCGCCCTGTCGGTGCTCTCCGACAATTTTCTTACACCGGACAACGGCTGGAATATTCTCCGGCAGATCTCGGTGAATCTCTGCCTCTCGATCGGCATGACCCTCGTCATCCTCAGCGGGGGCATCGATCTCTCCGTCGGCGCGATCCTCGGGCTGGCTGGCGCTGTCGCGGCCGGGCTGTTGAAAAACGGTGTCGTGCTGGGCGCCCTCGATGCGCGGCTGGAATTCACTGTCACCGGTGCAATCGCCGCCGGGATCGCGGTGGGCGGAGCGGCCGGTTGGTTCAATGGTTTTGCGATCACGCGATTTCAGCTGCCGCCCTTCGTCGCGACGCTCGGCATGCTGTCGATCGCGCGCGGACTCACGATGTTGTGGACCGGAGGTTTTCCCGTGACGTCGCTCGGCGCGACCTTCGGCTTTCTCGGGACCGGTGCGTTTCTCGGTATGCCGATGCCCGTGTGGATCATGCTCGCCCTCGTAGCAGTGTTTGTCGTGGTCACGCGCCGCACGCGATTCGGGCGCCACATTTATGCGGTCGGTGGCAATGAGCGCGCCGCTCGCCTCACCGGCCTCAATGTCCCGCGCATCAAGCTCGCCGTCTACACACTCGCGGGCGCGCTGGCGGGTGTCGCCGGCCTCATCGTGACCGCCCGCCTCGACTCCGCGCAACCGAACGCGGGCCTCGGCTATGAACTCGACTCGATCGCCGCGGTCGTCATCGGCGGCACTTCGCTCTCCGGCGGCCGCGGTTCGGTCTGGGGCACGGTCCTCGGTTGTCTCATCATCGGAGTGCTCAACAACGGCCTCTTCCTCCTTAACGTCTCTCCGTTTTGGCAACAGGTCATCAAGGGCATCGTCATTTTGGTCGCGGTCGCCATCGACAAACTCAACGCGCGGGGGCGCGAATCCTGACATGAGTGGCTTCATTCTTTTCTTGCTTAGCCGCGAGCGAGCGCGAGCGGTTTGCCGTCCGCTCGCTCAAGTCCACAGCTACGTGGGCTTCGTCGCGTTGTTGGCGGTGTGCGCCATCTTGCCGGCCATTGCGGCCGAGCCCGCGCGCCCGCGCGTGATTGTGTCGACCGACATCGGCGGCACCGATTTCGACGACTTCCAGTCGCTGGTGCATCTGTTGGTCTACGCCGACGTTATCGATCTTGAGGGAATGATCGCGTCGCCGTGGGGCACCGGGCGCAATCGCAAACAACACCTGCTCGATCTCGTTGATCTCTACGCGCGCGACTACGCGAATTTGCGGACCCATTCGCCGCGTTACCCGACGCCCGTTCATTTGCGCAGCATCAGCAAACAGGGCGGGCTCGATTCCGCCGACCTGCGGGGCTTCGGCGCGCGCACGGAGGGTTCCGATTGGATTGTTTCCTGCGCGAAACGCGCCGATGCGCGGCCGTTATGGCTGCTCGTCTGGGGCGGCATCGACGATCTGGCGCAAGCCGTGCACGACGATCCCTCGATCAAGTCCAAGCTGCGGGTTTACTGGATCGGCGGACCGAACAAGAAATGGTCCACGACGGCCTACGACTACCTCGCCCGCGAACATCGCGATCTCTGGATCATCGAGGCGAACTCGACCTACCGCGGCTGGTTCACCGGAGGCGACCAATCCGGCGAGCTCGGCAACGCAGCGTTTGTCACGACCCACGTGAAAGGCCGCGGAGCCCTCGGCGATTATTTCGTCACGATCGCACCGAAAATCAAAATGGGCGACACGCCGTCGCTCGCCTACGTGTTGGGGGCCACCCCCGAGAATCCCACGGGAGATTCGTGGGGTGGGCATTTTGTGCGCGCGTGGGAGCGGCCGCGTCACACCTTTGAAAAGCCGCCCTCGGCTGGCGACATCGTCGAGGTCTACTCGATCGTGGATTTGGTTTATCGTCCCGGAGGCGCCGCGCCGGCCGATCCCAAGGCTACGCTGGTCGTCGATAAACAGGAGTTCGCCGGTTTTCCCAGTGGCGACGGAGCTTGGCATTTTCTGTTTAGTCCCAAGGACGCGCGCACGTTTTCCTATCGGATCGCGAGCAATCACCCCGGCCTGGACGGGCGAACCGGTTCGTTTACCTCGGCACTGCCGGACCCGTCCCGTGCGAAAACTCCGTCGCCGTTGTATGCGAATTGGTGGATCGACGATCCCGATCCGCGTTGGCGGGAAGGCCTTGAGCAAGGGGCGAAGACGGTCAGTCGTTGGCGCGCCGATTTTCTGCGTGATTTCGCCACGCGACTCCAGCGCTGCGCGACGCCGGCCCCGGCGAATTCGCCGTTGAAGTGAAGCCATTCCGGACGCCGCCAATGAAGGATAGCCTGCGCCTCCCGCTCCTTGTTGTAGTGCTGACATGCGCCTTCATCGCGGATGCCAGCGAGAGCACGGGTGCATCGGCCCGACCGCGCGTGATCGTGACCAGCGACGGGGAAATCGACGACGAATGCTCGTTGGTCCGATTCCTCCTCCATGCCAACGAATGGGATGTCGAAGGCATCGTCACCTCGAGTTCGCAATACCACTGGCAGGGCCACAAGTGGGCCGGCGACGATTGGGCGCAACCTTATCTGCAAGCCTACGCGTCGGTTTACCCGAATCTGCTCAAACACGACCGCAACTTCCCGTCGCCGGACCTGCTCCGCGCCCGCACCGTGCTCGGCAACGTGAAGGCCGAGGGCGAGATGACCGAAGTCACGCCCGGCTCCGAGCTCATCGTGCGCGTGCTGCTCGACGAATCCGACGCGCGGCCGGTTTGGTTGCAGGCGTGGGGCGGCACCAACACGATCGCGCGTGCGCTCAAGACGATCGAGGAGAAGCACCCGGACAAGATGGCCGCGGTTGCCGCCAAGCTCCGGCTCTACCTCATCTGGGAGCAGGATGCCACGTATCAGAACTACATCCGGCCGCACTGGGGCAAACACGGCATCCTCACGATCATTTCTGATCAGTTCATCGCCCTTTTCTATCACTGGAAAAAATACCTGCCCGCCGAACCGCAGTCCTATCTCGTCGGTTCGTGGATGACGAAAAACATCCTCGAAGGCCATGGTCCGCTCTGCGCGCTCTACAAGGCCCACGTCGCCGCTGACCGGGGTTTCGCCGCGGGAGATTTTCGCTCGGAGGGCGATTCGCCGGCGTTTCTGCACAATGTCGACACGGGCTTGCGCAGCATGGAGTCGCCGGGGTGGGGTGGGTGGGGCGGTCGTTTTGTGCGCGTCCGCGACAACACCTGGCTCGATCCTGTTTCCGAGCCCGGCTACCGCTATCCCGAGGGTCGGTGGTATACGAATTCCGCGTGGGGCCGGCAGCGGTTGAAGCAGGAAATTCCGAACGACGCCGCGCTCACCGCCTACCTCGAACCGCAATGGCGCTGGATCGCCGCGCAGCAGAACGACTTCGCTGCGCGCGCGGATTGGTGCGTGCAGCCGTTCGCCGGGGCCAACCATCCGCCGGTCGTTGCGCTGGCCCACGCCGAAGACATGGGCGCACGTCCGGGCGCCACGGTGCGCCTCAGCGCGCGGGGCACCTCCGATCCCGACGGCGATGCACTGACGTATCGGTGGTGGCATGACCGCGCCGCGGGCGACGCGACCGGCGATCCCACCGTGCGCGACGCCGTCAGCCCGGACGCCGTCGTGACCGTGCCAGCTGCCGCCCGACCCGGGCAGACGCTCCACCTGATTTGCGAGGTCACCGACCGGGGCACTCCGCCCCTGACGCGTTACCGCCGCGTGATTGTGACGGTTGCACCCTGACTCCCCCACCATGCTCCTCCTACGCCTCGTCCTCCTGTTCGCACTCGCCGCCACCGGTCATGCCGGTCGGGCCGCCGTCCTCGCTCCGTGGTCGCACGGTCCGTTGCGGGTCAGCGCGGACGGCCGTGCCTTCCAGCACGCCGACGGCACGCCGTTTTTCTGGCTCGGTGACACCGCCTGGCTGATCACGCAGAAGCTCAACCGCGACGAGGTGAAAATCTATTTCGAAAACCGCCGCGCGAAGGGCTTCAACGTCGTCCAATGCTGCGTCGTCCAGTTTCTCAACGACAAGAATTTCAATGGCAGTCCGGCCGTCCTCGGCGACGACATCACGCGGCTCAACGTCACGCCCGGCGCTTCGCCGTCCGACCCCGCGCAATACGACTATTGGGATCACGTTGACTACGTCATCGAGACCGCGGCTGCTCACGGCATCTATCTCGCGCTCGCGCCGGTCTGGAGCCACATGGTGCGTCGCACGCCCCTGACGGCCGCGCAAGTTGGTCCCTACATCGAGCGACTCGCCGCCCGCATGAAAGATCGGCCAAATGTGATCTGGCTCAACGGTGGTTCCGCCCGCGGTCACGAAAATGCCGATGTCTGGCAGATCATCGGCGAATCCTTGCACCGCCACAATCCGCACCAACTCGTCTCGTTTCATCCCTTCGGGCGCATCGTGACCACCGAGTGGTTCAAGGACGCCGCTTGGCTCGACTTCCACTTGTTCACGTCCGGCCACCGCCGCTACGATCAGGACACAGAGGGCCGGAAATACGGAGAAGATAACTGGCGCTATGTCCTCGAAGCGCGCGCGGCTGACCCGAAGCGCCCGGTGCTCGACGCCGAGCCGGCTTATGAAAACACGCCGCAGGGTTTGCACAAACCCGAGGAACCCTACTGGACCGCCAACGACACCCGCCGGTATGCGTGGTGGTCGGTGTTGGCCGGTGCCGCCGGTCACACCTTCGGAGAAAATTCCGTGCGCCAGATCTATCTGCCTCACGAGACCAAGCCTGCCAGCGGTGCGAAAGGCTTCTTCATGGAGCGGCTCGACAGCGCCGGGGCCGGTCAGATGCGGCACCTGAAAAATCTGATGCTCTCCCGCCCGTTCGTCGGCCGCGTCAACGATCAGTCGCTCGCCGCCGGCGACGAGGGAGAGAAATACGACCGCGTGCTCGTCGCGCGCGGCGACGGCTACGTGCTGGCCTACACTTACACGGGGCGCAGCTTCACGCTCCAACTGCGGGCGCTCGGTGGCGGCGCGTTAAAGAGCTGGTGGTTTAATCCCCGCACCGGCGAAGCCACGCCGGCCGGCACCCAGGTCGGCGCGGGTGCCGCCACGTTTGATCCACCGGGTTCGCCCGCCCCGGGCAACGACTGGGTCCTGGTCCTCGACGCCGTTACCAAAAATTTCAACGCGCCCGGTGCGCTCTAATCTATGAAACTGAAATCCCTCGTTCTGTTTGTCCTCGGCGCCGTGATTGCGTCCGCTGTTCCCCCCGGTGAAAAGCCGCGGGTCTTCGTTTTGACCGACATCGAAAACGAGCCCGACGACGCCATGTCGCTGGTGCGGTTCCTCACCTACGCGAATCATTTTGAAATCGAAGGCTTGATCGCGACGACGTCGATTCACCAGCGGAGCCACGTCGCCCCGCAGTCCATTCGCCGGATCGTCGAGGCCTACGGCAAGGTGCGCGATAATCTGGAAAAACATGAGCCCGGCTTCCCGACCGGTGCCCACTTGCTCTCGCTCGTGAGTCAAGGGCTGCCGGTTTACGGCATGACCGGAGTGGGGGAGGGGAAGGATTCGCCGGCCTCAGAAATGTTGATTCGCGCGATTGACCGGACCGACAGCCGACCGCTTTGGGTCCCGGTCTGGGGCGGACCCAACGTCCTCGGCCAGGCCCTTTGGAAAATTCGCGCCACACGTCCGGCTGACGCTGTGGCGAAAGCCGTCGCGAAGGTGCGCGTCTATGCGATTTCCGATCAGGACGATTCCGGCCCGTGGCTGCGCAAGGAATTTCCCGGCCTCTTTTACATCGCCAGCCCCGGGTTCAGTGCGGGCGGCGCTTACCACCACGCCACGTGGAGCGGCATCAGTGGCGACTATTTTCACGCCCGCTGCCCCGGCGCCGATTTCACACTCGTCACGAACGAGTGGCTCGATCGCAACGTCCGCAAGAAAGGGCCGCTTGGCGCTGAGTATCCGCGTTGGGACTATCTCATGGAGGGTGACACCCCGAGTTTCCTTGGCCTGATCGCCAACGGTCTAAACACCCCCGAACATCCTGATTGGGGCGGTTGGGGCGGGCGTTACGAACTCTACACGCCGCGTCCGCAAAAGTGGCATCTCTACCCGGAATCGCGCTCACTCTGGAGCGACGCAGACGACGAGGTCATGGGGGCCGACGGCCGCTGGCACGACACCAACCACGCGACCATTTGGCGCTGGCGTGAGGCCTACCAAAACGATTTCGCCGCACGCATGGATTGGACGATCAAACCTTACAAAGAGGCCAACCATCCGCCTGTGCCCAAGCTCGCCCATGCGGCCGAACTCACCGTGAAACGGGGTGCCCGCGTCGACTTGAGCGCCGAAGGCACTGCGGATCCCGACGGCGATACGCTGTCGTATAACTGGTTCTATTACCTCGAAGCCGGCACGTTTCCGACTTCCAACGCGCGCTCCGGCCAGCCGCTGGAGATCCGCGGCTTCGACCAGCCGAAAGCGTGGTTCACGGTGCCCACCGGCCGCGTCATGGCACCGGGCACCGGCACCATGCACATCATCCTCGCGGTCACCGATCAGGGCGCGCCGCGCCTCACGCGTTACCAACGCGTGATCGTCACCGTTGTGCCCTGACCGTCGGGGCGTTTGTGCGATGCACCGATTCTATCTCCTCGCGCTCGTCCTCGCCGTGGTGCCCGTCGCGGTCGCCGTGCCCGCTGAGCGGTCGATCATGCGCGACATGGTCTATGGCGAAGCAGCCGGCGAGACGCTGCGGCTCGATGCGAGCGTGCCCGCCGGCGCGGGGCCGTTTCCCATGGCGATCTTGATTCACGGCGGCGGCTGGACCGGCGGCGACAAGGCCGGCGACATCGCCCCGCTGCTCGAGCCGCTGACGGCCGCCGGCTTCGCGTGCTTCTCGATCAACTACCGCCTCGCGCCGCAGCATCGTTGGCCGGCCTGCCGCGACGACGTGCTGTCCGCCGTGCGCTGGGCCAAGGCTCACGCCGAACGATTTCGGGGCGACGGCACCCGCATCGCGCTCGTGGGCTATTCCGCGGGCGGGCATCTCGCGTGTTTCGCCGCGACGGCGCCGGAGGCAGACGTGCGCGTGCAGGCCGTCGTCGGCCTCGCGCCCCTGACGGATTTCGAGCAGGAGTTGCCGAAGCGCGGCCACGTCCTCGGCCGCGCCCAGCAGGGCCTGCTCGCGCGCGGCCCCGAACTCACGCCCGAATCGCTTGCGCTGCTGCGCGCGCTGTCGCCGATCAACCATGTGCGCGCCGGCCTGCCTCCCTTCCTCCTCGTGCACGGCGACGCCGACAATTCCGTGCCCTACGCGCAATCGCCCGCTTTCCAGTCCAAGCTCCGCGAGCACGGCGTCCGTTGCGAACTGCTCACGCCACCGGGCGCGCCGCATCGGCTTTCCGAATGGGAAAAGTTTCAGCCCGATTTCTTCCCGCGGGTCGTAACATGGCTACAAGCCGCACTTGCATCTACCGCCGCGGCTCCGGCTTCCGCGCCCTCGCCATGAAATCCTTCCTCGTCCGTTTACTGTTTTTCGTCGCCGTCACCTGCGTTTCGGCCGTCGCCTCCGCAGCTTCGGCTCCGTGGAGCCAAGGCTACTTGCGCCAGCCCGAGGCGTGGTATGCCTCGTCGGAGGCTCGCGCGGTCGCCGACAGCGTCGTGCGCTATCAATCTTCCCAAGGCGGCTGGCCCAAGAGCACCGATCTCACCAAACCGCCGCGTTCGCCTGACGACATCCCTCCGGAAGGCCGCGGTCGCGCCAACAGTTTCGACAACGACGCGACCACCGTGCCCATGCAATTCCTTGCGCGCATCGCGGCGGCGACGGGCGAACCGAGCTACCGCGACTCCTTTTTGCGCGGCGTCGACTACCTGCTCGCCGCCCAATATGCGAACGGCGGCTGGCCGCAGTTCTGGCCGTTGCGAGGGGAATATTACGATCACATCACCTTCAACGATGGCGCCATGATCCGCGTCATGGAGGTCCTCCGCTTCGTCGCCGCCGGCCAGGCTCCCTACGATTTCGTCGATGCCGAGCGCCGCGCCAAAGCCGCCGCCGCGGTCGAACGCGGCATCGATTGCATTTTGAAAACGCAGATCCGGAAGGATGGACGGCGCACGGCGTGGTGCGCCCAACACGACGAGACGACGCTCGCCCCCGCCTGGGCCCGCAAATACGAGCCGCCGTCGCTCTCCGGCGGCGAGACGGTCGGGATCGTGCGCTTTCTGATGGCGATTCCGCGGCCGACTCCGGAGATCATCGCCGCCGTCGAGGGCGCGGTCGCGTGGTTGCGGTCTGTTCCGATCGCCGGAAAACGTCTGGAGCAGCGCCGCGGTGCGGACGGTCGCAACGAGCGGAGTCTGGTCACGGATCCGGCCGCGCCGCCGCTCTGGGCGCGCTTCTACGAACTCGGCACCCATCGGCCGCTCTACCTCGATCGTGATTCCGTCTTCCGTTACGACTTCGCCGCGATCGGCTACGAACGGCGCAGCGGCTACGACTACCACGGCACCTGGGCCGCCGAGCTGCTTGCCACCGATTATCCGGCGTGGCGGGCGCGACTGGCCGCAAACGTCCCGGCGGCGGCCCCGATCGTCGTCGAAGCCGAAGCGGGCAGGTTCACCGGTTGGGTCGACAAACACAGTTGCTGGCACAACGTCATGCTGACGGATGCGCCGCACTCGACGCACTCCGGCAAAGCGGTCGTTGATACAAAGAACGAAATTGGCAGCTACATCGAGGTCGACTACGAGGCGACGTGGGCCGGGCCGCATCGTATCACCGCCCGCTACACCCACACCCGCGCCGACCCCCGCCCCGGCGAACTGCTCGTCAACGGCGAGGTCGTGGCGACCCTCGCGTTGCCGCAGACTGTCGCCTTACCCGCTTACAAGACCGACTCTGTCGTGGTCGCCCTGCGCCCGGGGAAAAACGTGCTGCGCCTCCGTGCCACGGCGGCCGGCGGGCTGCCCAACATGGACTACCTCAAGGTCGCCGAGGTGCGCGACGTGCCGGCTGGCGCACTCCCGCGCATCCGGATTCTCGAGGTCGAAGACGGTCGCTACAGCGGCAAGCTCGACCACCACAGCTGCTGGAACTTCATCGCGCAGACTTCGGCCGAACATTCAGGTTTCACCGGCGAAGGCTTTGTGGACACGGACAACCGAGTGGGCAGTCACATCGAGATCGCCTGCGAGGTGCCGGTCGCGGGTCGCTACCGGATGGGCCTGCGCTACGTCCACGTAAAGGAGGACGAGCGCCCCGCCGAGGTCCGCGTCAACGGGGTCGTGGCCGAGCCCGCCTTGCCATTTCCGCGCACCGGGTGGTGGACGGCCTGGACCTACGTGACCACCCCCGTGACGCTCGCCGCCGGCCGCAATGTCATCCGCCTCACCGCGCTTGGGGCGGAGGGACTCGTGAACCTCGACCATTTCACGTTCGCCCAGCTACCCTGAATCACGCTCGGTTCTGGCTCATAGCCGCTGCGGCCCCCCGCCCATCCATCTTACTTTACTATCAAAAATCCCCGTAAGCGCGGAAGTATTCCCGGCCGGACGATGTTATCTTGGCACTCCGGCCGACACACTGATCCCGCTTCGGTCCGGCCCCTTTTCCCTTCCTCGCCATGTCCACTCCTCCCACCGTCCTCGGTGTCATCATCGGCAACCGCGATTTCTTCCCCGACAAACTTGTCGCCG
>CALRZR010000162.1:0-17911 GCA_943372705.1 Opitutus sp. GAS368 | reverse complement strand
CGCCGCCTTTGTGCAAAATCCCGCGCTCCCCGCGATCCGTTGGCACCTCGCGCACGCCGCCGAAAAAGCCGGCTTCGCGCCGACCCCGCTCGCGCCGTTCCTCCAGCCCGACCCCGTCCGCGCACTCGCCCGCACCTATTCGCCCGCGCAGTGGCAGCGTCTCCTCATCGCCTCCGCCATCGTCGCCGCCCTCGCCCTCGCCGGCCTCCTCGCGCACACCTACGGCCTCCGCGTCCGCGCGCTCTTCCCGACCTCCGTAATCCTCCTACTCCTCGGCATCCTCGCCGCCGCCGCGTCCTTCGCCGGCTGGCAAGCCTACGGCACCGCCGCCGACACCCGCGCCGTCGTCGTCTGGCGCGCCGGCACACTCCGCTCGATCCCCACGGAAGCCGACACCACTCAAAAAACCACCGGCCTCGCCGCCGGCAGCGTCGCCGTGGTCACAAAGAGCTTCCTTGGCTGGCAACAACTCGCCTTCGAAAACGGCCAAACCGGCTGGGTCCGCAAAGACGACCTCGTCCCCCTCTGGCGGTAGGGCGGGTTGTCCCCACCCCACCGCCGTCCGACCCGTAGCACGGTCAGCCTGACCGTGCTCCTGCGCCCAACGGAGCCACGCTTTCCCCAGCGCCGTCAGTGCCTCCACTCCGACCTCAGCCAACAGCCCTTGGTCCTTGTTCCTTGGACCTTGGCCCTTCCGCGCTCCGCGGGGCGCTCCGTCTTCCGCACCATCCGCGCCATCGACTCCTCTGAATTCAGCGCCGTCACTCGCGCCACCTCCACCCACGCCAGATCCTTCGATTCGCTCGAAATCACCAACGGCTCATTCGGGTCCGCTTCGATCATAAAGCGCAGATCGTAGTGATCGTGCCCGGGCTCCGTTTTCCGTGCCGGAATCCAGTGCCGGTCCACGTCAAAAATTTCCGCAGTCACCGCGCGCACCTTCGCCAGCCCGCTCTCCTCGCGCGCCTCGCGCAGCGCTACGCCGAGCAAATCTGGATCGCCATCCGCGTGGCCTCCGAGTTGCAGCCACTTGTCCAGCTTGTGGTGATGCGTGAGTAATGTCCTCGTTCGGTCCGGACTCACGATCCAAGCCGACCCCGTCAAATGCCCCGGCACGCACTCCCGCCGCAAGCACTCCCCCTCGCTCTCCACAAACGCGATCGTCGCCGCGACCATCTCCGCCTCATGCGCATCGACCACGCGCGCCTGATGCTCCCGCAACAATTTCAAAACCGCATTTCGATGCATAAATTCTCCGCGTCTTTCTCTCTCCGTTTTCCGTGTCGTCCGTGTATTCCGTGGGCAATCCCTCCGCCCTCTTCCGTTTCTTTTTTTCGTGTAGTTAGTGTGTTTCGTGGGCCGCTTCGTGCTCTTCCGCGCCCGCCGTCACCGCGTCTCAAACCACTTCGGCTCCGCCTTCACGCCCGCCGACGCCTCAATCTGTGCGAACACTTCCGGCACCGTCGCCGCTGTCCGATACAACTCCATGTTCGACGGTTTGAAAAATTTCTCCGCCAACATCCGCTCAAACAACCGCACCAGATCGTCGTAGAAACCGTCCTGATTAAGAAATACGCACGGCTTTTTCACGATATCGAGCTGCCGCAGCGTGAGGATTTCCATGATCTCCTCCAGCGTCCCCCAGCCGCCCGGCAACGTCACAAACGCATCCGCCCGCGCCTCCATCAGCAGCTTCCGCTCCCGCATCGTCACGACCGTCACGAGTTCGTCCGCCTCGTCGTAAGCCAGCTCGCGCGCCTTCATGAATTCCGGAATCACGCCGACCACTTTGCCGCCCTTTTCCTTCACCGCCCGCGCCACCGCGCCCATGAGCCCCGTCTTGCCACCTCCGTAGACGAGCCCCCATCCGCGCGCCACAAGCTCATGCCCCAACTCGGTCGCCACCGCATAATACTTCGGATCGAGCCGGTCGCTGGAGGAGCAGTAAACGCAGAGCAGTTTGGGCATGGTTTTATAAACCACGGATGAACACAGATGGACACGGATAGAAGCATAGAATCGCCTTCCTCTGCCCTGATCCGTGTTTATCCGTGTTCATCCGTGGTTAAACCTCTTCCTCCTTACCTCGGCCGCCTCGCCCCCTCTCCCACGGGCCATCTCCACCTCGGCCACGCCCGCACCTTCTGGCTCGCCGCCGAACGCGCCCGCGCAGCCGGCGGCGAACTGCTCCTCCGCAACGACGATCTCGACGCCATCCGCTTCCGCCTCGATTTCGTCGCCGCCATGGTCGAAGACCTCCGCTGGCTTGGCTTCACGTGGCGCGAGCCGATCGTCACGCAAAGTTCCCGCTTACCTGCCTACCGAGCCACCCTCGCCAAACTCCACGCCGCCGGCCTCATTTTCCCGTGCACGCGTTCGCGCCGCGACGTCCTCGAAGCGATCTCCGCCCCGCACGAACACGCCGCTGCACCCGCCCCCGACGACGAACCCGTTTACCCGCCGCAATTCCGCCCGCCACCCGACGCCCCGCTCCCTCCCCTCGCCAACCCGCTCACCGTCAACTGGCGCTTCCGCGTCCCCGACGGCGAGACCATCACCTTCCACGACGCCCGCTTCGGCCCGCAACACGCTGTCGCCGGCCGCGATTTCGGAGATTTCCTCGTCTGGCGCAAAGACGACGTGCCCAGCTACCAACTCTCCTGCGCCGTCGACGATGCCGAGCTCGGCATCACCGAAGTCGTCCGTGGCGCCGATTTGGTCAAGAGCACCTTTCGCCAACTGCTCCTCATTCGTGCCCTCGGCCACGCCGCCCCCACCTACTACCACGCTCCACTCATGCTCGACGACCGCGGCCAGCGTCTCGCCAAACGCCACGACGCCCTCTCCCTCCGCACCCTCCGCGAACAAGGAGTGACTCCCTCCGCAATCATCGCGAAGTTCTCCGCTGAAACGACATGAGCCTCCCCAAAATCGGCGTCCTAAACATCTCTGACCGCGCCGCCGCCGGCATCTATTCCGACGAGCCCGGCCAAGCCTGCCTCGCCCTTTTGCGCGAGTGGCTCGCGACGCCCTTCGAGGTGGATTACAAAATCATCCCCGATGAACGCGACCTCATCGCCGCCGAGCTCCGCCGCATGGCCGACGATGTCGGCTGCTGCCTCGTCGTCACCACCGGCGGCACCGGCCCCGCGCCCCGCGACGTCACGCCCGAAGCCACGCGCGACGTGATCAAAAAAGAGCTGCCCGGCTTCGGCGAACTCATGCGCGCCGCCTCACTCAAATACGTCCCCACTGCGATCCTCTCTCGCCAGACCGCCGGCACTCGCGGCCGCACGCTCATCGTCAATCTCCCCGGCCGCCCCAAAGCCATCCGCGAAAATCTCGAAGCCGTTTTCCCCGCGATCCCCTACTGCATCGACCTCCTCGGCGGCCCGCGCCTCGAAACCAACGAAGCCGTCATGAAAGTCTTTCGGCCGAAATCCTAACCCTCAATCGCCCGACAGTCCCACCGCCATCGTCCCGTATCCGCCCCGCTTACGGTGCGGTCCCTTCATCGCCCACGCGCATTGTGCCACTCCGCCGGCAGCACCGATTCCGGCCCGATGATATACACCCGATAATAGAGCCAGAAAATCACCGCGCCGAGCGCCAGCAGAAACAGCATTTCCCCCAACCCACCCCAACTCTGCCGACTGCTCCGGTGCATCCACGCGACCAACGTCACGATCGCCGGCGCCACCACAAATCCCACGAGCGACCCGCCAAACAACACCATACCCATGATCACCAGCGTGCGCAGCAGTTCGTCATCCACGACCTTCGCCTTGTAGCTCACCAGCTCGATGCAGAGATTGAGCAACAGCAGGCAACACGGCAGCACGTAGTAGTTGCGAACGACATTTTGGTTTTTCACGGTGCGCGATTTGACTTGGCGCGAACTCTCTCCACTTCAACCCCACACTCAACCCCATCCGATGACCACTTACGTTTACGAAACAATCCCGACCAAATCTGGCGCAGCGCCCCGCCGTTTCGAAGTGAGCCAAAATATGAAGGACGCCCCACTCACCCGCCACCCCGAGACCGGCGAACCCGTGCGCCGCGTCATCGCCGGCGGGTTCGGCCTTATCACCCAAAAAGCTCCCGCCCCCGTCGGCCCCTGCGGCCACCAATGCGGCTGCGTCGGTCCAAACTGATTTTCCCTATGATTAACTACAGCGCTCCCGACCTCACCCAACATCCGCCTCGCAGCGTGCGCGTCCGCCTCGGCGGCTACGCCCACCTCGCCCGCCTCCTCGACAAAGCGCGTGCCGTGATCGCCGGCAAAGGTGCCGACTACCATTACAACTGCGCGCTCGACCAGCAGCTGTTCGCCTTCACCGGCATCAGCGCCGAAGCCATGCTCGCCGAGATCAAGACCGGCAAAACCGACACGCAGATCCTCGCCTGGGTTAACGAAACCTCCAAACGCCAACGCTACGAGGTCATCGCCTGGTCCGCTTGGCTCGAACAACACGGCCCCGGCAGCGCCGGCGGGCATGAGTGGGCCGCGAGCGTCATCTCGGGCAACAAGTCCGACCGCGACGACATCCGCTCCTTCGCCGACCTCCTCGATTTCGACGACTACCACAGCTACGGCGGCAAAGCGTAACTGGATTTTCGAATTTCGATTCTCAGATTTTCGATTCTTAAATCTCAAATTTCAGATTTTCGATTCGGCGGATCGCTACGGCGATCCGCTTTTTTCTTGGCCTGCTTCTCCGGCACCCTACCGCGCCATCCATCGAGCACAGTCGCCCAATCGAAAATCGAAATTCCCCAATCGAAAATCCTACAGTTCGTTATACTTCTCCGACCGCCCCTTCGCTTTCTCCACGGGATATTTTTTCCCGTTCGCGATCATCTTCGCCTCGATCGACGCCGCGACATCCAGCCCCGTCGCATTCGCAAACTCCAGCGCGTAGACGACCACGTCCGCCAGTTCGTCCGCGATTTTCTGCCGCTTCGCCGCATCCGCCGCGATCGCCTTCGACTGCTCCGGCGTCGCCCACAGGAAGTGCTCCATCAATTCGCCCGCCTCGGCCGCCAGCGCCATGCTCAGGTTTTTCGGCGAGTGAAACTGCTCCCAATCTCGCTCCCGCACGAAGGCGAGCACCCGCGTTTTCAGATCCGCCACCGTCGTGTTCGAGTCGTTGCTTTCAGCCATCCGCCGACCATGCGAACCGGTGCAGCGTCACGCAATCTTCACCGTCACAAAAATATTTCCGCTTGGCACACCGGCTGCATTATCCATCGTGACCACCGTTCCAATGACCGCGTCCCTTAAACATCACCGCAGCAATGCTGGCACTTCGCTCACGAAGGCCCAGCAACAGTGCTGCGTCGCGATGCGACCGGTTGTCACTTCCACTTGGAACCAACAATCCGGCCCCGGCCTCAACCACTAAACCATCCGTCCTGCGGAACGCGTTTAGTCCCTTGAGACCCGGAGCCCGAAAAGCCCCGAGGAAACGCTTCCGTTTCATTTTTCCTCCCATGCACACGATCATCCACTCCCTGAATCCCAGCCTTCGTAGCCTCGCCACGGACAGTGCCTCCCTTGAGACCTTCCGTCAGCCGAACTACGACTGCCAGGAGCACCCGGACACGATGCAACTCGTCGTCTACGTGCCGGGTGTCGAAGCCGCCGGCGTTGAAATCGAAGCCCACGGCTCCGACCTCACCGTCACCGCCAAGAAATCCCATTTCGTCCGCGTCAATTGGCAGTCCCTCCACCTCGAAACCGCTCAACGCGATTACCAGCTCCGGCTGCGCCTCGGCTCGGGGTTCGATTATTCCGCCATGCAGGCCGAGATCCACAACGGCGTCCTCAACGTGACGCTCCCTAAGCGCCACACCGTCGCCACCCCGCGGACCGCCTCGCGTCAGCGCCGCGTCGCCGCCTGATCCTTTCGCTCCGGCTGCGGCGGCACGCGTGAGCGGCGAAGCAGACAACTGCCCGCGCCTCAAGGCCACCACCGCAGCCGGGCAAAACCTTCCGCAATAATTCGCGGCAACAAAAAGGCCGCACCCTCAAAGGGTGCGGCCTGAATTTTTGGATCGGGGCGCCGCCATCGGCGCCACTCTGCAGCATCAGCTGCCCGATTTTTCGGCCTCGGCCAACGTGATCACCTTGTAGCCGCCGATGCTCTTGAAATAGAGCAGGATCACGATGAAGATGATCGCCATCGCCGCCGGGATATACGAATCCGCCGCGAGCGTCTTACGATCGCCTTGTTGGTCCGCCGCGACGATCGCCTTCTGCTCGGCAGTGGGCGTCTTGGCTTCCTTGGCCTCCGCGAGCTTCTTGCCATCGATCGCCTTCACCGGCTCGAGGAAGAGGAACTTGGACGGCTCCGCGACCTTCACGCTCTCGTAAACGGCCGGATTTGAAGCCTTGAGGGCTTCCGCGGCGTAGCGGTCCTTGCTGTAACCAAGCCCGGGGCCACCGATCAGGCCGGCCGACAACATGCCAATACCGCCCATGATCGACATCGCGACCGCACCCGTGCGCGGATAACGGTCGGACACCACCGCGAGCATCGTCGGCCAGAAGAACGTCTTGCCGACCGCGTAAATGCCGAGCGCGATCAGGGCCATCGTGAACGTCTGCATCACGCTGGCGAGCTGCAGGCCGATGACCGCCAGGACGGAGCAAACCACCAACAAGCCAACCGGCGAGAGCTTGAGGTTCTTTTCAATCCAGTGGGCGCAGAAGCGCAGGCTGAACATGATGACCGATGTCCAAATGAACAGGAACTTGCCCTGCTCGGACGTGAACAAGTTGCCCGTGATATTCTGAATCCAGCCGTCCGTTCCGAGTTCGACCGCACCGATGAGCGCATGGGTGATAAAGAGCACAAACAGCAAAATGGACCCGATCGAGAACTTGGTCATGACGCCGACGGCGATGAGCAGCACGCCGCCCACCGCGTAACCGGCCGCCTGCGGCAGACCCAACGGGCCGGCACAGAACAGCGAAACAAGGTAGGCCACCACGACCACACCGAGAATGCCGACATCCTTGAGCATCTCGCCCAGTTTCGCGCCTTTCTCGGACGCTTCGGACTTCGGCATCTTTTGGCCAAGGAACATCAGGCCGTAGCCCACCGTCGGGATCAGATAGAGCGCGAGCTGCATCTTCCAATTGAGCTGCATCTTGTCGTCGAGCACCCAGCCGAGCGCGCTGCCGGCCACCAAACCCGCGGGCCAGCTGGCGTGCAGGATGTTGAGGAAGTGAGTGCGGTTATGCGGAAACAACGTCGCCACGAGCGGATTTGCCACGGCCTCAAGGGTGCCGTTCGCAAACGCAAAAATAAACATACCCCACGTCAGCATCTGGTAGGCGTTTTCCGGGGAAGTCGCCCCGAAGGTCACAAAGGCCGAAAGCATGTGGCACGCGAATGCCGCGATCACCAGCTTGCCGTAGCCGATCTTGTCGACCACGACGCCGCCGATGATGATGCCAAAGCAGAAGCCGGTGAAACCGGCCCCGCCGATGGCGCCGAGTTGAGTGGCGGTGAAGCCAAACTCTTTGCCCCAGTTGTCGAAGATACCGCCGCGAATCGCAAAGCCGACGCCGGCGGCGAAGATCGCGGCGAAGCCGGCCCAAAGCAGGCGTTTCGCGTTGGGCGCAATGCCCTCGTTACTCAGTTGTTCATTACTCATAGGTGTGGATAGACGTGGTTGATGGCAGGGGAGAAAAACGGATCACGCCGACGCGAATGGTCCGGCAGCGGCTCGCGAGAGCGACCGGTCCGCGCGGGGTTGCGGGGTGATTGGCATGGGGGTGAAAAGCAAACTGGCGCGAAGTTGAGCGGCGCGCCCGCGCTCGGCAAGGGCGCAGTTTGACAGTTGTTGGCGCCGGGCCCCGGTCTTTGCACTTCAGCGGCCGTCCGATCGTGCCGATGTCTGTTTTGTCTTCACAAATCGAACCCCTCCCTCGCTCCAATGAACCTGTCCTTCCATTTTCTTCGGGCTCGCACGGGCAACCAGGACGCTGCCGCCGACGAACTCCGCATCGCTCCCACGGCCGACGTGAACTGGAATCGCCCCGTCTTCCGCGCCCCTACGCTGCCAACACCGCAGCAATTTCACCGCGAGCTGCCTTTCTCGGTTAACTTCCGAAGCAAAGACCGCTGGACGAACCGTCCCAACTGATCCCTGAAATATTTTCGGCCCGTTCGGCACTTTTCAGACGGTCGACGGTCAGTCCCTGCACCATGCACCTCCCGGTTCCCTTCGTCCGTCCGCAAATCGCTCCCGAGCCTCCGGCTCTGGTGCGGCATGTCGCGCGCGAGGAAGTCCGTTGGAATTGCCCCGAGCGCCACGTCTTCAAGGCTCCCCCGCTCCACGTGCGCCCGCCCCTCGCCGAGGTGGCCGCGCTTGCCGCCGAGCGCCGTCGCGATCTCTTCGCAGCTTAAGTCCTCTCGCCAGGCCGGTCTGCCCGACCGGCCTTTTTCGCGTCACCCTCCCCAACATCGCGGTTGCCGATTCCTGCGCGGCCGGGTCATGCTTCCTTCGCAAATCCCGTCTGCGAAGCCCCCTCCTCCTCTTTCAGTGTCAGACCGCACCGGAACTTCCGCACCACCTCCCTCGGCCGAACCTTCGATCGATCTCAAGGTCCGCGCCGACCTCGTGCGCACCGCCTTCGAAGATTCGCTCTACGGCGCCCCGTTCGCCATCGTGGTCGCAGTGCTCTTCGGCTATGTGATGCTGGAAGCGGCCCCGGCCCGCACGGTGTGGACGTGGATGATCGCCACCGTTTTCTGCAATCTCCTGCGGCTGATGGCGCGCTGGTTGTTCCTGCGCCGGCCGGTGGTCCCCACCGAAATTCCGCACTGGTCCCTCGCCTTCGTGGTGATCAGCGGCCTTACCGGCCTGAGCTGGGGCGTCGGCGGCTGGATCTTTTTCAACCTCGGCGAGCCTTCCTACCGGCTCCTCACCGTGCTGGTTCTCTCCGCCCTTACCACCGGCGCCGCCCGCCTGCTCGTGCCCCTCATCGCGGCCAACCTCGCCTACTTTTATTTGTCCATCGTGCCCCTCATGGCTGCGTTCATGGCCGACCCCGACCTGCGGCGCCCCGAAGTGGCGGTGCTCTGCCTCTTCTACCTCGGATTCATGACGATCGCCGCGCGCCAGCAACTGCGCAGTCTCCGCCGCTCGATTCGTCTAAGTTACGAAAACCGCCAGCTCGCGGAGTCCCTCGGCCAGGCCAAGGACAACGCCGAGCAACTCAACCGCGGCCTTTCCGCCGAAATCGCCCAGCGAAAAATCGTCGAGACCGAGCTCCGCGACGCCAGCTCCCGCGCGGTCGCGGCGAGTCAGGCCAAAAGCGATTTTCTGGCCACCATGAGCCACGAAATCCGCACACCGATGAACGGCATCCTCGGCATGCTCCGCGTGGTTCGCGACACCCCGCTCTCCCCCGTCCAACGCGAACACCTCGAAACCGCCGCCACCTCCGCCGACACCCTCCTCGATCTCCTCAACGACGTCCTCGATTTCTCCAAGATCGAGGCCGGGCGCCTCGACCTCGAGTCGACCCCGTTCGCGCCCGCCTCCCTCGCGAAATCCGTCACCGACATCCTCCTCGCCCGCGCCCGCGACAAAGGACTCCAATTCGACCTCAACCTCGCCGAAGATCTGCCCGGTGCCGTGCTCAACGACGCCACCCGCCTCCGCCAGATCCTCCTCAACCTCCTCGGCAACGCCATCAAGTTTACCGAGCGCGGCCACGTCGCCCTCTCGCTTTCCTGCCCCGAACGCACCGCCCGCCGCGCCGTTCTCTGTTTTACCATTTCCGATACAGGCATCGGCATCGACGCGGAGGCTCAGGCCCGCCTGTTCACTCCATTTACTCAGGGCGACAGCTCCATGAGCCGTCGTTACGGTGGCACCGGCCTCGGCCTCGTTATCTCGATCCGCCTCGCCCAAGCGATGGGCGGCACCATCCAGCTCCAAAGCACCGTCAACGTCGGGTCCACCTTCCGCCTCGTCCTGCCGTGCGAGATTCCCGACCTCCCGCCCGACGCCCGGCCCGCTCCCGCCGCGCGCTTCGTCGCTCCCCAATTGCGCGGACGCCTCCTCGTCGTCGAAGACGATTCCGTCAACCGCCAGGTCATCGACCTCCTCCTCAAAAAGCTCGGTCTCGAAGCGACTTTCGCGCCCGACGGCGAAAACGCGCTCGCCCTCGCCGCCCAGCGCCCTTTCGACCTCGTGCTCATGGACTGCCAGCTCCCCGGCATCGACGGCCTCGAAACCACGCGGCGCCTGCGCACCCTCCTCGCCGGCCGTCCGCTGACGATCATCGCGCTGACCGCCAACGCCAGCACCCACGTCCGCACCGCCTGCTTCGCCGCCGGCATGGATGATTTCCTCAGCAAGCCCATCCGCTTCGAGCATCTCGCCACCACGCTGGCGAAATGGCTCGCCCCGTCTCCCGGCGCACCCGCGCCTTCCTGATTTTTTTCGTCCGTCCGCACTCGCCAACCCGTCGCGACCCGCCAATCGTCCGCCCACTCCTCTCCGCCGCCGTCCCCTATGCCCGCTGTCCCGCCAGTCAAAACCGCCGCGCCGCCGCCGCCTCCCCCGCCGCCGCCGGAGCCCCGGACCGGCCCGTCCAATTCTCCGACCGACCCCGTGCAGATCAAAGCCCGCGTCGAACTCGTGCGCATGGCCTTCAGCGAACTCACCGCGGGCACCCTCGCCTCGACGGTGCTTGCGCTGATGTTCGCGGTGATCGCCGGCAACCAGACGGCCTCGCCCCTCGTTTGGTGGTGGCTCGGCTTTATTCTCATCGTCGCCGCGTATCGCTTCTGGCTTTCGCGCGCCTTTGTGCAGGTCAACCCGGGCTCCGCAGAATCCCGCGGCTGGGCGTTGCGCTTCGTGATCGCCACCACCCTCACCGGCGTCGGTTGGGGCGCCACCGCCGTGATGTTTCCCTTTCTCAAGGAATCCGGCCCGCTGACGATTCCCCACGCCCTGCTCATCATCGGGCTCAGCACCAGCTCCTCGCGGCTCCTCTTGCCGATGCGCAAAGGCACCGTCGCCTACCTCGTCGCGATCATGACGCCGATGGCCGTCACCTTCTTCGCGCAGGGCGATCTTGTCGGTTTGGTCCTCGGCTCCAGCGTCCTCCTCTACATCTGGTTCATGGCGTCGGCCACCCTGCACTTCCACCGCACCCTCTCCGATGCCCTCGTGATGCGCTTCGAACGCGAGGCGCTCGCCGAAGCGCTCACGATAGAAAACAGCCGCCGCGAAGCGCGCGAAGCCGAGCTCGACGAAGCCCGCACCAAAGCCGAGACCGCCAGCTCCGCCAAGGGCGAATTCCTCGCCGTCATCTCCCACGAAATCCGCACCCCGATGAACGGCGTGCTCGGTATGTTGCGCGTCGTCCGCGACACCCCGCTCTCTCCCGAACAACGCGACTACCTCAAGACCGCCTCCGACTCCGCCGAGTCTCTGCTCCTCCTCCTCAATGACGTCCTCGATTTCTCCAAAATCGAGTCCGGCCGTCTCGAACTCGAACACGCCCCGTTCCAGCCCGGCGTCACCGCGAAATCCATCGCCGACCTGATGCTCGCCCGCGCCCGCGACAAGGGCCTGCAGTTCGATCTCCACCTCGGCGAGAACCTTCCTGGCGTGATCCTCGGCGACTCCACCCGCCTCCGCCAGATCATCGTCAACCTCCTCGGCAACGCCATCAAGTTCACCGAGCGCGGCCGCGTCGAACTCTCGGTAACCTGCGCCGAACGCACCCCGCAAAAGGCAGTGATGTATTTTACCGTCACCGACACCGGCATCGGCATCGACTCCGCCGCGCAGGCCCGTCTCTTCAAGCCATTCACGCAGGCCGACAATTCCATGAGCCGCCGCTACGGTGGCACCGGCCTCGGTCTCGTCATCTCCATGCGCCTCGCGCAGGCAATGGGCGGCGCAATCCAAGTGCAGAGCACCCTCAACCAAGGTTCCACCTTCCGCCTGCTCCTCCCCTGCAAACTCCCCGAAGTCACACCCGAAATTCGCGCCGCCGACGCCCCGCGTTTCGTCACGCCCAATCTCCGCGGCCGCGTGCTCGTCGTGGAAGATGATTCCGTCAACCGCCAGGTCATCGACCTCTTCCTCAAGAAAATGGGCCTCACCGCCACCTTCGCGCCCGACGGCGAAGAAGCGATCACCGCCGCCACGACCAAGGAATTCGATCTCGTGCTCATGGACTGCCAGCTCCCCGGCATCGACGGCATGGAGGCCACGCGCCAGATTCGCAAAAAGCTCTCCGGCAAACCGCTCCTCATCGTCGCCCTCACCGCCAACGCCAGCACGCACGTCCGCGAAGCCTGCCTCACCGCCGGCATGAACGATTTCCTCAGCAAACCCGTCCGCTTCGAACTCCTCGCCGGCGTCCTGCAAAAACACCTCCCGGCCGCGTAGCCGGGAGCACGGTCAGCCAGACCGTGCTCCTTCGTCACAGCGACGCCCTCACTCGGGCACGATCCACTCGATCCGCCCGCCCCCGCCCGGCGCCTGCGCCAACGCCTCGCCGAAAAATTCCAGCATCGGCCCCGCCGTCTGCTCGAACTGCCACGGCGGATTGATCACCACGAGTCCGCAGCCCTTCAGTTTCATCGGCGACGCATACCCCGCGATCATCAGTTCGGCGGCAACCGTGGGCGGCGGTCGCAGCAGCCGCAGCTCCGCAAAGAAATCGTCCACCCGGGCGCGCTCCGTCAGCGGATACCACACCGCAAACACCCCGCTCGGAAACCGCCGCAACCCTTCGCGCAACGCCGCCGCCACCTGTGCAAACTCATCCTGCGCCTCGAAGGGCGGATCGATCAGCACAAGCGCCCGCCGCTCCGGCGGCGGCAACATCGCGCGCACCGCCCCGTAGCCGTCCGTCTCCTGCACCGTCGTCCGCGCCGAAAACAAAAACTCCTCCTTCAACACCGCGCACTCGCCCGGCTGTTTTTCGCACAGCGCCAGCCGGTCCTGCGCCCGCGCCAACTCGCGCACAAACCACGGCGACCCCGGATAAAACTTTACGCCGCCGCACCCGCCCGCCCGCCGGCTCGCGTCAAATTTCTCCACGAGCGTCACATACTCCGCGACCGCCGGCGGCAGCTCTCCGCGTCCCGTCAACCGCCCCACGCCCTCCGGCCATTCGGCCTTCCGCGCGAGCGTGTCACCCGTCGCCGCGAGCGAGAGATCATACGCCCCGCGCCCCGCGTGCGTGTCGAGATAGAGAAAACCTTTCTCCTTTTTCTGGAGCCCGCGCACGAGTTGGACGAGCAGCGCGTGCTTCATCACATCCGCGAAATTCCCCGCGTGAAAATGGTGTCGGTAGTTCATTCGCGTCGCGGTTTTTTCCCGCCGTCAGCCGGCCTGCACGCCCGCGTCTTCACGCGACCGGCACCTTCACCACGCACTTGCGCATCGCCACCGCCTCCGTGCCGATCCGCAACGAGGGCATGTGCACGTCTTCCGGAAAAAATACCGCCGCCTGCCCGGGATACATCCGCAGCAACGATGCCGCCGGATGATCTTCATAGAGGAGCAGATCCTTCTCCGGATTGTAGTCTCCGCGCGCCGTGATCGTCGTGATATCCGCGAGCTCCATCGTCTCCTGCCCTTCGAGCACGATCTGCACGTCGATGTATTTCCGGTGCGATTCGAAGAATCCCTCCGCCCGCACTTTCGACTCATACGCCTGTTCCATCACAAACACCCCGCCCGCGAGCTCCACCTTCTTCGCTGCGCCGAGCGCGAGCGCCTTCACCCGCAACTGCGTGGGCGAGCCCGCCCGCAGCAATTCGTCCGCATAGGCCAGAGCCGTCGCGAATCCTTCGGTCTGCGCGAGCTGTCCGCGCAAAGTTGCCATTGTTCCGATGAGAGCCATGCCCCGACTTCACGCTCACGCCGCCACGCTGGCAAGCCAGCGTATCGTCCACCCACCCCTGCCGCTATTTTTTCAACGGCACCGCGACCTTCGGACGCGCAAACGTCTCCGCCGTCAGCGTGGGATTGGCCTCCACCGTTTCGATCAGCGTGTGTTGCACGAGCTTGCCGTCGTTCAACACCGCCACGCGATGCGGCAGCATTACGCCCGCGACCGGACGGTAATCTTCGTAGCGCGTCACAATTTCCACCCGCCGCCCGGCGGGGCTCTGCCGCTTTTCCACTTTGGCCACGATGAAATAAGTCTCCGCGTCCACCAGCACCGAAAACGTGTCCGTCATTTTCCGCGTCACGAGCAGCCGCACCAGTTTCCTCCCGCCCGACTCGATCTCCCCGGCATAATCGAACGTAAATCCGCGCGCCGCCCCGGCCACCAACGGATCGTCGAATTCCGCGTCCGCGACAAACACCCGCGCCTCGTTGTCTGCCATCGCCTGATACTTTGGCGGCCATACGCCCGTGTCGTATTTCCACGGCGCCTCCGCGCCGTCGCTCGCCTGCACCAGCGTCCTGCCTTCCGCTCCCGTTTCCAACCGCACGCGGTTCGGCCGCGCCGCGATCATGGAGAAACGCACTTTTTTCCCGCCCGCGATCACCTGGCCTGATGCGCGCAACGCCGCCAGCGCGTCGATCTTTTCTATTCCTCCGATGACCTCGATGTGGATGCGTGCCACGTCCATCGCCTGATCGGCCGCCGCCGTTCCGACCACCAACAGCCACCCGAGAAATATTCGCCACGCACGCATTCCGCACGCTCGCACAGCCCCGCCCCGCGCGACAAGCTTTGCCATCAACCGAATCCGCGCTGATTTCTTTCGCCCTCCACCGTGCCCGGCCCGCTCACCCGCATCTTTTCCGACCTCCACTACGGCGACCGCGCGAGCCGCGTCCTCCGCCTCGCGCAACTCGACCCGCTCCTCGCCGGCGTCTCGCACCTCGTCCTCAACGGCGACACGCTCGACACCCGCCCCGGCCCACGCCCCGACCACACCGCCCAACTCCGCGCCGACCTCACCACGTGGCTCTCTGCCGCCGGCCTTCCCTCCACTCTCCTTACCGGCAACCACGACCCCGATCTCTCCGCCGATCACACGCTCGATCTCGCCGACGGCCGCGTCTTTGCCACGCATGGTGATATTCTCTTCGACAACATCGTCCCGTGGGGCCGCGACGTCCCGGAGATCACCCGTCTCCTCGCGGCCGAACTCGGCGCGCTGGCTCCCGCCGACCGCGACGCATTGACCCCGCGCCTCGCCGCCTTCCGCCGCGTCTGCGCCCTCATTCCGCAACGCCACCAGTCCGAACCCGACCCGTTCAAATATGCCGTGCGTTTCGCTGCCGACACTGTGTGGCCGCCCCTCCGCGTTTTCCATGTCCTCGCCGCGTGGCACCGCGCGCCTGCCCTCGCCGCCGCGCTCACGCGCCGCCACCGCCCCGGCGCTTCGTTTGTTCTCACCGGCCACACGCACCGACCCGGCGTCTGGCGCACACCCGCCGGCGTCGTCGTGATCAACACCGGCTCCTTTTGCCCGCCCACCGGCGGTCACGCCGTCGATATCACCCCCGAACGACTCGTCGTTCGTCGCATCGAATCCCGCCGCGGCGACTTCCACCCGGGAGACGCCGTCGCAGAGTTTTCACTCGCGGACGCCCCCGCTTCCCCGAAACTCCCGCCATGAGTATCACGTTCGGCTGGTGGCACAAAGATCCCGTCGAGGGAAAATATCAGATCAACGTCGAGGTCCACGGCGGCAACATCGAGTGGTCCCGCCATCAGGGCCACCACACCTCGTGGATTCCGCACACGCCCAGCGACGAAGACCGCGAGCGCCTCGTCTACGAAGCCGAGAAACGCGTCCCTCGCCGCCTCATCACGCAAAAGCAGTTCGAGGAAATCAAACGCCTCAGCGAAAACTCCGGCCCGGGCCGCCTCTCCGGCAAACGCATCACCGGCCTCGGCCCGTCTTTTACGTAAGCCGCTCCGCCTCGATTCGTTTCCAAATTAGTGTAAACGACGAGCAGTAGTCGCCGGGTCGCGCCGCCATCCGCCGCGACACTTCTTCCGGCGCAAGCCATTCGCCCGCGTCGATTTCGTCCGGATGCAGCACAAACGGACCTTCGTGCCGCAGGCGGTAGATCCAGCAAAATTCCCACCCGGTTTCCACGCACGCCTCCACGCGAAACCAGCGCGACACGTCACCCTCCGCGGCGCCCACTTTCGCGCCGTGCACCCCGATCTCTTCGCCGAGCTCCCGCACCGCCGCCGTATCGTAGTCCTCGCCCGCGTCGAGATGCCCCGAGCACGACGAGTCCCACAGCCCCGGCGACAGATCTTTCTTCATCGAGCGCTTCTGCAAAAACACGCGCCCCGCCCGGTCGAATACCAGCACGTGCACCGCCCGGTGCCAGAGCCCCGTCGCGTGCACCACCCGCCGCGTCTCGCGCCCCACGACTTCGTCGCGCGCGTTCACCACATCAAACCATTCATCCGGCTTTAGGCTCATTTCCTCACCAAACGCTCTCCCCCGTCCTCCATCAAGCCCTACCGTCCCCCCCATTTTTCTGCCCCCATCTTTCTGACAAAAGAATTCCGCCGTTTCTCCGTCCGCGTCATCTGCGTCCATCAGTGTCCATCCGTGGCTAAAAATGCGCCCCCTCGCCCATGCGCGTGTCCCCCGCCGGAAGATTCCCTTTGTCATCCCCGCGCCTTCGTGTCCTCTCCTTCCCCTCCCGAATCCCAACACACCATGGCCAAAATCGACGTCAGCAAGGTCGCTGAAATTCTGAAGAAAAACGAAATCGATCCCGCGATCCTCCGCCGCGTCATCGAAGAAATGAACTTGGCCGTCGAACCCGAGGGCGCCGAGGGCGAAAAACCGCCGGCCGTGAAGAAACAGTTCGTGATCATCGTCAGCGACCCGGAGGGCCGCCTCCCGAAAAACGATTTCGTCGGCTGGGTCGTCCAGATTCCCGAGAGCGAAAGCCCGTCCACCACCCTCGACCGCGTTTTCCGCAGCTCCTACGATTACAACACGACCAAGAAAGGCCGCCTCCTCCCCGTCAAAACCGTCGGTGAAGCCATCGAAGCCGTGCCCGCCAAATTCCTCAAGGAAGCCGACGTCTGGGTGAAAACCAAAACCC
The DNA here is from genome assembly GCA_943372705.1 of Opitutus sp. GAS368. Taxonomy (GTDB): domain Bacteria; phylum Verrucomicrobiota; class Verrucomicrobiia; order Opitutales; family Opitutaceae; genus GAS368. The sequence goes on along the minus strand of CALRZR010000162.1, from coordinate 811 downwards.
CCGTCCTCGTCGTCAAGACCAACAACGAGATTCCGAAGGAGTAAGTTCCCGCGTGAAAGCCCCCGCGCGTCCGTCGTGTGCCCGGCCGGCCCCGGCCCGCGCCACCCGTCCGCAGCCGTCGCTCCGATCTTTCCTGTTCGCCTGCGCCCTAGCGACGCTCGCCGGCTGTGACGCCCGCCCGTCCGCCGGCGGCACTTCGCCCGCCGCGACCGCCACTCCTGCCAAGACCTACACCTACGAAGTCGTCCGCACGTTTCCCCACGACCCCGGTGCCTTCACCCAAGGCCTCGTCTTCCTCGACGGCCAGCTCCTCGAGAGCACCGGCCTGAACGGCCAATCCACCCTACGCCGCGTCGACCTCGCCACCGGGCGCGTCCTCCAGCAAGTCCGCGTGCCGTCGCAGTATTTTGCCGAGGGCATGACGGTCCTCGGCGGAAAAATCTACCAGCTCACCTGGAAAAACCAGCGGGGCTTCGTCTACGACCTCGCGACTTTCGCCCTCGAGAAAGAATTCACCTACACCGGCGAAGGCTGGGGCCTCACCACCGACGGCCGCTCGCTCATCCTCAGCGACGGCACCGATCGCTTGCGCTTCCTCGACCCGACGACCTTCCAAGTCACCCGCACCGTATCCGTGACCCGCGACGGTCAACCGCTCCGCCTCCTCAACGAACTCGAATACATTCGCGGCGAAATCTACGCCAACATCTGGCAAAGCCACTCCGTCGCGCGCATCGACCCCGCCACCGGCCGCGTCACCGGCGTCATCGATTTTTTCAATCTCTTGCCGGCTGCCGACCACATGCCCGCC
>CALRZR010000161.1:0-17981 GCA_943372705.1 Opitutus sp. GAS368 | reverse complement strand
CCGTCCTTCAACTCCACCGCCACAACCCGCCACGGTTCTTTCAACTCCAAGAGACTGCGAAAAAAATTCAGCACATGCCGGTCAGTTTCACGCTTCATATCCCTTGCTTACCACTTCCATCGGGAACCCACAATAATCGGCGAAGAACCCAAAAATATGGCCCGTGCACGAAGACTGCCCGCCGTATCCGGAGCATGTTTAACCGGCGGAAATCCTTTTCCATTCCCATCGATCAAGCCCGGGCCCTCGATGCCGATGTTTTTCGCGCCGTCGGCGTAGATCAGCGCCCAAATCTCAAACCCGCCAACATCGAGATCGCGGGCGGGAAACGGCTTCGCCGAATAATCGCCGGCCTCGGGACTGCCCACGAGCACCGCCGACGCGTCGAGGCTCAACGTGACATTGTCCCGCAGCGTAATCGTGCCGGAGAGAAATTTTCCGTTGGGAAAATAAACCCGTCCCCCACCCGACCGCGCACACGCCTCGATCGCGGCTTGGATGGCCGCGGTGTCTTTCGTCGCGCCATCGCCCTTCGCACCGAAGTCGCGGACACTATAAAGTCCCGGCACCGTCGGCCCTGGCCCAGAGCCCTGCGCCGAAGCGCGCGTGGCGGCGAGCGACGCCACACCGAGGCCGGCACCCGCGGACAGGGCAAGATCACGGAGAAAAATTCGTCGAAGGGAAGGGTTCATGGAAAAGGTAAAATCCGGAGCGAGCTATAAGGACGAAGTGTAGCCGGCCGGCGCCGCGCAATGCGGATAAATTTTTGTTTGTGTGTTTATCACCGGGCAGATCCTTCGCGAACCGCCGCAAAGCGATCGTGGGGACGCAATCGCAACCTCCCTCGCCGACCACGCCAACTCATCGCTTTGGTTTTGTCGTTGAATCTGCGCCGCCGAGGCGACGCCTCGCAGCCGGGTCAGGCTCCGGCCATGAGGTTTCCTTCCGTGGCGACCCCGGAGGAAAAGCCGTCGCTCTTGCTCACCGCTGCCCGGACCAAGCGAAGGTCGTTGCCCACCAACGCCACGCCCGCCGAGTCCGCGCCCTCGACACTCACGAACGTTTCCACCGGCTGCAGCGGTCGCGATTGGCGGACGATTGCCCCGCGCGTGTGTTGCAGGCGGATGAACTGTTTGGCGCCGATCGCCGCTTTGAATCCGGAAACTTCCAAGTCCTCCGCATCGTCGGCGATCAGCGCGGGCCGCAAATCCGGCTTTTGGAGATCAAGGCGCACATCGCGCAGCGAGAATCCGCGCACATGCCGCAGATAAAACCCGTAGGCCGGCACCACCCCGAACCGCGTGTTTTCCGGATAACCCTTTTCATCTTCAGGAATCTTAGTGCGTGCCGCTTCCTCGGCGGTCCCGCCGCCGGCCATGCTCACTTCGATATCGGCGAGCGACACGTTTTCCACCGGATACCCGGGCAGGCCCGCGACGACCATCGCGTTGCCGCGATGGAGAAAATGCGGCTGCCCCTGTGGACGCGGCCAGTTCTCGCGCGCACTGAGCGTGGCGCGGACGCCCGTGACCAGCACATTGCGCAGCCGCCCGACGGGCCTGGGTCGCTCGACCTCCTTGAATCCGTAGTCGTGGCCCCGATTCCCGATGCGAAAAAACAATGGCGCCGACACCTCGACCATCGAGAGGTTGGACACCGTCACATTTTCCAAGACGCCGCCGTCGACCGTCTGGAATTTCAGCCCGCCGTTTCGGCAGCCGTGGCACACACAATTCGAGATCGCGATGTCGCGAAATCCGCCGAGCGACTGGGACCCGAGCTTGATCCCGCCGCTGAACGTGGTGACCACGCAATTCGTGATCGTGATCGCCTCGCACGGAGCGGGAAAGGAACTCTTGAGCACGATGCAATCGTCGGTGTTGTCGAAAACACTGTTGCTCAGGCGCACGTGTCGGCAGCTGTCGAACACGACGCCGTCCTGGTTCACGTGGTGCTCGCTCAGCACCTCGATATTGTCGACCGTCACGCTGTCGCAGAGCGCCAGGTGCACCGACCAGCAGGCGGAATTGAGCAAAAAGAAGTCCCGCAGCAAAACCCGCCGGCATTGTTTGAAAAAGATCGCGCGCGGCCGCGGCCCGCTGGCGGTCTGCAGGTTCGGATCGCGTTTCAATGGAGGAAACTCGCGGCCGTTGCCGTCGATGGTGCCGGTGCCTTCGATGCCGATGTTGCGCGCGCCCTCGGCGTAGAGCAGCGCCCAGATTTCATAGCCGCCGATATCGAGATCCAACGCCGGAAACGGTTTCGCCGGATAGTCCGCCCGGTCGGTGCTGCCGACGAGCACGGCGGTCGGCGCGAGGTGGAGCGTAACGTTGTCCTTGAGCGTGACCGTGCCGGAGAGATAACGCCCGGGAGGAAAATAGACGATGCCGCCGCCCTCTTTCGTGCAGGCATCGACGGCGGCTTGGATCGCGCGGGTGTCTTTGGTGACTCCGTCGCCCGCGGCACCGAATCCCCGAACGTTGAACAAACCGCCCGCCACCGGCGAAGCAGCTGGGGGCTGGGCATGGGCGGCACTCGGAGCGAGCGCCGCAACGGTCAGCGCGGCGCCGGTGCCGGCACCCAACAGGCGAACAAAATCACGACGGGGGTGGGGCTTCATGGAGCTGAGGAAACTGACTTTATTGTAGTGAGATTCTCAGTGCGTGCGAGGCGCGTCCGTCGCCAACGGCTGCCCACGTTGGTAGAGGACGGGACGCTCCAACGGAGGAACCTTCACCAACGCCCCATCGGCTGACTCCTCGATCAACACGTGCCACAAACGCGGATCGGTGCTGCCCGCCCGGTGGCTCAGCGTTTTCGTCCCGATCTTCGTTGGGCCGTCGATGGCGTTGGCGAAGAGAAAATTGGTCGCGCGCGTAAAAACAAACAACGACGCGCCAGGCATGCCCTTCGCGTTGCCGCCGTGTCCGAAAATACGCACGCCGTCGCTGTCGCTGATCTTCAACATCGGATCGTTGCCCTCGTATTTCGTGCCGAAAAAATCGATCTGCCGCGAGCGTCGCACCTCGCTCGTCACTTGCTGCACACTGAACTGGTAGAACCGCAGGGGCCCGGAGATACCGTCGATCAGCAAACGGGCGGCCCGGTCGCGGTAGTTGTAGAAATTTCCGCCACCGTGGCCGGATATCACGACCGGGAATTCGGCGCGGGTGCCGCCTTTGATTTCCGCGCCGCGGAAAACGGAATTTCCTCCGCTGCGCCAGTGGAGGAACTGCACTCCGGGCACACTGTGCGGATTGTCCATGCCCACAAACGCCAGCACGGTAGCCGCGTCCGCGGTGTCGGCCGTGCGGATCAAGGGCGCGGGCCGAGTTGCCTGCGAGAATGCCCCGCCCTTGGCCGGCACGAGCAGCGAAAACGCCTGCCCCACGCCGATCAGTTTCGTGTTCGGCTTCAAATCGAGCGTGGCTCCCAGCAAATAGCAGCCCTTCGGCAACAGCACGATTTCCCTTTCGTTGATCGCCCGCTGAATCGCCGCGGAATCATCGGTGACGCCGTCACCCTTGGCGAAATAGGGAGCCGCGCGCACGTCGGCCGCACCGGCCGACTCGAAGTTTGGAAAGGCCGGCGACCACAGGTGCTTCGTGCGCAGTCCGGGCGGCGGCTCGTCACCGGCGGCCACCACGTTCAGCGCGTCGACGGAGCGTCCGTCCACGTAAACCGGATAGCGGTATTCCACCCCTTGATCTTTGCGCGGGGTCGCGGCGGTCGCATGCTGCCGCACGTGCAACCAGCCGTCGGCTCGCCCCGGCAATTCAATTTTGCGCGTCCCATCCACCAGCACTTTCGTCGCGCCGCGCAGATACACGTTTTGCAAATACGTTCCGCAATCCGACGCCACGACGATTCGCTCCGGCCCGCGTAGCGCCGCGCCCTCAAAACGAATATCCGCATCGACAAGCGTGAGATTTCCGTGGGCAGCGCGGAGCCCCGTCGGCACTTGGATCAACGGGCCGGCGCAACGGTCTGCAACGATTTTCAGGCCGACCGCCACCAGCGTTTGCCGACTCGTGCTGCGAATCGCCGCCTCCGTCTGGCCGATCAAAGTAAATCCGGTGATGACGGGAGTCGGTTGGGTGCCCTGCATGTAGCCAGTGAAGTCCAAGCCGACGCGACCACCGATCACCGTCACGCCGGCACTGCTCCCGCCTGAGCCGATGCCGCCTTGGATTCCCGTCAGGCCATACGTGGCATCGATCACGCAATCTTCGATCGCCGAACCTTCCGCGGCCTGATGGCGCAACGCCACTGCGCCCCCGTTCCCCTCCCCGATCACGATCTCCAGATTTTCGATCGTCTGGTTCATCCCGATGTTCGGTTGCTCGACGTCCGCCGGCAATCCGTCGGTCACGCGGCCTTCCGTCGTTGGATTCCCGTAACCGCGCGACCAGAAATGGACGAAGATTTTCGGTTTCGCCGGATCGCCAAAACCCGTCGAACGCGCCGTCAACACAAGCCGCGGGCGCTGGGTCTGGGCACGGGAGCCGACGAGCACGACCGGAAAACGATTGCCACCAAACACCCGCCCGTTCGCCCGCTTGTAGAGCTGTTGCGTGCAGCTCAACGTGTCCGACAAAACATACGTTCCCGCCGGGAAGAAACATGCCATCTGGTGGTCCCGCGCAAAATTGACGGCCGCTTGAATGGCGCGGGTGGCGTCCGTTTTACCCGTGGCGTCGGCCCCAAACGGCGCTTTCGTCACGTCGACGTAGCCCAGTGCCGCGAGCCGCTGATTCTCCAATTCCGGAGGAATCGCCAAGTTGATCAGGTCCGTGAAGGGCGCACGGATCGTCGGGTGCGCGTAACGCAGATAGTCATCAGCACCGGCGGCAGCGGGTCGCGCGGTCACCTCCGCCGCCACGAGCGGGCCGAGTGCAGCGTGGGTTGCGAGTGCGAGAAATCCGGCGACGACGCGGAGGCGACTATTCATGGTTGGATGGGTTGGCGTTGCGAAATTCCGGAGACGAACGAACCGAGCAGTCACTCACCCGAGGAAAATATGAGAATAAAAATCACCGGCCACGCCTCGCGAAGGGCGCGTGGTCCGGGAGACAGCGAAGGGCACAGTTCACTCTTTCTTGGCCCTTCCTTTGCCTTTGCCCTTGGCGTTCGGGGATTCGTCTTCGCCCGGCTGGCCGCGCGGCAAGTTGGCCGCGTCGCTCTTCGGCAACCACTGCGCGAGTTCGGCTTTGCGCGCGGCATAGCGGGCCTGCCCGGCGAGGTTTGTATATTCAAACGGGTCCGCGGTTTCGTCGTAGAGTTCCTCCTCGCCCGTGGCGTAGCGGATGTAGCGCCAGCCCTCGCTGCGCACCGCGTGGTTCTTAAACATCCACGTCGTGACTGCCGGCACATCCCACGCGGCGCGCGGGTCGCGCAACAACGGCGTGATGTCACGCCCTTCGAGATACGCCGGCTTCGGCAGTCCCGTGAGCGCACAGAGCGTCGGGTAGATGCTGGAGAAATCCACCGTGCGGGGACTGACGCCGCCGGCCGCGGTGACGCCCGGGACTTTCCACACAAATACCGTGCGCGTGGGCTCCTCCCAGAGTGCGAATTTCCTCCAGTGCGACTTCTCGCCGAGACTCCACCCATGGTCGCTCCACAGGCAAACGATCGTGTTGTCGCGATAGGGTGACGCATCGAGCGCATCGAGCAACCGCCCCACTTCGTAGTCTGCATACGCGATCGTCGCCAGGTAGGCTTGCACCGCTTCTTTCCAACGACCGGCGGCGGCGAGACGGGCGTGATCGCCGGTCGGCCCGGCCATCTTCACACCGGGCGCCGGCACGTCGTCGAGATCGTCCGTGCGATGCGGCGGCAGTTGGATCGTATCCAGCGGAAACAGATCGAACCATTTTTTCGGAACGCTGAACGGCATGTGCGGCTTCAGGATGCCGACCGCGAGGAAGAAGGGCCGGTCATGCTTCGCTTTCAATTTCTCGACGCCGTAGCCGACGATGCTGTGGTCGATCATCTCCTCGTCGGTGTTGGCCAACGGGGAGAACTTGATCCCGCCCACACCGTCATCCTTCGCCGACGGGTGCCGCTTTACCGGGGCGCCTTTGCCCGGGAAATAGTCCGTCCAGTCGCCGCCGCGGTCGGCCGCCCCGTGGTAGATTTTACCGGCACCGTAGACGGCGTAGCCGGCCCGAACGAAATGAGAATTGAGCAACTTGTCCTCGCTGATCGCGCCGCGCCAATTTTGCTCGTTGACGTAACAGCCGGTCGTGCTGGGCCGCATGCCCGACATGAGCGAGGCCCGCGACGGGTTGCACGAAGGCGCGGTGCAATAGGCGCGCGAAAACGACACGCCCATTTTCGCGAGCCGATCGATGTTCGGCGTGCGCGTCTGCGGATTGCGCCCGAGGTGGCCCACCCAATGGTTCAAATCGTCGAGCGCGATAAAGAGCACATTGGGACGGGGCGGCGTGTCCGCACCGCGGACCAGACCGGCAATTGCCAGGCAGACGAGCAGGAGTCGTTTCATAAATTGGTGGGATGAAGATTCGCCAAGCACGCGGGCACAACTCCATGACGCTCGTCCTCCGCCGCCGGTGACGAAAGCGCCCGGTTTGGTTGTATTGTTGAATCGTCCGCACCAAGCCGGCTCCGCTACGACAAAGCCGCTGCGGGAACGAAGGCGCTGGCCTCAGACAACCGGCAACTTCCATTCACCCCGGAAGGGACGCGGCTGGAGCAACGCGTTGGCCGCGTCGTCGTTCGTGAAGCGCTCGGCCTGCGGATCCCAGTGGAGTTCGCGACCCTGTTTCACGGCAATCAAGGCGAGTTGGCACAACGTGTCCGAGCGCAACGCCGTCTCGACGTCGCAAATGGCGCGGCGGCGGTGGCGGATTGCATCGAGGAAATTGCGGGTGTGGTCGTTACTGATCGCCAGTTTCACCGGCATCGAATCGAGCTTGTTTTGCGGATCGCGCAAGAGGCCCTCGTCTGACGCGGTGATCGCGGCGCGGTCCACATGCACGAAGCCGGATTCTCCGATGAACTTGATGCCGTGCTTAAACCCGGCCGTGCCCTCGTTCGCGAAGGTCATCGGGACGCCGTTCGCATACTCGAACCGCACCTGCCATTTCTGAATCGCGTCGTGATCGCCGCTATCGGCAAACGAGCCCGTGCCCTTGATGCGCCGCGGTCCGGTGGCGTCGGCACCGTTGCCCCATTGCGCGATGTCGAGGTGGTGGATGCCCCAGCACGAAATCATGCCGAGCGAAAACGCGCCGATGTTCTCGTGATTGTCGCGCTTCAACTTGTCCTCGTGGAAGGCGGTCGCGCGGGCCGGTCCGACCCACCGATCCCAGTCCACGTAGTCGGGCACGGGTTGCGCGGCATAGGCCGGCCCCACTTTGCCGCCGGGCGCACACACCTGAATCTCGCGAATTTTCCCGAGGCGGCCGTTGAGCGCGAGTTCGCAGGCCCAGCGGAATTTCAGATTGGAGCGCTGCTGGGTGCCGAACTGAAACACGACGCCCTTCTTCTGCACCGCGGCCCGCACGCGCCGGCCTTCCTCGAACGACAGCGCCATCGGCTTCTCATGGAAAATGTGTTTCCCATGCAGAATCGCATCCAGCGACGGCACGCTGTGCCAGTGCACCGGCAACGCCATGAGCACGGCATCGATCGACGGATCGGCGTTGAGTTCGCGGAAATCGGCATACGTCTTCACGTCCTCGCTGCCGTAAACTTCGGCGATCCGCTTGCGGGCACGGGTGATATTGCGCTGGTTGACATCACAGATGGCCGTGACCCGCACGTCGTCCTGGCTGAGGAAATTGCGCATGTCGCCGTGACCTTGTGCGCCGACTCCGTTGACGCCGATGTTGAGCTTGTTGGACGGGGCAACTTTCCCCTCGGCGCCCAAGACGTGGGCCGGCACGAACCACGGAGCCGCACCGGCGGCCAGCATGGTTTTGAGGAAAGAACGACGGGAATGGCACGATTGCGACAGTCTGCGGAGTTTCATGGTTGGGGCGGCACCGGGATCTGGAGCGGAGGGTTTGGCGAGTGAAAGGTGAGCGGACCACGCACGGGCCGCAACGGGCGAGAGCTGCCTGTCGCGGGTTTGTGGAGCGCCTTTCGCCGTGATCATGCGCGGAAAACGCGGCACGAAAAGCCGACAATTCGGTTATGTCGTTGAACCGCGACGAGAGCGCGGCCCGCGACGCTCTCAACAGCTACTGGAACCCCGTGCTTTACACATGGCATCGCGACAACCGCGGAAGCCCGCAAAACTCCGATTTACTCACCTCGCGTCGGATACGAAACGTAGCTCATTCAACGACGTAACCAAAACCGGCGCTTCCGCCCGCACGCCGTTCTGCGTTTTCCTCAATGCCGCCGCTCGCACCGAAGCCGACATCCCTTCATCTCCTAGCGGTCCCTCACGCCATCGCCAACCCCTTACTCGAATGAGCAGCCCGCTCCGGCTCCGGTCTCTTTTCATCGCCTGCGCCTATCTCGAGTTGATGCATCGCCGAGTCCCATCGCGTCAACCCGTGCTTCCCCTTGCCGTGCGATGAATAACCCCACCCCCACGCGTCCGCTGCTCCGGTGGCGGATCATCTTCCTCGTCAGTCTCGCCGTCGCGCTCAGTTACCTCGACCGCCAAACGCTGCCGGTCGCCATCAAGGCGATCGAGCAGGACATCCCGGTCACCAACCAACAGTTCGCCACGCTCCAAACCGCGTTTCTGTTCACCTACGCGATCATGTATGCCGTGGGCGGCCGCCTCATCGATATTCTCGGCACCAGGCGCGGCTTCATTGTCGTCATGGTCTTCTGGTCTCTCGCGTGCGCTGGCCACGGGTTGGCGACCACGTTCGGCATGCTGGCGTTTTTTCGCCTGCTGCTCGGTGCCGGCGAAGGGGGCGGCTTTCCCGCCGCGACGCGCGCGATGGCCGAGTGGATACCGACGAAGGACCGCACGCTGGCCATGGGCATCATCAACACCGGCAGCGCACTCGGCATGATCTCCGCGCCGTTGTTGATCTCGGGGATTCTCTCCGTGGCCAGTTGGCGTTGGATCTTTTTCGTCGCCGGCGGACTCGGCCTCGCGTGGACGATCTGGTGGCGACTCGCCTATCACCCGCCCGAGACGCATCCGCGCATCGGCGACGCCGAACGCCAGGAACTCGCCGCCCAAGCCGGCAGCCGTGAGGCCACGGCCCCCGCGCCACCGTGGCTCTCGCTCCTGCGCATCCGCGAAACGTGGGGCCTGCTCGCCGCCAAATTCCTGAGCGACGGCGCATGGTATTTCTATCTCTTTTGGCTTCCGAAATACCTCTACGACGCGCGGCACCTCGACATCAAAGCCGTCGCCGGCTTCGCGTGGATGCCACCGGTCGCGGCCGGCCTCGGGAGCTTCTTCGGCGGTTGGTTCGCGAGTTGGCTCATGCACCGGAATTTCTCGCTCAACGCCGGACGCAAGATCGCGCTCGCCACAAGCGCCGTGCTGATGCCGCTCGTCCTTTTTGTTTCCACTGCCCCGATCGGCTGGGCCATGGCGATCTTCTGCGTGGCCTATCTCGGCCACCAGTTTTGGGCCACCGTCCTCATGACGCTCCCCGCCGACCTCTTCCCCAAGAACTCCGTCGGCGCCGTCGCCGGGCTCATGGGCTGCGCGGGCGGCTTCGGCGGTGTCGCCTTCGGCGAACTGGTCGGCTGGCTCCTAGATCACGGTCCGGGCTGGCCGGTCGTCTTCGCCCTCGGCGGCGTGATGCACGTGCTCTCCTTCGTGCTGCTCTGTGTGATCCTGCCAAAACTACGTCCCGTCGTATCGCGCCCCACCCCGTCCGCCGCGGCTTAAGCTCTCGTCCCTCTTCCGATGCTCCGACTCGTCCAACTCCAAAGTCCGTCCGGGCGCCGCGTCGCGCTAGTGGTCGAGCCAAAACTGCGGCTGCTCCACGGCGCGTCCTCCATCGTCGAACTAGCGCAATCCGCTCTCGACGCCGGCACGTCCTTCACCGCCCACGCCCAGAGCCTGCTGGGCCCCGATTCGCTCGACTACGATGACGTCTATGGCGGCCGCTCCCCGTGGCGTCTGCTGCCCGCGGTCGACCACCCCGGCGATGCGGCCCACTGCCTCGTTTCGGGCACTGGTCTGACGCATCTCGGCAGTGCCGCGGATCGCTCCGCCATGCACGCCGTCGCCGCCGAGCAACTCACCGACAGCATGAAAATGTTTCGCTGGGGCCTCGAAGCGGGACGTCCCGCGGCCGGCCAAATCGGCATCGCGCCCGAGTGGTTTTACAAAGGCGACGGCACCATCCTGCGCGCCCACGGCGAAGCCCTCGTTGTTCCGGATCACGCCGAAGACGGAGGTGAGGAAGGCGAAATCGCGGCCGCGTATCTGATCGGTCGCGACGGCACTCCGGTGCGACTTGGGTTCATGATCGGCAACGAATTTTCCGACCATGTTTTCGAAAAGAGAAACTACCTGAATCTCGCCGGCTCGAAAATCCGCACCTGCGCCATCGGCCCCGAACTCATCGTCGCGCCCGACTTCGCCGCCGTGCCGGGCCGGGTGGTGATCGAACGTGGTGACCAAGTGCTCTGGTCGAAATCCATTGCCACGGGCGAAAGCGAAATGGTGCACAGCCTGCGGAATATCGAGCACCATCACTTCAAATTCGCCCCCCACCGGCGTCCGGGCGACGTGCACGTTCACTACCTCGGCGCCCACAGCCTTTCTTTCGGTGCCGGCGTCCGCCTCGTTCACGGCGATCAAATGACCGTCGCGTTCGAAGGCTTCGGTCGCCCGCTTTCCAACTCACTCCACGTGGAAACCAAGCTCGCCGCACCCGTCGTCGTCACGGTGCTGCCCTGACTCTCCCCGCACCATGAACCAATCACCCGTCGCGTTTCTCGGTCTCGGCATCATGGGCTCCGGCATGGCCCGTCGCCTCCTCAACGCCGGTCACCCGGTCACCGTCTTCAATCGCGAAATGCGCAAGTGCGCGCCGCTGGCCGCCGAGGGTGCCACCGTCGCCGCGACGCCGCGCGCATGCGCCGCCGCAGCGACCACGATCTTCAGCATGGTCACCGACGACAACGCGTCGCGCGCGCTCTGGCTCGGTGCCGACGGCCTGCTCGCCGGCCTCAACCCCGGCACCGTGTGCATCGAATCCAGCACCCTGTCGGTGGAATGGGTCACCGAACTCGCGGCACGCGTCGCGGCGAAGGGAGGCGAATTTCTCGATTGTCCCGTCACCGGCAGCAAAGCGCAGGTCGCGACCGCGGAGCTAAAATTTCTCGTCGGCGGTCCCGCCGAAACCCTCGAAAAAGTGCGGCCCATTCTCGCCACAATGGCCCAGGAAATCGTCCACCTCGGTCCCGTGGGCAGCGGCGTGTTTGTGAAACTGGTGAACAATTTCCTCAATGGCGTGCAGGTGGCTGCGTTTGCCGAGGCGCTTTTCGCCATCGAACGCAGCGGAATCGACCCCGCCAAAGCCCTCGGCGTCATCACCAACGGCGCCTCCGGCAGTCCGATCGTGAAGACCATGTCGGCCCGCATGACCGCGCGTGACTACACACCGAATTTTCTGCTCAAGCTGTTGGAGAAAGATCTCCGCTACGCCATTGAGGAGGGTGACCGCCGCATCGCTTCGATGACGATGGCCACCGCCGCGCGCCAGCTCCTGCAGCAAGCCGTGACCGCCGGCTATGGCGATCGCGACATGTCCGCCGTGATCGAGACTTTTCGCTCCAACGGCCACCACCCGTAACCCGTTCGCACGTCACCCGCCTTGTCTCCGCAGGCAGCGTCCCTGCCGCCCCGACCACGGCCGCCGCATTCACCATGTTGCCTTTCGAAGAAATCGGGCGACTGCCCTCCCCCCACGACAATGCGGCGATAGCGACGCGGCGCATCGAGCCCGGCACCGTCGTGTCCCTTAACGGAACGCCGACTGCGATTCTCCACACCGTGCTCGAGGGGCACCGTTTCGCCGTTCGTGCCATCGCGACCGGAGAACCCGTGCTGTCCTGGGGACTGCCGTTCGGTCGCGCACTGGGTCCCATCGCACCCGGAGACTATCTGGTCAATGAGTCGGTCCTCGCCGCACTCGCTATGCGCGCCGTCAATGCACGCCTGCCCGCGCAACCGAATTTCCGCGATCACCTCGTGCCGTATCAACTCGCGCCAGACCAGATTCGCGCCGCTCCGCCGGTTACGCCGGTCCCGCAATCCGGCACCTTTGCCGGCTACCGTCGCTCTGCGCGCCGCGGCGTCGGCACCCGCAATTGCATCGTCCTCCTCGGCACCACGTCGCGCACCGCCGGTTTCGTCCGCATGCTCGCGGGGCGTCTGCAACCCCTCGCCCGTGAGTTCCCGTCGCTCGACGGTATTGTCGCAATCGGACACACTGAGGGTGGCGGCCCCACCGAGCCCAACAACACCCCCGAGGTCCTGCGCACCCTCGCCGGTTTCATGGTGCACCCGAACGTCGGTGCCGTGCTCGCGGTGGACCAAGGCATCGAGCCCATCTCCAACGCCCGTTTGCAGGCGTTCATGGCCCATCACCAGTATGCACTCGAAGACGTGCCGCATGCGTTTCTCTCGATCGGCGATCGGCTCTCCGATACGACCGCCCAAGCCGAACTCCTTGTGCGCGGCTGGCTCCGGTTCGTCGCGGCGCAGGTGCGCACCCGCGAGCCGCTCGGCAATCTGCGCCTCGCGCTCCAGTGCGGCGGTTCCGATGCCTTTTCCGGCGTATCCGGAAATCCGTTGCTCGGAGCCGTCGCCCACGAACTCATTCGCCACGGCGGCTCTGCCAATCTCTGCGAGACCGACGAGGCCTTTGGAGGTGAAACTCACCTGCTGGCCAACGTCCGCGACCTCGCCACCGCCGAGGCCTTCCTCGCCACCCTTGAGTCATTCCGCGAACGCTTGCGCTGGCACGGCGAAACCGGCGAGAGCAATCCCTCGGGCGGCAACAAATTTCGCGGACTCTACAATATTTCCCTGAAATCGCTCGGCGCAGTGCAGAAAAAGAGCCCCCTCACGCGCCTCGACACGGTGATCGACTACGCGGTGCCCATGCGAGAGCCGGGTTTCTATTTCATGAACAGCCCCGGCAACGACCTCGAGGGGATTGCCGGCCAGATTGCGTCGGGTTGCAACGCGATCGCCTTCGTCACCGGCAACGGCTCCGTCACCAACTTCCCGTTTGCTCCGACACTGAAGATTACGACCACGACGCGGCGCCATGAGTTGCTCGCGCGGGAAATGGACGTCAATGCCGGTCGCTACCTCGACGGCACGCCGATGTCCGTGCTCGTTGATGAGACCTTCACTCTCCTCTGCGATACCGCCTCCGGTCGCCGCACGCGCGGCGAACTCGCGGGCCATTCCCAAGTGTCGCTGTGGCGCAACTGGCGGCAAACCGACACCTCCCACCTCGACTCGCTGCGCGCGCGGCCCGTGCCGGACGGAATGCCCGTCGTGCTCGCCCCAGGCCGCGCCGTTCCGCCGATTCCGCGCGCCACGTTTCCCGCGTGGCGTTTCGGCGACGCGACCGTGGTCGATCCGATCGCCCTCATCGTGCCGACCAGCATGTGTTCGTCCCAGGTCGCCCGGCTCGCGGCCGAGCAGCTCACTGCCCGTCAACTCGGGGCCGCCTGCCGCATCGACCGCTTCGTCGCTCTGCCCCACACCGAGGGTTGCGGCTTTGGCGGCGAATCGTTGCAGCGCCTGTTGCAACGCACCTACCGTGGCTACGCGACGCACCCCAACGTTGTCGCCGCAGTTTTCCTCGAACACGGTTGCGAAAAAATTCCCAACGATGTGATGCGCCATGAACTCGCGAGCGCCGGCGTGTCCCCCGAGCGCTTCGGGTGGGTCAGCGTCCAGCTCGACGGCGGCATGCAGCGCGCGATGGATAAAATCTCCGCCTGGTTCTCCACCCGCCTCGCGGCCACTCCGCAGCCCGTCCCAGTGCAGGCATCGCTCGGTCAGCTGCGCATCGGCCTCATGACGGGCCTACCCGTCCGCAACGCCACGGCCGAGGCCTTCGCCGCCGTGCTCCGCATCGTAGTCGCGGCAGGCGGTTCCGTGCTCGTGCCCGCCAGTGATCCGTTGCTGGACCATCCGGCTTTCCGCCACCGTGTTTTCGGCGATCGTGTTCCGCCCGTATCGCTCGCTTACGGACAGCCGTTCCTCCAGGCCGGGCTACATATCGTAGCCACCGAGACCGATCACTGGGTCGAAAACCTCACCGGACTCGGCGGCTGTGGCGTCCATCTTTTCCTCACGATCCCGGACGGTCCGGATCAACCGGGACATCCGTTCTTGCCCGTGGTGCAATGCGCCGAAGCCCGGTTGCCCGACGATGCCGCCCTGACGGAGGTCGCGTTTTTCAAAGCGCTTTTCGCCGCGTTGGTGACGACTCCGCCCGGCCGCGACACCGTTGATGCAATTACTGACTTTCAACTTACCCGCGGTTTCCTCGGAGTGTCCGCTTAGCCATACCCACCGGCACCGCTTGGAGGGCCTTCGCCTTTCGCATGGAGTCGGTGCCAGCCACTCCCGTTAGCTCATTTTCCAGACTTCTCGACTCCATGAATCGCAAGGAATTCCTTCTGGCCACTGGCGCCGCCGCCCTCGCCCCTCGTTCTCCGGCCGCTCCCATCGCCTCGCATCGCGTGGTCCCCCTCCGTGCCGTGGTGCCGGCCGCACTCACGCCGCTGGATGAAAACCTCCGGGTCGACGTCGCCGATTTTCGCCGCCACCTCACCGCACTCGCCGACGTGCGGGGCGTCACCGCGATCATGGTGAATGGAGCTGCCGGTCATGACAACACACTCACCCGCGACGAACGCCGCATGCTGGTGGCCGAAGCCGTCGCCGCCGTGGGCGACCGCGTGAAAATCCTCGCCGCCTTGCGCGAGACCGCCGAACTCCGCTCATTGGCGCCCTTCGCCCAAGACGCCGCCAAGGAAGGCGCCCACGCCCTCGTGATCATGCCGCCAGGCAACAAGGCCGACGAAGCTTGGCCGGGCGCGCGCGGGCGTTTCGAAGGCGCCATGGCGGCCAGCTCGCTGCCCGTCGCCATATATCAGACCGGCTACGATACCGAGACCCTCACCCGCCTCGCGGCGATGCCGCCCGTCTTCGCCATCAAGGAGGGCAGCGGCTCCCCGGCCGTATTCGAACGCAACCTACGGGCCGTCCGCAGCCTCGGTCGCGATATCGCGATGTGGTCCACCCACAGCAGCTGGCTCCTCGCCGACCTCGCGACCGGAGCCGATGGGCTGCTCTCCGGAATGGGGAGCGTCGCCGCCGATCTCCACGTCGCATTGGCGGAAGCCGTGTGGCGGTCCGACCTCGCGGGCGCCCGCAAAATCAGCGACCGACTTTTCCCGCTGACTCAGGCTTTTTACCGTCCCGGTGGCGATGCTCACACGCGGATGAAATACGCACTCGTGAAACTCGGCCGCATGAAAACCGACGCGGTCCGCCCTCCCCGCAAATCTGTCGACGCCACCGAACGCGCCGCGATCGATCGGGCGCTACGCGACAGCGGCCTGCTCTGACCGCGGTTCGGTCACCGGGCCGCGGCGACCGTCAATTCCGCTTCGCGCATCGCCCGCAGGGTGCGCCCCACGTTCCAACATCCCTCGATGAGCGTCGTGATTGGTTGGCTGGGTAGCCCCGTTTCCGCGCGTTCGACGAGTCCGACGAGAACGTTGATCGCATTCGCCCCCTTGAGCCGGCCGAGCTGGCAAATACCGCTGAAACGATCACCCACCTCGGCACACCCGAGACTCGCGAGACCGATTTCGTCGGGCACACTCATGCCCATGTCCCGCAAGATTGTTTCCAAGAACTCGGCATCGAGCGTCACCAGCACGTCCGGCCGGTGTGCCCGCATCCACCGGCGAAACTCGCGCTCGTCAAACTTCGAGCGGTCTTCGAGCGATCCGACAAACAGCGGCGGAATCGACGCCAGATCGGGCATGCCCGCGAGTGCCGCATAGAAGCCGCCTTCAAGCAGACCCTGAAAATACTGCCGCTGGCTTCGGACTATCACGAGCGCAGGGCGTCGATAGCCGAGCGCGTGACACTCGCGCACAATCCGCGTGATCGAGTAGGAGTGATCGCTGCACACGACGTGCAACGGCAGCGGCTTGTAGGTCACATTGATTCCAACCGCGGAGAAATGCTCCCACTCCAACGGCGGCGGCGGCGCCTCATCCGGCATAGGCCCCATCAACAAGCCTTGGATACCACGAGCACGCAAAATCTGACTGAAACGCTTGGGCGATACGTCGTCCTTGTGCAGCCAAAACTCCTCGACGTGGTAGCCCAGTTCATGGGCACGGGCCAAGGCCCCCTCCCGCACCTGCCGCCGCGTCGCCGACGGCGAGTTCTTCCAACCGTCCGGATGGTCGAGTCCGTTGACGAGGGCGATCGAGGTGCGCTGCTCCAGCGGCAACTTCTTCCGCCGGCATCGCATCAACGCCGACACCAGCGGATTCGTCTGGTAGCCCGTTTCCCGCGCCAATGCGAGTATCCGCTCCCGCGTGGCGCTGGGGATCTTTGGACTGCCGCTCAAACTCAGGGAAACGGTGGTGGAGCTGACACGGGCGAGCCGGGCAAGGTCAGCCATGGTGACTGCGCGGGACAGGGGCATGCCCCGATGAAGTCCACCCGTTTCCGGCCGGCAATTAAATTTACCGGCCACGCCGGCTGCTTTCCTGCCGCGGCCCGTTGATGCGACGAAACCCGGCAGGCGAAGGAGACCGGGTTCTTTTTGGCTGCCGCTTCGCTCCTCACGTTGTGGCTCATCGAGCTACTACTCCCGCTTTCGATCGTGCACAGGGATAAGACCGCGACCGCCGGGCAATATCTCGCGCGACGGCAAAACGAGTGCTCTCCCAACCGGGCGCCCTGCCCGTCCGATCCCGCGCTGACGCCACGCCCGGGTATTTTCTCCGCCCGGCGGCGTGGGAGGGAACTACCCCATCGCTTTTTCCCCCGCGCCGGGGTTTTATCACCGCAGACGGACGTTCGTCCCAACGACGATACCCTGCCGTGCAACCAAATTGAGTGCGGCGGCCACGTGGACGTTTCCACTGCAGATGATCGACGGAAACACCCCAACTATGACGCAGTCCCAGTCTACCCGCCTTTTCCGCCACCCTCCACACCTCCTCGAGCATCGTGGGCACCATCTTGGCCGACCAATCCATCACGCTCAACCCGGGCGCCTCGCTCGACGGCCGCCAGCTCGCCCTCAAAGGCGCCATCACCCTCGGCAGCAATTCCGTCAGCGTCCCCGTCAGCGCGATCCCCGAACCCGCGAGCACCTCCCTGTTCGTCGCCGGATTTTTCGGCCTCATGATCGGCGCCCGCCACTTCCGCCAACGCCGCGCCGCCGCCCGTGCGGTGGCCCCTTGATGCGCGGCACTGATTAAGCTTTGGCGCCCTCGATGACTCTTTCCGCGCCTGCTCCGCCCCGCTTCGATCTCACCGTGCGGGTCGGCTGCAGCCTCGTCTACGAAGCTACCGGGCCCGCCGCGTTGTTGCTCAACATCGAGCCGCGTCCGAATCGCGACCACGCCGTCATCTTCGAAGCCTTGTCCCTCGGGCACGACCTGCGCACCGAGCGTTTTACCGACAGTCACGGCAACGCCGTGCGCCGCGTCCATCTCGCCCGCGGCACGAATTGCCTCCGCCACGACGCCATCGTCGCCGTCGCGTCGTTGCCCGACAACGCGCTCCTCCCGCCCGTTACGCCCGAGCTGGCCGATGAACTCCCCGCGCACTTGCTGCGCTACACCCTGCCGAGCCGCTATTGCGATTCGGACAAACTCACCAATTTCGCCTGGGAAAAATTCGGCCACATCGAACACGGCCTCCCGCGCGTCGACGCCATCAGCGCCTGGGTCCACCGCAACATCGAGTATCGCTACATGTCCGGCCGCACCGATCTCTCCGCGTGGGA
>CALRZR010000160.1:0-17994 GCA_943372705.1 Opitutus sp. GAS368 | reverse complement strand
AAGAGGAAAGAGAAAGAGGAAAGAGAAGGAAGTGTGGGGGTGGGGCCGCGTATAGGGCTGCGCCCACGCGGTGGGGCGGTGATCGTGGCTTGCGGGGGACGCGGTGGGGTGGCTGTGTGGGCGAAATGGCGGTGGCTCCCAAACTCGCGACGCAGAGAAACAATTCCGCTGGCTGGCGGTGGGTGCTGGGTGCGGTCGCGGCGGCGGGCATCGTCGCGTGGGTGGGTCGGGATTGGCCCGTGCGCGCGGGGATCGAGGCGGGGCTGGCGGCGGTGCGGGCGGCGGGGCCGGGGTGGTATTTCGCGGCGATGGCGGTCGTGCCGTTGCCACTCGCGTGGTTCACCGTGCCGGCGGGCGAGGCGTTCGCGGCGCAGTTGACGTTGGGCGGGGTGATCGCGGCGGCGCTGGCGGCGGTGGGCGTGCAACTGGCGCTGAGCTACGCGGTGGCGCGGTATGCGTTGCGGCCGGCGATCGAGCGGCTGGTGCGGCGGCGGGGGTTCGCGGTGCCGCGGGTGACAACGGAAAACGCGGGGAGTGTGGCGCTGCTGGTGCGGCTCACGCCGGGGCCGCCGATGATTTTGGGGAGCTGCGTGCTGGCGGTGGCGGAGGTGCCGTTTCTCCTGTATCTGGTCGTGTCGTGGCTGGTGACGGTGCCGTGGGTGGTGGGCGGTGTGGTGTTGGGGCGGGGAATTTTGAGCGGCAATGTGCAAGCGGTGGCGGTGGGAATCGGCGTGCTGGTTGCCGCGGTTTTCGCGACGCGGTGGCTGCGACGGAGGCGCGCACGGCCATGATGCGGCGGCTCGAAAGCTGGCTGCTCGGCGGGTTGCGCGGCGGGGCGCGGTGGGTGGCGGGCCGGACGCCGGCGACACTCGCCAACCGGCGCGGGCGGGTGTGCCACTGCGGGCCGCAGCCGGGGCCGCATCTGGTCCACAGCGAAGGGCTGCGCGAGGCGTGCGACTTCGTCGTGGATTTCGGGACAAACGTGACGCACCGGGAGCGTCCGCCGGTGCCGGTGAGCGGGCTGCGCGAGGCGGCGAGCGGGTTGCGGCCGGGCGCGACGGTGCATGTGAAGACGGATTTGCTGGGGGAATTTGGGACGCACCTGCTGCCGGTGATTCCCGGGGAGATCGTGCTGGTGACGGGAGACTCCGACGCGAGTGCGCCGGGGGAGCACGGGGCGCTGCTGGAGCATCCGAAAATCCGGCACTGGTTTGCGCAGAATTGCGACCGGGTGGAAAGGCACCCGCGCCTCACGCCGGTGCCGATCGGGTGCGACAACCCGGTGTTTAACAAAATCGAGAAGCGGCTGGGCTTTGCGCTGACGATGCTGCTCGGGCGCACGCCGTGGGACGCGAGCGTGACGCGCAACGACATGGGCGACCAGGCGCTGCTCCAGCGCGTGGGGGCGACGTTGCCGCCGACGCACCGGCGGCCGGCGCGGGCGCTGTGCACGTTTCACCAGAACGAAAAACTACTCACGCCGGATCTGCGGCGTCATCCCGCGCGGCGGGAGGCGTGGGCGGCGTTGCGGGACAACGCGGCCTGCCATTTTGTGCCGCGGCGGCTGGGGCAAGAGGCGTGCTGGCGCGCGCACGGCGAGTTTGCGTTCGAGGTGTCGCCACGGGGCAACGGGCTCGACTGCTTCCGCACGTGGGAGGCGCTGGCGCTCGGCACGATCCCGATCGTGCGAACCTCATCGCTGGACCGGCTGTATCGCGACGAAGATTTTCCGGTGGTGATCGTGGAAGCGTGGGAGGAAATCACGGCGGCACGGCTTGAGCGGTGGCGCGACGAACTCGCGGGGAAATTCGCCGCGGGCGTGCCGGCGAACCTCACGCACGACCACTGGGTGGAGCGGATCAATAATGTGTCGCGGGGCGCGGGGCGCTGAGGAGAATCCGCGCCGTGCTCACCCGCTATCGTCGTTTGCTGGCCGAGGTCCGGCAGTCCTACACACCGGAGAAACGTGCCGAGGAAAAGCGCGCGGACTTTCTGGCGTTTCTGATTTACCGGCCGGTGTCGTTTTTCGTGACACCGTTTTTTCTGATGCTCGGCATCTCGGCCGACGGGGCGACGGCGCTCGGTTTCGGGATCGCGGTGGCGATGCCGGTGCTGGCGTGGTGGGCCGGGGCGGCGGCCTGCACGGGCGTGGCGCTGCTCGCACTGGCGATGATGGTGCTCGACTGTGTGGACGGGAACATCGCGCGGGTGAGCGGTCGGTCGAGTCCGGTGGGGGGCATGCTCGACGGGTGTTGCACTCTGTTGTTTTGGGCGGGCTATTTCATCGCGGTGGGGGCGCTCGCGTATCAGCCGGATGGTGGCTGGATCGCGCGGCACGGGCGGGAGACCGGCCTCGTCTTGGCGGTGCTGATGCTCGCGCAGCGCGAACTGGAAGATTCGTTCGAAGCGTGTGCGCAGGAGCGGGTGCGCTGGGAGCCGCCGCTGCCGGGAGCGGTCGCGGGGGCCGGCGTGAGTCTGGCGTGCATCGGACGGCCGGTCGAACAGGTCGTCGCGATAGGCGGCCTGGCGGTCGCGGGCACGCTGGGGGCGCTGCCGTGGTTTGCGGGGGGATTGGCGGTGTATCAGCTCGGGTTGCTCGCGCTATGGCTGCCGCGCTATGTGCGGGCGGTGAGCGCGCGTTCGCGGGCGGGCCGGTAGCGCGGCGGTCAGCGCACGTCGCGAAACAGGAGGGCGGCGAGCTGCTCTTCCGGGGCGAGTTGGCCGGCGATCACGCGTTGCGCGGCGGCGGCATCGAGCGCGAGCAGGCGGAGCGGTTCGTCGAGAGCGCGGACGGAAACGACCGGGTGCGAGGCGCCACCGAAGAGCGTGCCCGGGCCGACGGAGCGCGGGCCGCGCGCATCGGTGAGCTCGGCGCGGCCGGCGACGAGAATCCAGAGGCGGTCGTCGCGGCGGCCCGCCTCGACGACGGTGGCGCCCGCGGCGAAGGAGACCGGGCGCAGTTCGCCGACGAGCGCGGCGAGGGTGACAGGACCGAGGGCGGGAAACGCGCCGCTGCGGGCGAGCGCGGTGGCGGCGGCGACGGTATCGGCCACGTGGCGGTCGGACACGATGCGGCCGTCGCGCAGGTGCACGATGCGATCGGCAAAGGGAAAGAGGCGGTCGTCGTGGGTGACCATGAGGACGGCGCTGCGCTGTTCGGCGGCGGTGCGGCGGAGGAGACCAATCACGGCGGCGCCGGAGTCGGCGTCGAGCGCGGCGGTCGGTTCGTCGGCGAGGATGAGTGCGGGGCGGTGCACGAGGGCGCGGGCGATGGCGACGCGTTGGCGTTGGCCGGTGCTGAGGTGGCGGGGTTTTTTATCGAGGTGGTCCGCGAGGCCGAGGGAATCGAGGATCGCATCGACCCGGCGATCGGCGTCGGGCGGGACGGCGCCGGCCTCGAAGGCGAGCCGGACGTTTTGGCGGACGGTGAGGGCGCCGAAGAGATGGTGATCCTGAAAAATGAAACCGATGCGGCGGCGGATCGCGACCTGGCCGGCGGCGGAAAGTCCGGCGAGCTCCGTGTCCCAGAGGCGGATCTGCCCGGCTTGCAAGGAGCGGAGCGCGCCGGCGAGAGTGAGGAACGTGGTCTTGCCGGCGCCGGACGGGCCGGTGGCGATCACGATTTCGCCGGGGTAAACGGCGAGGGCGACTTCGGTGAGCACTTGCCGGCGGGCCGGGCCTTCGCCGAAGGCGAACGTCACACCGCGGGCGGCGAGGAGGGGGGCGGAATCGGCGGGCGGCATGTTCAGAAAAGGTCGGCGGGATCGGCGGAGCGCGTGCGGGCGATCGCGAGCAAACCGGCGGCGAGGCACATGCCGCAGGAGCAACCGAGAATCAGGCCGGCGCGGGAGAAATCGAGCCACATGGGCAAACCGGTCAGGCGGACGAGCACGGCGTAGACACCGAGGCCGCCGAGGAGGCCGGCGACGAAACCGGTGAGCGAGAGGATCAGAGCCTGATGCAGCACGACGGCGGCGAGGAAACGGGGCGTGCGGCCGATCACTTTGAGCATGGCGAATTGGGGCAACAGGTCGGTGACCTCGTTGAACAGAATTTGATAGCAGACCACGGCGCCGATGGCGCAGCCGACGAGCAGGCCGAGGTTGAAGACGATGCCGACGGGCGTGCCGGCCGACATCGCGTGCGTCTCGCGCGCCGCGAGTTCGGCCGGCGTGAGGACCACAACGGAGGGGCCGAGGTGGGCGAGGAGGCGGGCCCGCACCGCGGCGACGGATTCGCCGGGCGTGACGGTCACGAGCCCGAGATCGACGTGCTCGGCCGGCTGGCCGGTGAGGGTGCGAAAACTCCCGGCGCCCGCGACGAGATGGGCGTCGTAGGTGAAGTTGGCGCCGACGGTGACGAGGCCGACGACACGCACCGCGTGACCGCCGAGGGCGGAGGGGGTGCCGGGGACGACGCGGCCGAGCTCGGGGCGGGCGGCGCGGTCGAAGAGAATCGTGTCGGGCTGGCGCAGAAGACTGCGGTGCGCGGCGATTGCCGGCAGCCGCAGGAGCGGACGGTCGAGGTCGACGCCGAGGAGCAGGACGTTGTGGAGGTAGCCGTTTTCCGGATGCGCCCACGTGCAACCGGCGGTGTAGAGCGGCACGGCGGCGGCGACGCCGGGCACGCTGCGGAGGCTGTGCACCTGCTGAAGAGGAAAAACCGAACCGATGCGCAAGTGCTCCTTGCTGACGTGGGAGACGACGAGATCGCAGTCGAGCAGCGGCGGGAGCAGCGCGGAGCTGTCGGCGATGCCGTTGCGAAAGCCGAGCTCGGCAAACATCACCACGACGGCGAAGGCGATGCCGAGCGTCGACAAGGCGAAGCGGCCGGGGCGGTCGGCGAGGAGGCGCCAGGCGAGCAGAAAGGAGCGGGCGGGATTCATCGGCCGAAGAGGGCGGCGGGATCGGCGCGGCGGATTTTGCCGAGGGAAAACACCGCGGCCAGCGCGCACATTGCGAGCGCGAGGGCGAAGACGAAGACGGCGCGCCCGGCCTCCATGTGCACCGGAAATCCGGCGTAGTGCCGCGCCCCGGCGTAGACACCCAGGGCGAGCGCGAACGCCGGGAGGTAAGCGAGCAGCACGTAGAGCAGACCCTGACCGAGGCCCACCGCGTAGATCGCGCGCGGACGGAAGCCGAGGGCTTTGAGCGTGGCGAATTCGCGGACTCGTTTCGTCATCTCCGCCACCATAATCTGGCAGAGAATCGCGGCGCCGGCGGCAAACGCGACGATCATGCCGGCTTGGAAGAGGAGGCCGGCGGGTTTCACGCTCAGATAGAAATCTCCCTCGCGTTGCATGAGCGCGGACTTGGTCGTGACGGTGACGTCGCGGGGCAACGCGCGGGTGAGCGCGGCGACGACCGCGGCGGGATCGGCGCCGGGGACGAGTTTGACAAGGCCGAGGTTGGCGCGGTCGAGGGTAGCGGGGCCGAAGAGACGGCCGAAGGTGGCTTCATCGACGATCGCGCAACCGTCGGCGAGGACGCCAGTGCCGAGGGAGAAATCGCCCGCGATGGCGAGGGGCTGGCCGTTGAGGTGGGCAGTGCCGCCCACGTGCCACGGGCCGAAGCTGGCGCGGGACCGGCGGTCGACGAGGGCAGTGGGCGCGGTGGGCAGCCGGGAGAGCTGCGCCTGGGTGGCGGCATCGAGAAAAACGGGTTGCCGCGCGGGCACACCGAGCACGAAGCAACCGGCGGTCGCGCCGGTGGTCGCGTGGCGCCACTGCGCGTAGGCGATCGACAGGCGCGAGGTGCCCGCCACGCCGGGCACGGTGGACGCCTGCGCGAGCCGAAAGCGGTCGAAGCGATCACTCTGGGGCAAGGTGAGGTAGGCGCGCGAGTGAAGGACGAGGTCGCAGTCGAGTGCGGCGTGGACGATCGCGGCGTTGGTGCGCGCGCCGGCGAGAAAGCCCGCCTGCATAAAAACCAGGAGCAGCGCAAAACTCACGCCACCGACGGCGGCGGCGGTGCGCAACGGGTGCTCCAGAGTGTTCAGCCAGGCAAGGGGAGTGCGCACGTCGCGAGATTTCAGAGCGAAGAAGACGAGTCAACCGAGGCGCGTTCGAAAGCGCTGGGACGGGGAAAGCGGTCGGTCAGAAAAGCGGAGACGGCGGCGAGGCAGGCGGGGTTGGGGTGGTCGCCCTGGTCGTCGTTGAGACAGAAAAATTTCGGGGGGCGGCGGCGGAGCGCGGCGAGGTCGCGGGCGAGCCGGGCGGGGTCGCGCGTGATTTTCACGAACTGCGCGTAACGCAGGTAGCGCCAGAACGGTTCGGCGACGGCACGGTCGCGGCAGCGGGTGAGCAGGTGCCAGCGGTAGAGGCGGTCGGAGCGCAGATCGTCGGGCCGGCGGAAGCGGTGGGTGCGCAGCGCGGCGTAGTCGGCGGGGGCGGCGGTCTGCATCGCGGCCCACTCGGCGCGGTCGATCAACACGGGGCCGTGTTCGACGAGGCCGAAGGAGAGGAGCTGGCGTTCGTAGACGCGGGAGCGGAGGCGTTCGCCGAAGAGGGTGCCGAAGACTTTCAGGCGGCCGTCGGGCGCGAAAAAATCCGCCGGCATGACGGGGGCGCCGAGGAAGTAGTCGTCGTTGAGATAGAGGAAGCGGTCGGAAATGCCGGGGAGGAGATGGAGCCAACTCTCGATGACGTTGCTGTTGAACGTGGGGAGCGCGGCGGGATCGGCGCCGACTTCGTCGTGGTGCACGACACGGAGCCGGGGGTGATCGCGGTGCAGCCAGGCGGGCACCTGCGGGCGGCAGGTGAAGAGGTAGACGTGGCGCACCCACGGGGCGTGGAGGGCGAGCGAGCGGAGGCTGTGGCGGAGGAGATCGCAGGGATCGCGGAAGCGCTCGGGGTTGCGGTCGCCGGGGCGGCCGGAGTAACGGTCGAGGAGCGCGCGGTAGTCGGGGAGGCTGCCGTCGACCCACGTGTAAACGGCATCGATGGGAGCGGGCGGCGGCATGGGTGGAGGGATGCCAAGGCGGCAGAAAACGGGGGGCGGCTCCAGCGGATTCGCGGGGTGGGCACGACGGGACTTCGCGGCTTGCGGGGGGTGAAGGAGGGTGGCTGTGTGGGGCCATGGCGGTGACTCCGGCACAGGTGACGCAGAGAAAATTCCAGGCCGGGGAGCGGCGCGGGACGCGATGAGCGGCGCGGCGATCATCGGCGGCGCGTTGGCGCTGGGCGGCTATGCGGCGGCGTGCCGGCTCACGGGGGAAAATCTGCTCGCGACGTGGTGGGACGAGTGGCGGCTCGCGCGGGTATCGGCGGAGCAGCTCGCGGCGGAGGCGGCGGCGAATCCGCGCGAGTCGGGGCTGGTCGTGACGTTAACGACGATTCCGAGCCGGCTCGGGGCGATCGGGCCGACGGTGAAAAGTTTGCTGCGGCAGACGGCGCGGGCGCGGGAAATCCGGCTGTGCGTGCCGGCGTGGAGCGAGCGCGAGCAGTGCGCGTATGAGGTGCCCGCGTGGTTGCGGACGCTGCCGGGTGTGACGATCACGGCGTGCGCGGACGAGGGGCCGGCGACGAAGTTCTTACCGACGTTGCGCGCCGTGGCGCCGGAGCAGGCGGTGGTGGTGGTCGACGACGACCGCAGCTACCATCGGCGGCTGCTGGAGGAGTATGCGCGGCTGGCGCGGGCGTTTCCGGATCGCGCGCTCGGGGCCGCCGGCTGGCGGGTGCCGGCGGATCTCGTGGACCGGCCGACGACGCTGCACGCGCGGCTCGCGGGGGCGAGGCACGTGCCGCGACGGGCGCACCAACTGCGCGCCGCGGAGCGCACGGACATCCTGCAGGGTGTGCACAGCTATCTGGTGCGGCCGGAGTTTTTCGACCTCGCGAAACTCGGCGATTTTTCATCCGCGCCGGCGGCGTTGCGCTATGTCGACGACGTGTGGGTGAGCGCGCACTGTCGCGCCGAGAAATGGCTGCACCCGATGGCGCTCGGCTACACGGATTTCCAGCCGTGGGCGGGGCGCCCGCGGTTTCGGGCGACGGCGCTCGGCGCGACGGTGAACCGGGCCCGGCGCGACGAGGACCGCGGAAACTCGGTTGCGTTGCGCCATTTCGCGGCGCAGTGGCACCGGTGAGGGCGTGCGCCGCGCGGGCTTGCGGCGGCAGGAAAATTCCCCGACGAGTCAGGCATGGCTCTGTTCCGCTTCCTGTTTGTCGTGCATCGCTACGCGCCGTTTCCGGGAGGCAGCGAGGGATTCGTGCGTGACATGGCCGAGGAGTGCGTGCGGCGCGGCCATGCGACGACGGTGTTCGCGGACCGCCATCTCGGCGACCGTCACGGTGTCGCGGTGACCGCGGATCCGGCGGTGCTGGGGCGGCGCTGGGATCTGGTGATTGTGCACGGCGGCGATTGCCGCACGCAGGATCGGCTGCACGCGGAGGCGGGCCGCATCGGTTCGCCGGTGCTCTATCAATTGATCAAGCCAAGTCATTCGCGGCTCTGCCTGCGCGGCCTGCGGGAGCACCCCTTTATCGGCTGGTCCACGGCGGCGGATCTCCGGCACATCGAGGAGCACGGGTTTGGTTGGAAGGCGCACCGCGTGCGCCATGGGGTCGTGCCGGCGACGACGGAGTTGCCGGGGGTGGCGAAGGGCGCGGCCGGGCGCCGGGTGTTCGTATCGGCGGGGGGATTCTGGCCGCACAAAGCGATGAAGCCTCTGGCGCGCGCGTTTGTGTCGCACGGACCGCGCGACGCGGAGTTGCGGCTGTTTGGCTACGACCGGCCGGAGGCAATGCCCGCGGAAAGCGAGCGGGTGCGGTGCTGCTTCGGGCTCGAGCGCAGCGAGGTGCTGCGGCAGATCGCGGCGGCGGACGGCTACATCATGAACTCCACGGAAGAGGGCTTCGGCCTCGTGCTGCTCGAGGCGATGCTGAACCGCACGCCCTGGTTTGCGCGCGACCTGGCCGGTGCGCACGACCTGCAGGCGCACGGGCACCTCTATGCGACGGAGCGGGAATTGATGGAGCGATTGACGGCGTTTCGCAGAGATGAGCGGCAACTGGAGGCGGCGCGGGAGTGGGTGCTCCGCGAGCACACGATCGCGCGGACGGTGGATGATCTTGAACGCGTAGGGGCGATCGCCACGGGGTAAATCGACGGCTCAATTGACGCGCGGGAACACCCGGCGGGCACGCGGATCGGGACGGAGCGCGCCGGGCCACCACGGCAGATGCTGGCGGTAGCTCACCCGCGTGCGCACATCGCCGGCCATGACCGCCGGCCCGATGGCGAGGTGATGCCAGGGTTGGGACGCAGCGAGCGCGGCGAGCGGATGTTCAGCGGGCAGCGGCGACTCACTGAACGCGGTGGGCGTGAGCCGATCGATTCGGAAAAAACGGACTCCTTCGCCGTAGTAGCGGCGGCTCGTCTGCACGGGACGCAGCCACGCCCCCGAGCTATCCTGCAGCAGGGGACCGGCACCGCGGCCGGAACCGAAAGGTGCGCCGGCGTGGCGGCGTTCGGCGTTGACGGGATGGGGCGCCCACGCGGCGGCGTCGAGCGACGGCGCGGAGAAAATCGCGAAGGCGCGCGGTTGCACCGGGTCGCGGCGTGCAAATGTCAGGAGCCACCAGCGGTCGCCGCTCCAATGGAGTGTGGAGTCGACGGCGTCCCAACCGTCGAGCAGCCGTCGGTGCCAGCGCCAACGCCGGGGAAAGTCGACCGCGGTGTAGAGATCGACGCAGCGATTGGCCGAGGTTTCCGGCAGGAGGTAGGGCTGGCCGCCGTGGGCGAACACGAACGGAAACGAGCGGTGGGCGCAGACCGGCCCGATCAATTCGAGCGGCACCGGATCTGGCGTGCCGGCGCGGGATGAAAGCGGCAGCACCACGAGTCGGCCCTCGTGATGGGCGTAGCGAAACTGTTCGGCGAACAGCCAGTCGCGGCCGCCGTGTGAGACGACGAAGGGATCGGCGAGATAGCTGCCGGGCGGGGCACGCAGCGGCGCGAACGTGGCGTCGGCGGCCCTCGTGAGCACGCGAAATTCTTCCTTGGGAAAACGGTGCCAGCCCGGAAGGGTCGTGCGAGCGAAGCGGCGTGCGCGGAGCACGGCGCGGTCGGCGGCCTTCCACGTGAGCGACCAAAGCCGGGCCAACGGATCGGCCCATCGCGGGACGTGGCGCGACAGTTTGTTGCGCGACGAGATCCAGCGGATGGGGTCGGGGCTGCTGACGTCGATGTCAGCGGCGAAGGGCACGCATTCGCCACGCCACGCGGCGTCTTGCACGATCAGAGAAAGCAGGGATTGGTCGAAGCGATGGCGAGCGAGTCGGGGCTCGGCTGGGGCGAGAGCCGCGGGATCCAGCGCGGCGCGGCACCACGCAGCGAGGATGTGGCGAGCCACGGGCGCGCTCCGCGCGAAGCCGACGAAGCCGGCTGCGACCATCGCAGCGTCGGCACTGGCCGGGGTGGCGCCGCAGACGGCGAGGGTGCGCGGATCGGTGCACTCGCGGACGGTGGCCTGGTTGCGCAACGTGACGACCCCGTGTTCGGCGAGCGCCGCGCGAAAGGCCGCGAGGTCGTCCCGCACGAGCGTGGCGCTGTCCAGCCACAGCAAATCTCCGTCGGTCAGCTCCCACGCGGTGCGGAGCGCGAGCGGTTTCCAGCCGAACCACTCCAGTCGGGCGACGTGGGGCGGGTGGCGCGTGAAATCGAAGGTCTCGAAGTGGCACCACGGGAAACTCCGGCCGAGGTCGCGGCGCGTGGCGGCGGTGAGGCCGAGGTCGAAGGCCAGCACGCCAAACCGCCGGTGCAGCCCGCGGCGTTGCACGTGTCGCAAAAACTGCCAGAGGCAGCGGGCAAAGCGCTCGTCGGCGGCGGTGACCAGCGTGAGCGACTCGGGGGCCGTGGGCATGCGGGGCAGAGAAGTGGAGACGGTTACGCGGAGCAATGCAGCCACCACGCCACCAGCGCGACGACAATGACGGCGAGCGCAATCGCGGCAGCGCGCAGCGTGTGCTCGACCAGGTGGCGGCCGTAGTTGTCGAGCCCGAGGCGCGCGCCGAAGCGATTGAGCCGCTGCTTCGACCGGTAACGGCGCCAGTCCTCGGCGTCGGGCTCCGGCGCGGGGCCGGAGAAATTCAACTGGGCGCGGACTTGGGCATAGGCGACGAAGTTGCGTCCGGAAAAGTGGATCAGATACGGCTCGGCGCCGGTGTGCCGGTCGCGGAGCCGTCCGTCCGCGATCGCATAGTCGATGTCCTCCAATCCTTCCCGGCCACCGGTGCAGGCGAAGAGGCCTTGCGCGTAGTCGAGCGCGACGCCGTCGTAGCCAGCGATGAAGCGATCCGCGAACAAGGTCTGATCGCAGGGCGTCTCGGGCCGGATGTCGCAGGCGGAGAAGAGCCGTCGCAGAGCGCCCGCTCTCCCGATGAAGGTGCCGGCGTTGAGAAACCGGCGCAGCGGAAAAGGAGGGCGCCCAGCCGGGTGGCGCAGCCAGCGCCGAAATTTCCCCGGTTGTTGATAAAGAAAATACTGCTCGGCGGCGAAGACAATGTCAGCCCCCAGCTCAAGGAACGCCGATTCGAGGCCCGCCGCCGGACGCAGCCAGAGCACGTCGGTCGCGTCGACGTAGAGGACGATCTCGTCGGCCGGCAGCCCGGCGCAGAAGTCGTCGAGGCAGGCGATCTTGGTGCCGTGGCCGACGAAGGGCCGGCCGGCGCCGAGGCGTTCCAGCGGGATGCCGTGGTGGCGGCACGAGGCACGGAGACAGTCGAGCCGCGGGGGCTCATCAGTGGCGAAGGTGACGAATCTCACGGGCGGGGGGCAATGCCGTAGCGGTTGAGCACGGCACCCGGGGAGAGGTGCGGAGCGAGCCGGCGGTTGAGGTCCGCATCCAAGATTCCAGGATACGAGTCGGTGTGCTCGGGTGCGGCCCATTCGTTGTGCCAGTGGTAGGCGAAGGCACCGGGGAAAAAATCTTCGAGCGCGCGGAGATTTGGGCGGCGACGATGGAGCAGGCGGCCGAAGGGTTTCATGAACGCCGGGAAGCGCCGGAAGGGCGCGTGAGTGCTGCGGGCGTGGCCGCCATCGACGAGCCAGAGAGGGTCGGTGACCGCCGAGGGCAGCAGGAGGAAACCGGGCGGCGCGTCCGTGTCCGGCAGGACGGCGCGGGGGTGCGGAGTGCCGGCGTCGTGCGCGCGCGTGAGCAGGTGCGCCGCGGCTGTGCTGCCGGCGTGGAGACGCAGGCAGGCGGTGTTGGCCCAGGGCCGCTGGCTCCATTGTCCCGCGAACTCGGCCTCGCCAGCCAGCGCCAGCAACGGCGAGAGGCAGCGCAAAAACAGATGATCGCAGTCAAAATAGAGTCCGCCGTGTCGCCAGAGCAGCGCGAGGCGGGCGATGTCGGCGCGAATGGGAGGGGTGAGTTCGACGCGACACCAGTTGTCCCCGGCGAGGGGCGTGCCGGCGGTCGCCGCCGCGCGGTCGTAGCGATGCAGTTCCAACAGCGGCCGCACGGGAGCGAGCCAGGGGTCGGTCTGCGCACCGTCGAAGGCCGCCTTGTCTTCGAGCCAAAGGTGCAGGCGGAAACGGCGCGGGTCCTGGGTGGCGAGGAACGATTTTACCGCGAGCAGCAGTTTCGCGCCGGGGGCGTTGAGCCACCAGAGA
Source organism: Opitutus sp. GAS368 (assembly GCA_943372705.1). Taxonomy (GTDB): domain Bacteria; phylum Verrucomicrobiota; class Verrucomicrobiia; order Opitutales; family Opitutaceae; genus GAS368. Next base: position 5,380 of record CALRZR010000160.1, on the reverse strand, counting down.
TGGACGGGCATCGGTTGCGCCGGGGGCACACCGGCGGGCGGGAGCGACCGGCACCAGGCGAGACAGTGGTCCGGATCGGTGTAGAGGCGCGAATCAGGGAGTCGGCGCATGGGGCCGGGTGGGTGGCGTTTTTCAGTGAGGGCCGGCGGCCGGAGGCGTGGCGAGGGCGGACAAGCGGCCGTCATCGATGCGGACCAGACGGTCGGCGCAATGGAAGTAGCGGTCGTCGTGGGTCACGACTACGACGGCGTTGCCGCGCGCACGCAGGGCGGGCAGCAGATCGAGGTAGAAAAATTCGCGAAACGCCGGGTCCTGATCGGCAGCCCATTCGTCGAGGAGCAGGACCTGGGCGTCTTCGAGCACGGCGTTGAGCAGCAGGAGCCGGCGCCGTTGGCCTTCGGAGAGATCGACGGTGGAAAACGCGGTGTCGGTGACGCCGACTTTGGCGGCCAGGCCGAGGCGGGCGAGCCAAGCGGCGGCTTCGGCGCGACGTTCAGCAGAGGTGCCGAGCAGGTGATCGTAGACGGGATCGGTCGGAAACACCGCGGTGAACAAGGCGCGTTGGCGCGCGCGGCCGGCCTGGTCCCGCACCGGAGCGTCGTCCAGTGCGACGGAGCCAGCCGCGGGCGCATAGAGCCCGCAGAGGAGTTTGGCGAAAGTGGTTTTACCGGAGCCGTTGCCACCGGCGACGAAAACGATTTCGCCGGGCCGCAGCGAGAAGGAGAACGGGCCGCAGGTGAAACCGGGGGTGCCGTGGTCGGGTTCGTAGGCGAACGTCACGCCATCGAGGCGCAGTGTGCGGAAGGCCGCGGGGGGCGGCGGAGCCGCGGACGGGATCGGGCCGAAGTCCACCTCGAGTCCGGAGGCGCGCAGGCGTTCGACCGCGATGCGCGCGCGTTGGGTTTCCGGCAGAAGTTTCAGAGAGTCCTTCAACGGCTGCCGCACGAAGATCGCGGCGAGGAGCAGACCGGTGGCGGTCTCGACGGGCAGGTCGACGAATTGCCGCGCGGCGAAGAGGAGGCAGGCGACGTTGAGCAGCACGAGTGCCTCGGAGGAGCGCTCGGCGAAGATGTGGATGAACTGGCTGCGACGGGCAAGGTGCCAGACCTCGCGGCCGGTGGCGGCGAAGTGGCGCTCGAGAAATTCCTCGCGGCGGCGCGCGCGGAGCAGGAGCGAGGCGAGGCCCTTCAGGGCGAAGTCGAGCTGTGCGATGTGGCGATCCGCGGCGGCGGCGGCCCGGTGGCCGAGCGCGCGGGCGAGGCGTTCGGGGGCGACGTAGCAGGCGGCGGCGAAACCGACGAAGACGAGGTTGAAGAGAAATACCGTCGGCGAAAGCGTCGCCATGTAGGCGAGACAACCGACGGCGACGGCGAGGTCGATGGCGGCCTCCGGCAACGTGCCGAGGTAACCGGCGAGGCGGCCGACATCGTCGTGCAGGTGACCGAAGAGCCGCGCAAAACCGACGCGCTCGAGGTCGCGCAGCGGCCGATCAAGGATGCCGCGGAGGAGTCGCAGTCGCAGGTCGTAACGGAGCCGCTCGGCGGCGTCGGTAAGCGTGAACTGGGCGGCGATTTTTCCCGCGACGTAGACGGCGAGCAGCAGGGCGAACCGGCGGAACGCGACCCATGGATCGGCGGGCGGTGTGGTGAGCGCGAGATGGATCAGCCGCATGAGCGCGGCGAGCGCGGCGCCGGCCGCGGCGCTGACGCCGAGCGCGGCGAGGAGCTTCCAACCGCCGAAGCGCAGCAGCAGCAGGGAAAGTTTCATGCGGCGAAGGCCCGGGAGCGGCGGCGGTCGGGAAAGCGCGGCGTCACTGGACTTCGTAGACCTCGATCAGGCCGAGGCCGGTGCCGTCGTTCACGCCACTGAGCCGCGCGGTGTAGAGCCCGGGTTCGAGGCGCAAGAGGAGCACGGCATCGGCGCTGTTGGCGGCGAGGGCAAAGGCGCCGACGCGGCCGGTGGTGGCGGTGACTTCGGCGAGCGTGGTGGACGGCGCGACGTTGCTCCAGTTGTCGTTCGTCGCGACGGTGTCCTCACCCTGAAAGAGCGTGAGCAGCGGATCGGCGAGCGTGCCGGCGACGCCGAACTGCGCGAGGCCGGGGCCGATGCCGCGGATGAGCACGGTCTTCGCGCCGCCCTCGATGGCGAAGCCGGCGATCATGGCGCCGGCGCCGGCCTCGACTTTGCCGCGGGTGGCGATGTTGAAGAATTTGTTGGCGGCGGTGCGCTTGCCGACGACGAACGTGTGGGCGCCGACGCCGGTCTTGGAGAAGCGGCCGTTCCACGCGAGGCCGCCGGCGGTGGTAATGATGCTGCCCGAAGAGACGCGTCCGCGCGAATCGCGCATGCTGAAAATGCCGCGCGCGTCGATGGTGCCATAGGTGGCGTCGACGACGTCGGGACCGTCTTGGATGAACATGTAAACAATGCCGTCGGACGAGACCGCGAGGCTCGTGGAGAGGAGGCGGTTGTTGGGATCGAAAATCCAGCCTTGGTAAAATCCCTCGTAGGCCTGCGTGGAACCGGAGAGCGGAGAGCGGCGCGCGGTGAACGTGACGCCGGACGGAGAGACAGTGCCGGTGACGTTGCCGTTGGCGGCGATCTGGCCGGAAATCGTGGCGACCGAGTAGGTGCCCGTGAACGAGCCGCTGGAGGTCGCCTTAAGGGAATTGCTCGCGCCGAACGAATTGGAGAGCGGATCGACGACGATCACCGTCACATCGTTATTGGAGGTGCCGTAGAGCCCGATGCTGCCGCCGGAGGACAACGAGCCCGAATAGAAACCGCGGAAGCTCTGCTGGGCCGGCATTCCGACGGCGGCGAGGAGCCCGAGGAACAACCAACGGAGCGGGCAGGAACGGAGGAACGCGTGCTTAACGGACGGAGTTTTCATGGAGACGGTCCCCGGGAGTGGCGCAGGCAGCGCAGAGAGTCGAGCCCTCTGCATCGGGAGGACGACGGCGGCGGCGTTCACGCGCGCCAGCGGCGCAGGGCGAGAACGACGTTGCTGCCGCCGAAGCCGCTGCTGTTGCTCAGCACGACCTCCGGCGCGCGGTCGAGCGTGGTGCGCGGCAGGTGAAGGCCGGCGCACGCGGGATCGGGTTCGACGAGATGGGCCTGGCCGGGAATGAAGCCGTCGTGCAGCGCGAGCGCGCAGATCGCGGCTTCCAACGCACCGGCCATCGAGAGCGCGTGGCCGGTGAGGGCTTTGGTGCTGCTGATCGCGGGATGGGCGCCGGCGGCGGTGAACACCGCGTGCAACGCGTGCGCCTCAGAGCGGTCGCCCGTGGGCGTGGAAGTGGCGTGGGCGTTGACGTAGTCGACCTCGCCGGGCGTGAGGCGCGCGGCGGTGAGCGCACGCTGCATGGCGCGCGCAAGGCCCCGGCCCTCGGGATCGGAGATCGCCATGTTGTAACCGTCGGAGGCCTGGCCCCAACCGAGGAGTTCGGCGTAGATCGGCGCACCGCGCGCGAGGGCGGACGCGGCGGTTTCCACGACGAGCGCGGCGGCGCCGCCGGTGCCGACGAAGCCATCGCGCGCGACATCGAAGGGCCGCGAGGCCGTGGCGGGGTCGGCATTGCGCGAGAGGGCGCGCATGGCGTTGAAGGAGTAGGTCGACTCCGCGGTGAGATCTTCGGCGCCCACAACCAGCACGCGGCGCAGCCGACCGAGCGCGATCTCGTCGTAAGCGTAGCCGAGCGCGTGCGCGGTCGAGGCGCAGGCGGAGGTGAAGCCGCACACTGCGCCGCGGATACCGTAGTGCGCGCCGAGGTTAAAATTCAGCGTGCCCGCGATGGTGATCACCACGCCGAGCGGCGGCAGGCGCGTGCCCCGCGATTCGTGCATCTGGTTGAGAAAATCCCGCTGGAGAAACGGCGAGCCGGCGGACGCGGTGAACAGGCCGGTCTCGTCGTCGGTGAGCTCGGCGCGGGTGAGGCGCGCATCGGCGATGAGCTGTTCGACGGCGCACATCGCGTGGAGCCCGTGCGGCGGCAGGCTGCGGAGGACCTCGCGCGGGAAAACGTAACGCGCGGGCCACTGCCACTCCGAAAAGTGGGTCGAGCGGGTATCGAACTCCTTGAGCGTGCCCGCGACCGTCACGGGGAGATCACAGCCCGGCATGAAGTCGAACGAGGCGAGACCGTGGCGCAATTCGCGGAGGCTGCGCGTAACGGCGGCGCGGTCGTGGCCGATGCTCGTGATGAAGCCGAGGCCGGAAATCACGACCCGGCGGTCGGGCGTGCCGCTCATGCCGCGCCGGGCGGACGCGCCGCCACCTGGGAGCGAAGCAGCGTCCGCAGATCGTCGAGCGTGACGACCTTGATGAGATCGTCCTGGGACAGCTTCACGTTGAACACGTCTTCGAACAGAAACGTCATTTCCACGATCGTGATGGAATCGAGCCCGAGATCGGCGACGAGCGTCGTGGTGCCCGGGAGCTCGGCGAGCGGGCGCGGCGGCGGTTTCGCGAGGTGGTGCGTGATCACGCCGAGGACCGCGCGGTCAAACGCGGCGGGGTCGCCGCTGTGGCGAAATTCCTCGCAGGCGGCGACGGTCTCGGCGGGCACGCCGCGCAGGATTTCGCGGAGACTCCGCGATGCGGGCGGGTTGGGTGTCATCGGCAGATGGGCAAATTCACTCCGCGCGGCCGGCACCGCTGACGCGACCGCCGTCGCGGATGGGTTTCGCGAAGCGGTATTCGATGTCCCAGGGGAAGAAGATCCACTTGTTCTGCTTAAACTCTTTCACGCAACGGTCGACGAACGGGCGGCCGGCGGGCTTCGCGTAGAGCGTGGCGAAGTAGGCTTTCGGGAGCATCTGGCGGACGTGTTGCGCGGTGCGGCCGGTGTCGACGAGATCGTCGATGAGAAGAAACCCGTCGCCATCGCCGCTCACGCTGGCCTTGAGGACGGAGAGGCTGCCCTGAGCCTGCTCGGCGCCGCCGCCCGTGCCCGCGCCGTAGCTGGCCACGCAGACCGTATCGATAAGGCGGATTTCCAATTCCCGCGCGACGAGGGCGGCCGGCACGAGACCGCCGCGCGTGATGGCGACGATGCCTTTCCAAGAACCCATGTCATGGAGCTGCTGCGAGAGGTAACGCGCATCGCGGTGCAGCTCGGCCCAGGAAATCACAATCTCGTCGTCGTAACGGGAAACATCGCTCATGCGCCGAGGAAAGATTCGGCGGCGGGGGCGTCAATGGTTGAGGTGCGGCGAGTGGCGTTGCGGGCGCGCGAAAAAAAGCGCGTTGGGGTCTGTTTGGGCCGGAGACAAGGGTAACGGGTGGTCGGACACATGGGTAACACGGGAGGAAGGCTCAAGGCGCGGGAGAAGTGGAGGTGGCAGCAGGCGTGGTGTAGATGGAGCGCAGGAGATGTTT
>CALRZR010000159.1:0-18027 GCA_943372705.1 Opitutus sp. GAS368 | reverse complement strand
CCCGGGCGCGGAAGCGCGCGTAGTCCGGGGTGCGCGGGCCGTAAATTTTTTGATCTTCCGGAGCGTTGTTCAGATTGCGCACCGAGACAAAAAGGCCGAGTGAGCGGCGAAGGTAGTATTCGCCGCTCACATCGATGAAGAGGCGGTTCTTGAAGTAGCTGTAGGTGCCCGGATCGATATTGGTGCCAGTAACCGGGTCGGTGCGTTTCTGGCCGCGGTAGTTTTCGCTGATGCGCAGATTCCACTTCGGGCGGGTCACACTGAGGCCCCAACTGGCGCTAAACGGACTCATGTCTTGCAGTTCGTCCGTGTCCTTCGCGCGTTGGGAGGTGGCGTTGGCAAAAAACTGCACTCCGCGCGCCCAGGCGGGCAGGAACGTCAGCGTCTGCCGATAGTTGAACTCCAGGCCGGTCATACGGACATTCGCGGGATTGTTCACTTGGGTGGCCACGGGATATTGGCCGTAGGTTTGCTCGTCCAATCCGTAGGTCGCGAGGAACTCGGGCGTGGCCGCAACGGTGACGCTTTGAAAGAAGTTCGTGAAGTCGCGAATGAAGAAGCCCGCGGTGATCTGGCTGGCCGTGCCGAAATAATATTCGAGCCGCGCCACGTAGCTGCGGGCCTGCCAGGCCTTGATCGAGGCATTGCTAACGGTGATCCGGTCGGTCGGTTTGGGAACCTCAATGTCGGGCAGCGTCAGGCCGCCGGCATATTGACCGAAGTCGGGACGTCCAACGGACTCGTAGTAGGAAACGCGGCTGATGAAGTTTTCGGTGAGGTTGTAGGACGCGTTGAGACTGGGAAATAGCCGGAGGTATTCTTTTTGCGCGCGATAGCCGCGGTCGAGAAGGGTGAGTTGCGTATAGGCGAGCCCCGCGTTGGTGGGCACGATGAGCAGGGGCGCTCCGCTCGCCGCCTTGAGGACCTTGCCGGTCGCATCGCGCTGGTAGTTGCGCGTGGGATCGCTCAGCGGACCGTAGGCGTCGATGTTGGTCTGCTCCGCGCGCACGCCGGCCACCAGCTTCAGGCGGTTGTGGAAGAGGGAGAGGTCGTTGCGCCAAAACACCGAGGAGATGATCTCGTTTACAACTTTCGATGCGTTGGTGGCGTTGGTGTAGTCGGTGTTGGCGTTGCGCGTCCAGTGGCGGGGGTTGGCCTGATAGTCGGCCCAGAGCTTCACGTTGTCCAAGTGCTGTTGCTTCGGCAGCCCCCAGGAGGGGATGCGCTCGGAGTAGGTCGCGTCGAGGAAGGGGAGCGCGCTGTCGTCGTTGGGTTGGCCGTTTTGCCTGAATGGTGTGGTGCTCGCGACGCCGTCGTTGCCCACCCACGTGTAGGTCTCTGTGCCGACGCCGCGTGCGTCGCGGGTGCGGGTGCGCACGTCGGCGCCAAGTTTTACGGTCACGGTGGTGTCACTGACCGTGAAATCACGCCGCACATTCACATAGGCCTGGCGCGCGATATCCTGCGTGAGCTTGCGTGTGCTCGTCGCCGAAGCGATCGAGTAGGTGTCGAGGCGGGTAGGATCGACAAGTCGTCCGGCGGGATCGCTGACGGTGATCCGACCCGGCCCAAGATAGGAAATATCGTCAAATTTTACCTGCACGAAATTGCGCTGAATGGTGGCACCGTTGAAGGCGCCCTTGTCGACGTCCTGAAAATGGATGCGGGAGTTGCCGTAGCTCGCTCCGGCTTCTGCGGTCCAAAGCGGGCCGTTGTGGAACCAGCGCAGCGAGGGTGTCGCGGTGAAGCCGAAGCGTAACGCACCGCTGTTGGTGATCGCGTATTGCCCGCTATTGGCCGCGGTGCCAGTGGCGGGAAAGGTGCTCGCCGATCCGTAGGCGTGCGTCGGGCTCCAGTTGTTCGCCGTGATCGTGTTGATCGTCAGCGTTTGAAATCGGTTTCCGGTGAGCTGCTTGAAGAGACCGTAGTTGAAGGAGAAGGAAAGGCGGTCGCGCGAAGTGGGGCGCCAGTCCAAGGTGGTCGCAAACGAATGCCTTGTCGTGTCCTGGCCGCCGTCATACCACCCAAAAATACCCAGGTAGGGATTGGTGGGGGTCGCGACGGAAGAGGCAGAGGTGACACCGCGCCAGTTGGGTCCGGCGCGGTCGTGCGGGGAATATTGCTCGGAGTAGCCGGCCGAGACGGTGAAACCAAAATTCTTGTTCACGGGCACGATGGCCGAAGCATCGAAGCCGGGGCGGATTTTGTAGGTCATGGCACTACCGTGCCCCGGGCCGGGTGTGCGCCGGCCGAAGGCGCGCTCCGAATCCTTCCACATCCACGCGAGGCTGTAAGAGTAGGTCGGTCGGTTGCGTTCGAACGCGCTGCGCGGAACGAAATTCACGGAGCCCGCGAGCGCCGAGCCGGACACATCGGGTGTCGGCGAGCGATTCACCTCCATGCGCGAGACATTGTTGAGGGATACTTGGTCCAGCGCGACCTGCCGGCTCATGTTCGCCGCGCCGCCGGTGCTGACGACGTCGAAGCCGCCGATTGAAAGCGGGACGTTGCTCGGAGGCACGCCGTCGATGGTCATCAGCCGCGGGTCGCCGTTGACGTAGTCCATCCGGACGCCCGGGATGAATTTCATGAACTCGCCGACCGCGCCGTCGACGATCGGACCGAATTCATCGGCCGAGAGGACGTTGACGATGTTCTTGGCGAAGCGCTGCTCGTTCACTGCGATGGCGGCGCCTTCCATCTCTTTGGAACTGGAGATTTGGAAAGCACTGAGCTTGACGGGATCGGTCGTCTTCGCCCCAGGTCCAAGGTCCTGTCTTCCGAAGGTAAAATCATGCGCGGCTGTCTGGCCAGCGGTCACGACCACGCTCTCGGTCTGACTCGCCAAGCCGGTGAAAAACACCTTCACGCGCGCCGTGCCGGCGGCGACTGGGGATAGTCGAAAGTGCCCGATTCCATCGGTGAGGACTTCGGTGGTGGTGCCTTCGATGGTGACGCGGGCGTTCTCAAGATACTCTCCGCGGCCGGCATCGAACACCCGTCCCTCGATCGCGCCCGTTGTGGTGGACTGACCACGCTGCGAATTGCCGGGGGACTGCGCGCGGAGATGGGTAGCGGCCACAATCCAGCAAAGGAAAAGAGCAACTAACGTAGGGAAACGTTTCTGTGTTTTCATGTGGGGTAAAATTGGAAGGGAATGTTTCCACTATAGCGCGGCATTCGCCTTCACGTTTTTTTCGGGCCAAGTCAGCGCGAACAGAGCTGCCAGCAGCGGCAGAACTCCGGCCGCCAGTATCATGGGGGCGAACTTTCCCATGGCGTGAGTGTGGGTATCGGCATATTGCCCGACCAACGGGTGGAGCCAGGAGTTGATAAACCAAACGAAGGAGCCGAGCACGCCGAGGCATTTGGACGTGTGTTGGGGCGCGATGTCCTGCACGAACGCGTAAAGAATCGCGTAGACGCCCATCAGGCCCGCGCCGACCAAGCAGTAAAGCGGGACCATGATCTCGCGGCCGGGCATTAAAACGAGGGGTGTTGCCAGCAAACATACGAGAGAAGCGACGATGAGAATAAATTTCCGCGCCCGCTCGATCGAGCGATACGGCGTGACGAGTTTGCGGGCGAGATAGCCGATCAAAATACTGCCGACATCCGCCGCCAAAAAGAACGCGATCAACAGATACTGGAGTTGTTGATCGGTGAACTTTAGGTCGACTACCAGATGGCGCGGTAACCACACGCGGTAGAAATGCCAGCTGATGTTCACCGCGGTGCAGAGAGCGAGCGCGATCCAAAACGTCCGCAGCAGGAACACGGACCGAAAGGGCATGGGAACAACCGTAACATCGTCGGACTGCGGCCGGTGCGACATCTCGGATGACCGCGCCCCGCGGGTGACAAAGAGCCACAAGGCTATCCAGATTAGTCCCGAAGCGCCTACGATCATGAACATCCGACGCCAGCCCTCGCCCTGCGGCCCCACCAACGAGAGGACTAGGAGGGGCGTCACAACGGCGCCGATCGTCATGCCGCTATTGAACAGGCTGTTGGCGAGCGCACGGGATTCCCGCGGAATGATGCGACCGATGATACCGACGGCGACGGGCCAATTGAACGCCTCGCCCGATCCAAGGACGATCCGGCAAATTTGAAGTTGGAAAAGCGTCTCGGCGAATCCCGTGGCGAAACCGGCCGCCGACCAGACGAAGAGAGCGATCGGGTAAAGCCAGCGCAAATTGACGCGATCAGCCATGAATCCCGCGATGAGGAAGAAGATCGCATACGAGTAACCAAAGGCGGCCTCGAGCTGGCCGTAACCCTGCTCCGACAAATGAAAGTCGGCTTTGATGAACGTCGCCATGGATCCCAGCGTCTGCCGGTCCATGTAGTTGATCATCGTCGCTAGTAGCATCATCACCACAGCCCACCACTTCCAGGACGGGATCGTGGTCGTGGCGGGCGCGGGGGTGGGAATTGCACTCATGGGGTAAAGTTTCAGCGCTGGCCCAACGCTGCGGCCGCTTGATCAAGGACCTCGCAGGCCTCCGCGCGCAGACGAGCGGCCGGTTCGATGGTATCGCCGAGTTGTAGATACCGCTCTGCGCCGCGCGAAAACTCGGGCCACGCGGGTAAGCCCGCGACGTTGGGATTGCCGGTGGTCGCGAACTGCACCCAGTAGGTCATCATCAACTCGCCCAATTTTCGGTCTTCGGCTGAGAAAACTGCGCCGGAAAGTGTGTTGAAAACGTAGGGCAACTCCACGGCGTGGGCTGCGCCCGCGGCCGGAAAGCGGCGGCTGCCGCGGGTGAACTCATATTGAAAGGCGGCCGATCCGGCCGACCGCCGGCCGCGAAGCATTTGCCGCGCAGGCTGGACGAACCACGCGTCAGTGACGAAACGGGCGGCGGCAGTGCGAAGCTCCTCCTTGCTCTCGCCCGGATACAGAGCCTGCACTTTTTCCGTTTCAGCTCCGAAATATGCACGCAGTCGGCCGAGAAACTCCTCCCGCGTGGCAAAAGTAAACGACGACCGGAAAAAATTTCCCTCATCGCGGTTGGTCCCGATTAGCAGCGGAATATCCGCCTGTTCCCCGTGGGCGAAGGTCTCTGCCGGTGCCGCAGGCAACAGCCAACCATCAATCGTGGCACGAGTTTCGTAGTAGGGCTGGCCGTCGATGAACGCGGCTGCCGGGAGCGACCGTAGTTTCCGTATCGCGTCGGCTTCGCTGCCAGGGACGTGCCGCCGAGCCCACGCGAGGCCGAGGTCTTCTGCACTCGCTGCATTCGCCACGGGTTGCTTGAGAAATACAAAGTTCGGCGCCGCCAACTGGGTCGTGAAGCCCATCATCCAAGGGCTTTGCAGGATTGCGCGGTGAAACAACCCCTTGGCCAGCGGCGAGGCGCAAAGCACGCTGACACAGGTGCCGCCGGCGGACTCGCCGAAGATCGTCACGTTGTTGGGGTCGCCCCCAAACGCTGCGATATTTTCGCGGACCCACTGCAAAGCGGCGATCTGATCGAGGAAGCCGTAGTTACCCGAAACTCGGTGCTCCGACTCGGCTGATAGCGCCGGATGCGCCAGAAATCCGAACGGCCCAAGCCGGTAGTTCATGCTCACGAGGACGACGCCGCGTCCGGCGAACGCGCTGCCTTCGTAAACCGGTTTGTGCGCCCAGCCCTGATTCAGCCCACCGCCATGTATCCAGACCATGACCGGACGTTTGGCCTCCGCACCCGTTCGCGTCGTCCACACGTTGAGGTAGAGACAATCCTCACTGGTGGCTTCGCCTTGTTCATTCGACGACAACGACTGCGGTCCGGCCGCGCCGAACTTATCGCAGATTCGCACGCCTTCCCATGGAACCGGCGGCTGCGGTGGTCGCCAGCGCAGGTCTGCTACCGGGGGCTTCGCATAGGGAATCCCGCGAAACACCGTCAACCCGCTCTGTTTGTCCAGCACGACTCCGGCAACCAATCCCGTTTTCGTGGAAACGACCTCGTCAGCGCCCGTTTTTTTCCCGGCCAAGGCTGTCCCGTTCGGCCGCTGCACCCAATCGACAATCAGTTTAGCTGTGGCGTCATGCGGCTCGCCCACCCGGGTAATGACACTGAAATGATCGCGACCGGCAATTTCGTGAAACTGGATGTCCCGATGCCCCGCCTGCTCCATCTTGGCGACAAAGGTTCGGTTGTGCTCGGCCCGGTTGTCACGGTCCCGGTCGGCAACGATCACGAGGATTGGAGCTGTGTCTTTCCGCACGTGAAACAGCGGCGCGGATTCATCGACCATCAGCTGATTCCCGCTGGTTCCCCGCTCGGCCCGCACGGTCAGGTGGCTATCTACTTGGGAACTGACCGATATCCACCCCGCGATGCCGGCCGAATCGACGCCGCGGTGCTGCAAATACCGGGTGTCCACACCGAGCATCAGGGCCAAATACGCGCCGGCCGAATGTCCGCCGACAAAGATCCGGTCCGGGTCGCCGCCGTGCTCCCTGATGTTCGTTCGTGTCCACGCGACGGCTGCGGCGGAATCTTCGATGTAGGCTGGGTATTTGACCTTGGGTGAAAGGCGGTAGTTCGGCACGACGACGAGGATGCCGTGCGCTGCGAGCACTCGCGCCACCGCTTCGGCTTCGACCCCGTTCTTGCTGCCGGCGGTGAGACTGCCCCCGTGAAACCAAACCACCGTCGGAGCGTTCAGCGCCGCTTTCGGGCGATAGATGTCGAGCCGGCCCCGTTCCCGCTCGTAGTCGGTCGGGCCAAGTTTGTAGGCAATGTCGCGTGCGACCGTATAGGAATCGTCCTCGCCTGACCGCGGCGCCAGCACGGGCTCCGCGGCGCCGCTTGGCCGGATCAACCCCGGTCCCAAGATCAGGCAGAACAACGCCAGTTGAAAAAGAATCCGCTTCACGGGTGGCCGTTAGGATTTGGTCGAGTGGATCACGACCGCCTTCATTTCGGTCATCTCCTCAACGGCGTATTTCGGACCTTCTTTTCCCAGTCCGCTGTCCTTGAGCCCACCGTAGGGCATCAGATCTGTGCGCCATAGTGGCCCGCCGTTGATATGCACATTGCCGCTGTGAATCTCCCGCGCAAAGCGAAGCGCCAGATCCACGTCCTGGGTAAAGACGGCGGCGCTCAAACCGTAGCGCGAGTCGTTGGCCAACCGAATCGCTTCGGCGGCATCGCGTGCGCGAAGCACCGCCACCGCCGGACCGAACAGTTCTTCGCGACAGATCTTCATGTCGGGCGTGGCTCCCGCCACCAAAGTCGGTTGCACGAGGCTGCCCTCGCGGGTGCCACCGCACACCACGCGCGCGCCGGCCTGCACCGCCTCTTGGACCCAACCCAGAACCCGTTCGGCTTCGGCGGCGCGCACCATCGGTCCCATTTGCGTCCCGGTTTCGAGCTGATTGCCGGCCTTGATCGCCGAGATTCGCGGCTGCAACCGTGCGATCACCTCGTCGTAAATTTCCCCGACGACGATCATCCGCTGTGCCGAAATGCACACCTGGCCGGCGTTAGCGTAGCCGGAGGCAACGGTGGCCGCCGCGACCTTTTCGAGATCGGCGTCGGGCAAGACGATCATCGGGCAATTCGAACCCAGCTCCATCGTCACCCTCTTGATCCCGGCGATGCGGCAGATGTGCTCACCGACCGCCTGGCTGCCGGTAAACGTGATTTTGCGCACGCGTCGGTCGGCGCAGAGGAGGTTGCCAATCATCCGTCCATCGCCGGTGAGGCACGAAATCGCCAGTGGCGGCAGTCCCGCTGCGAGGAGGATTTCGGTCAGCTTCAAAGCAACCAGCGGCGTGTTGGAGGCTGGCTTGAGAATGACGGCGTTGCCCCCGGCCAGCGCCGGACCGACTTTGTGGCAAACGAGGTTCAACGGAAAATTGAACGGCGAGATCGCCACGACCACTCCGCAGGGCACACGCAGGGTAAAGCCGAGTTTTCCTGCCGTCCCTTTGCCGCCATCAAGCGGCAGCAATTCCCCTCCGAGACGTTTCGCCTCCTCCCCGGACAGCTCGATCGTCTGAATGGAACGATCCACTTCGGATCTCGCCTCGTTGAGCGTTTTGCCGACCTCAAGGCTGATCGTTCGCGCCAATTCCTCACTGCGGGCGTGCATTAGCTCGGCGGCCTTCCGAAGAATTACGGAGCGCTCGTAGCCGGAAACCTCCTTCATGATCGCGGCCCCGGCGACCGCCGTCTGCAACGCGAGCTCCACATCAGCGGCGGTCGCGACGGGCACGGTGTCGACCACAGATCCGTCGAAGGGATTGACGATCTCGATGCTCTCGGAGCGGCTCTGCCAAGTTTCGTTGAGAAAGAATTTCATGGGGATTTAGGGGGCCTGCCGGTAGAGATCGGGCGGGGTAGAAATCGAGTTAGTGAGTGCTCAAAACGAGGCCTCAAGGATTCCGAGCAGATCAGCCTCGGTCGTGGCGCGAGGGGACAGAGCCATGAGGCGTTTGAGCGAAAACGCGGTGGCTGCGAGCCGCGGCAAATCCTCCCGCTTGCCGCCGACGTCGCGCAGTCGTTCCGGCAGGCCAATGCTCCGACGCAACTTCGCGACGGCATCGATCGCTGCGTCGGCCCTCGCGCCTTCGTTGTCTCCGGAAATTTTCGCGCCGAGCAACTCAGCCACGCGGGCGAGCCGGGCCGCTCGGACCGGTCGAAGGAAGCGCATGACTTCCGGGAGCAAGATGCCGTTGCCGGCTCCGTGGCTGCAATGATACGCCGCGCCGACCGGATACTCCAAGGCATGGGCCAGCGCCACGCCGCAATTGGAGAACGCCGCGCCGGCCAAGGTCGCACCCAACGCCATGCCGACGCGGGCCTCGCGATTTCCCGGAGTCGTGACCGCTGTCTCCAGATGCTGGCTGATAAGAGCGATGGCCTTCTCCGCCAGTGCGTCGCCGAGCGGATGGCTCCCGCCATAGGGCAGGAACCCGAATTCCGGCTCGGTCAACGCCTCTGAATCTATCGCAAGAAAACTTTCGATCGCGTGCGTCAGTGCGTCGATGCCGCTCTCGGCGGTGAGCTTCGGTGGACAACTCAGGGTCAACTCCGGGTCCACCACCGCCACGGCCGGTCTTAGATGCTGGCTCAACGCGCTGGTCTTCGTTCCCTTTCTGGAATCGACCACGACGGCCGCGTGCGAAACCTCGCTGCCGGTTCCCGAGGTGGTGGGAATGCACAGCAGCGTCCGCATCGGCCCCGGCACATTGTCCACGCCCAGCAGGGTCACCGGGTCAACCCCGTGGGTGATCACGGCGCAAGTCAGCTTGGCGAGGTCAATGTTACTGCCGCCGCCCAAAGCAACGAACAGATCGGGATCAATTTCCCGGGCGATCCGCACCGCTGCCGCCACCGTGTCGGTCGAAGGCTCCACCACGCCGCCGGCAAAGATCCGCACTTCCACCCCGGCCGCCACCAGCGGATCGGCGACTTGTCGGACCAGACCAAGTCGCTCGAGCACCGGGTCGGTGATGATCAGCGCCCGTCGCGCCCGATAGTGTCCCGCCACCCGGCCCAACTGTTTCACCGCGCCGCAGCCAAACAACAATTGGCCGCCTGAGAAAAAATTCCACGTGGTGCGCATGGGCCGGCTTCAGATGGTTCGGCCACCGTCCACCACGAGAATTTGCCCCGTGCTCATCCGCGTGCCGGCCGCAAGATAATAGACCGCATCTGCGATGTCTTCCGGTTGCGAGAGCCGGGGGATGGGAAAGCTGGCAACGCGGGCCTGCATCTCCGCCTCGGTCATCGATTGGCGCAACCACCGGCTGTCGATCGGGCCGGGGCAAACCGCGTTGACGCGCACTTCCGGCGCGAGCAGCCGGGCAAAGGTCTTTGTCATCGTGTTCAGGGCGCCCTTGCTCGCGCAGTAGGCGATGGACGAGCCGAACCCCGAAATGCCTGCGACCGAGGAAACGTTCACAATTGCCGCCGCCGGGCTTTTCCGGAGCAGAGGTGCCGCCGCGCGCATGACAAAAAACGGACCCTTGGTATTAACCGCCAATATGCGGTCCCACTTGTCTTCTGTCATTTCATCGAGCTTCGCCGGTTCGACGAAATAGGTGGCTCCCGCGTTGTTGACGACGATGTCGAGTCGGCCGAGCCAGGCCCCGACAGCCTCGATCATCCGGACAACTTCATCGTTCCGGCTGACGTCGCATTGCACGAGCAGAGCTTGGCGGCCGCGTGCCTGCACCAACGCGACGGTCTCCTCGGCCTCGGTCCGGTCGGCCCCGGGGTAGTTCACCACCACGTCATAGCCTTCCGTCGCAAGTCGCACCGCACAGGCGCGGCCGACACCACTGGCCGAGCCGGTCACCAAAGCCACACCCCGAGAGAGTTCGTTCATGATGTTTTCGAGATTCCTGCGTTCACTTCCGTTCGAGCAAAAGCGCGATGCCTTGCCCGACACCCACACACATCGAACAGAGGGCGAGCCGCCCGCCCGACCGATGGAGTTGCCGGGTTGCCGTCGCCACGAGACGCGCACCGCTCATGCCCAAGGGATGCCCATAGGCGATGGCGCCGCCTTGTGGATTCACGTGCGCGGCGTCGTCGGGCAGCCCGAGTTGCCTCGTCACGGCGAGGCACTGCGACGCGAACGCCTCGTTCAATTCGATCACGTCTATTTCACCGAGCGCCACGCCTGTCCGCCGGAGCAGCTTGGTGGTCGCAGAGACTGGACCGATACCCATGATACGTGGTTCGACGCCGGTGGTCGCCGCTCCGACGATCTTCGCCAACGGCCTTAGCCCAAAGCGCGCAATGGCCCGCTCCGAGGCAATGAGCAGTGCGCATGCGCCGTCGTTCAGGCCCGAAGCATTCCCCGCGGTGATGGTCCCGTCGCCCTTCACGAACGGCTTCAGCTTGGCCAAGGCCGCGAGCGTCGTGTCGCCGCGAGGATGTTCGTCGTCGGTGACTCTGATCGGTTCGCCTTTCGTCTGGGGAATGAAAACCGGAGTGATCTCCTCCTGGATAAAGCCGGCCTCTTTCGCCAGCCGGGCTCGACTCTGGCTGCGGAAGGCAAAGGCGTCTTGGTCTTCGCGCGCGATTTTGAACTGCTCCGCGACGTGCTCGCCGGTCTCAGGCATCGTGTCGATACCGCACAGTTCTCGCATCCGCGGATGCACAAACCGCCAGCCCAGCGTCGTATCTTCAAGGGTAATGCCTCGGTCAAAACGCTGCGTGGCCTTGGGCATGACAAAGGGCGCGCGCGACATGGATTCCACCCCACCGGCGATGCATAGATCGGCCTCGCCTACCTTTATGGCGCGCGCGGCGTTGGCGATGGCGTCCATCCCGGAAGCACACAGGCGATTCACCGTGACGGCGGGCACTGTCTGCGGAATTCCGGCCAACAGGCCGGCCATGCGGGCGACGTTGCGGTTGTCCTCCCCGGCCTGATTCGCGCAGCCGAAAATAATCTCATCTACCGCCGCCCAGTCCACCCCGGGATTTCGCTCCTGCAGAGCCTTGAGCACCACGACGGCCAGATCGTCCGGCCGGACCGAGGCGAGCGTGCCGCCATAGCGGCCGATCGGAGTGCGGATCACGTCACATATCCAGGCGTCATTCATAATTCGGCGGTATTAGGGAGTGGTAGAGCGAGTTAACGGCGTCCGCTTGGCGCGAGCCGTCGCGGTGCGCTGCACGAGATCGCGCAACGCTCGCAGTTCGACTGGCGTTGGAGGCGCAGTTTCTCGCAAATCGGCCGCAAACTGAACCTCCCAGCCGGTGGCAGCGGCGACCTGTTCCCGACTTACTCCGGGGTGGAGTTGTGTGACCATTAGTTCCTTCGTGACCGGTTCGGGCTCCAAGACGCATAGGTCCGTGATCACCGCTCGCGTGCCGCCGCGGGTAAGTCCGGCTTTCTCTCTGGCGTCGCCACCGTCCAGATAACCCGCCGAGGTGATGAAATCGACTTTCCGCACCAGCTTGTTCCGGTCGTGATTGATGATGACCAGCGTCTCCGCCGCCAGCGTGGCGATTTCCGGAGCACCGCCCGCACCCGGCAGACGCACCTTGGGCGCAGCGTAGGGCCCGATCACGGTCGAGTTCAGATTGGCGAAGCGATCAACCTGGGCGGCACCCAGAAACCCGACGTGCACGCGCCCGCCTTGCAGCCAATAGGTGAATATCTCGGGTGAAGAGACCACGGCATCGGCGGTAGTAGCCAGTTCCCCGTCGCCGATGGAGAGCGGCAAAACGTCGGGCTTCGATCCGATGGTGCCCGATTCGTAAATCAGCACGGTGTTGGGCGCATGAGTCAGCCGCGCCAGATTGGCGGCCGTCGATGGGATGCCGATGCCGACAAAACAGACAGCGCCATCCCGCAGCAAGCGGGCTGCCACGACTGTCATGATCTCGCTGGGACTGGGAGG
This sequence comes from Opitutus sp. GAS368, assembly GCA_943372705.1. Lineage (GTDB taxonomy): Bacteria > Verrucomicrobiota > Verrucomicrobiia > Opitutales > Opitutaceae > GAS368. Next base: position 5,657 of record CALRZR010000159.1, on the reverse strand, counting down.
TTGGGCGTTCATGGTGTGATTGCCGGGAGCGAGCTTTCGGCAAGCACCCGCTTGAATTCCTCGAAACTGCCCGTTTCGAGGACGTGCCGCCGCATCCATGCGGAAAACGAATCGCGTGTCCGAGCGATGTCGTCCCACTGCTGATAGAATGCATTGTCCCGTTCGTAGTAGCCTTGGGCGTAGGACGGAAATGCGCCCCCGGGCACCGGACAAACCGCCGTTACCACCCAAGACGGCAGCACACACGCATTGGGCGGCGCCGCGAGGTCTTCGACGATTTCCTCGACGGTCACGATCAATTTACGGGACGCCAGCGCGATTTCCTTTTGCACTCCGACGATGCCCCAGAGCAGCACGTTGCCCTTTCGGTCGGCGCGTTGAGCGTGAATGATGGTCACATCCGGGCGGATCGCGGGCACCGCCGCCAAGTTCTCGCCGGAGAAGGGACAGACCACGCTGCGGATATTGGGGTTGTGGCGGGGAAGATCCGAGCCGACGAAACCGCGGAGCATCGCGAAAGGCAGGCCGGACGCACCGGCGACATAAGCCGCCGCCATGGCGGCGTGACTGCGCTCATCTATCTCCAAGGGACACGGCCATTTTTTCTCCACTGCATCTCGCAGACGATGCAGGGAGCCGACGCCGGGATTTCCGCCCCACGAAAAAACCAACTTCCGCGCGCAGCCCATCCCGATCAGTTGATCGTAAATCAAGTCGGGGGTCAGCCGAACCAGCGTCAAATCGCGCCGGCCCTGCCGGATGATTTCATGGCCGGCCGCAAACGGAATGAGATGGGTGAATCCCTCCAAGGCGATTTGGTCGCCATCCCGCACGAAGTCATGAATCGCTGTGGCAAGTTGGGCTATTTTTGCTGCCATCGCATGTTCGTTAATCGCACTATTAAATGGTTGATGCGACATAGTTTTCCAGTAGCTGTTACTTGTCCAGTGAATATTGCATTGACAGCGGTGAAACAATGGTGCGATAATCGCACAATAATTATCCATGCCGAAGAAAACTTCCTCCAGCACCGCGCCCTCTCGGGCCGAATCCCCTGATCGAAAAATGCTGTTTCGCACCGGCGACCCTAACTTCATGACGTCGCTGGCGCGCGGACTGGAGGTCCTCCGGGGTTTCTCAGGTGCCCCCCGCGGTCTGAAAATGGCTGAACTCAGCCGTATCACCGGTCTCTCTCGGGCCGTCGTGCGCCGCTGTCTCCACACGCTTCAAGCCATGGGCTACGTCCGCACGGACCGGGATGTTTTCCTTCTTGAACCGAAGATTCTCGCGCTGGGACATTCCTACTTCTCCTCGAATTCGCTGCCTGGAACAGCCCAGCCTTTCCTGGAAGGAGTCAGCCATGAGACGCAGGAATCCTGCTCGCTGGCTGTGCTTGACCAGGATGAGGTTGTCTATGTCGCCCGCTCAGCTACCCGCCGGATCATGGCGGTTTCGCTCAATCTCGGGAGCCGTCTGCCCGCGGGTTGCACCTCGCTCGGGCGCGTGCTGCTTGCGCAGCTAAGTTCCGCCGAGCTCGAAGCCTACTTGGCTCGCGTAAAACTCGTGAAGCTAACTGAGCATACCTTGACCACGAAGCGGGACCTTGCTGCAGCCATCGAATCAGCGCGGACTCAGGGTTTTGCCATCGTAAGCGAAGAGCTTGAGATCGGCCTGCGCTCAATTGCTGTGCCCGTTTTCAGTGCGCAGGGCACCGCTGTTGCCGCTATGAATGTCAGTGTGCAAGCCGCGCGCGTAAGCGCCGCCGAACTCAAAAGCCGAGTGCTCCCCTTGCTGAAACGAGCCGCAGCCGATTTGGGTTCGAGGCTAACGGGTTGAAGTCAAAGCCGGCTGGACGTCACTCTGGCACAGCGGGATCGCTCCATTCGCGAGTGCCTCGTTTCCGATACGCCTGTGCTAAAGGGACGGCGACTTTCACCCGTTCCAAAATCGGAGGTATTGGAAACGGAGGCTTCAAGAAAATCGGGCAGACGGTTTCACGTAAAGACCAGCCAAAGCCGGAAACATTCTGTCAGTGCCCATCCCTAGCCGTTCGTGGCGCCACCTCCACTGCCGTTGAACGGTCAACTCCGGCGGTCTTTGCACTCCGCCCTTGAAGCGCTCCCTCTCAATCCCATGCGCTCTCCCCTTCTGCGTCTCGCTCCTGCTCCTTTTCTCCCCCTCTTCTTCTGCCTCTTTTCCCACCTTTGCGCCGCCGAGCCCACTAACACCGCTCCGCATTTCCCCGCCGAAGGCCGCTGGTCCGTCGCCACTGACTGGAAAGACAGCTGGCCCGCCGACTGGCACCACGCCCAAGCCACAAAAATCACCACGTCCGGCGAGTGGACGCTCCACGAAGCGGCCCTCGCCCTCCCGGGCGGAAAACTTTTGCTCCGCGACGCCGAGCGCCGCCGCAGCGATACCGTGCTCGAATTGCGCCGTCGCTGGGAGTGGACCGGCACCGCGCCACTTGATCGCGCCACGTTGAGCGTGCGCTGGCATGTGCCCGCGACCGCCGCGCGGCCATTTCTCCCGGGCATCAGCACCTACGACAATCCCGCCGGCCAATCCGTCGACGCCACCCGCATTCCGGTGATTGCTGCCGCCCAGCCGCTCCGTCGCGGATATTACGAGGAGCATCGCTTTCCGCTCACCTTCGCCTCCGTCGAAGGCACGATTGCCAACCGGCTTTCTGTCGCCGCCCTCCATACCGTTCCCAGCCCGCTACGTCAGGGTCATCTCCCCGACCAATGGTGGTCGCTCGGTCTCGAGTATCTCTCCGACTCGGTCGTCGAACTGGCCGCCTATTCCGGCCCCGTCGCTTCCAACGGCCGCAACGCCACCATCAAGGGCCACCAGCGCAAGTGGCATGACTACGACCGCGCGTGGTGCACCCTCCCGCCCAAGACCATCATCGAGAAAACCGTCTTCCTCGAAACCGCCCCCGCCCCCGCGCGCGGCGCCGGTTTTCAAGTCCCGCTCTGGACCGCCATCCGCCTCGCCGCTCCGTTCAACCCCGACGGCTTTCCGCCCTTGCGCGAGGTCCTCACGCGCAAATTCGCCGACTCCCTCTCGCGCTGGCGCGAAGGCCCCGGCTTCGCTGGTATCCACGCATTTCCCGGCGAACAACGCTCGTGGATCGACCTCGCCTGGGCCGGCCAATCCGAAGCCTACGCGTATCCGTTTCTCCAACTCGGTGCCGAGTTCGCGCTCCCCGACCGCCTCGCCCGTGTCCAACGCGGCCTCGATTTCATCGCGACGTCCCCGTTCACCGCCGAAGGTTTTTCGATTCGCTACGATTTCAAAGCCGGCCGTTGGCTCGACCGCACCAACCCGCTCTCCCAGGGCCAGGCGATCAACAACTTCCTCGACGCGCTCCGTCTCGCCCGCCAACAGCCCGGTCTCGACGTGACCAAGTGGGAGGCATTTCTCCGCCGTGCCTGCGATCTTCACGCCACCCGTCTTCTCGCGCCCGAGTGGCGCCCGAAATCCACCAACGAGGGTTTTCTCATTGCCCCCCTCGCTCGCGCCGCCGCGCTGCTCAACGAGCCCCGCTACCTCGTGGCCGCCCGTCGCGCCGCCGATCACTACGGCGCACGCCACGTCGCCATGGATGAGCCCTACTGGGGCGGCACGCTCGACGCGCGCTGCGAGGACAAGGAAGGCGCATGGGCTGCGCTCCAGGGTTTCCTCGCCGTCTACGAGGCCACGAAAGACCCGCGCTATCTCACGTGGGCCCGCCACGCGGGCGATGTCGTCCTCAGCTATCTTTATGTCTGGGATGTCACGCTCCCGCCCGGCCGACTCGCCGACCACGCCTTCAAGACCCGGGGCTGGACCGCCGTCTCCGTGCAGAACATGCACCTCGACGTCTACGGCGTCCTCTGCGCGCCCGCGTTCTGGCGCCTCGGTCAGCTCACCGGCGAAACCGACTACCAAAAACTCGCCCGCCTGATGTTCGTCGCCTGTGGTCAACTCCTCGACCCCCTCGGCAGCCAGGGCGAGCAAGCGCACCAGACGAACTACGCGCAGCACTACGACTATCAGAACCTCGCCGGTGTCCGCGGCGACTACGTCGAACAGTGGAACGTCTACTGGATCAGCGCCCACTTCCTCGTCGCCGCCGCCCAACTCGACGAACTGAAAGTCGACTGGCGCACGTGGTGATCTCCCGCCTGCGCTTATGAAACTCCGCCTGCCGCACATCGCCCTCCTCGCCCTCCCGCTCGCGCTCGCCTCGGCCGCTTCACCGTGGAAAATCGCCGAGGTTCCGCTCTCGACGCCTTGGGCTGCCCAAGTCGACCCGACCAATGTCCTCCCCGAATACCCGCGCCCCACGCTCACGCGCTCCCGCTGGCAAAATCTGAACGGTCTCTGGGAATTCCAGCCCGCCAATCCCACCGACCCACTCCCCTCCGGTCGCACCCTCGCCGAGTCGATTCTCGTCCCGTTTCCGTGGGAGTCCGCGCTCTCCGGCATTCGCCGGCAGGTCCCCACCCAACGTGCATTCTATCGTCGCACTTTCTCCGTGCCCGCCGATTGGACCACCGCCGGTCAACGCGTCCTCCTCAATTTTGAGGCCGTCGATTGGGAAGCCACGGTCTACGTCAACGGCCGCTTCGCCTGCCAGCACCGCGGCGGTTACGACCCGTTCTCCTTCGATGTCACGCCGCTCCTCACGGCCTCTGGTCCACAAGAGTTGATCGTATCCGTCTTCGATCCGGGCAACGACCAGGGCATCGCGGCCGGCAAGCAGACCAACGCCCGCTTCGCCGATCCGCAGCGCTACACGTATTGCCCCAGCTCCGGCATTTGGCAGACCGTGTGGCTGGAGCCCGTGCCAGCTCGCTACGTCGCCGACTTCCGCGTCTCCCCCGACATCGATCGCCAGCTCATCGAGGTCGTCGTGCATCCCGATGCGCAAGACGCCTCACTCACCACCGAGGTCGTCGCCCGGATCGGCGAGCGCATCATCGGCCGCGCCGAGGGCCCAGCCAACGCCCCGTTGCAGGTTTCCGTTCCCGCCCCACGTCTCTGGTGGCCGCACGATCCGTTCCTCTACGACCTCGACGTCATCCTCAAACAAGACGGCCGCGTCCTCGATCGCGTCGGCGGCTACTTCGGCATGAGAAAAATCGCCCTCGGCGCCGTCCGCGAAAACAACCGCGCACCTGTCCTGAAACTGTTCCTCAATCATCGTTTCATTTTCCAAATCGGCCCGCTCGATCAGGGCTACTGGCCCGACGGCATCTACACGGCTCCGACCGACGCCGCGCTCCGGTGGGACGTCGAGAACATCAAAGCCTGGGGCTTCAACCTGGTTCGCAAACACATCAAGGTGGAGCCGCGCCGCTGGTATTACCACTGCGACCGCGCCGGCCTCCTCGTCTGGCAGGACATGCCGGGCACGTTCAAACTCCGCACCGATGTCGAGAAGGACCAATTCGAGTCCGAACTCCGTCGCATGGTCACGACCCACTATAATCACCCCAGCATCGTGAACTGGATCGTGTTCAACGAGCACTGGGGCGCCTACGACGTCGAGCGACTCACCCGCAACGTCATGGCCCTCGATCCCACGCGCCTCGTCACCGGCAACACCGGTATCGATGCCGGCCGCCCCAATCTCGACTACGAAGTCGGTCACCTCCGTTCGAACC
>CALRZR010000158.1:0-18053 GCA_943372705.1 Opitutus sp. GAS368 | reverse complement strand
AGTCCACTATCAGGATCAAGCGCTCGACGGCCTGCGCGGTATCTACGCCTCTCCGGTCGCAGCCAACGGTCATGTCTACGTCGTCGGCCGCGAGGGCCTCGTGATGGTCCTCAAGGATTCCGCGAAGTTTGAAATCGTCGCCCAGAATCGCCTGAGCGACCGCATCGATGCCTCACCTGTGATGCTCGGCAAAGAGCTGTTCCTCCGCGGTCACGAGTTCCTCTACTGCATCTCCGAGGGATAAGCGCTCACCACTCACGCGAAGAACTCAAGGCGGACTTCGGTCCGCCTTTTTATTGCGCACTTTGCCAACAAATCCGCCGGCCCACTGCGCTGCGCTCTCCTCAGAAACTCAGCCGCGCGCCAATGCGAAACGTGCGCGGCTCGCCGTATTGGAACGTGTTGTTGAGATGCCGGGTGTCGGCAAGATTGCGGACGCTCGCGTGGAAATTTACCGGCAGGTCGCCCACTTTTGTGACGTAACCCACGAGCACATCCGCCAGCACCACGGGGTCACTCTTGATCGGCACGGTCCAGCTTGGGTGCACGTAGCTCTCTCCCAGTGCTGTGAAACCGCCGCCCACATAGGCACCCTTCAGGCCACCGGCCGTGAAAGTATACTTGTTCCAAAGACTGATCGTGTAGCGCGGAACGGATTCGAGATGTGAACCGATTTCGCGGGGCTCGGCCGGATTGGTCACTTCGTTTTTCTTGGTGAAATAGCTGCCGCTCAGCAGCACCTGATAGTTGAGGCGCGGCGTCCACACCCACTCTGTTTCGTAGCCCTTCGTCTGGGTCTGGCCGGCCGCGATGCGCACCGTGCCGCCGGGCAATTGGTAGAGCACCTGATTCACTGTATCGATATCGAGGCGGGACGATTCTTCGTTGGTGAAGTAGGTCACCGTGCCGAGCAGACGCCCGTCGCCGACATCAAATTTGGCGCCAACTTCCCAACCGCGTCCGAGCAAATCGGCGGCGAGAAATTTTTGGGGAATCACCGTCGGTGGACGATACGTCGCGAGCGTCGGATCGCCTTGGCTCGCCCGAATCGCGGCGAGGTCGGCCGACTGTTGGCGCTGCGGCACAAACGTCTTGCTGATGTTGCCGTAGAGGCTGACTTGCGGCGTGAGCCGCACCAGCGCGCCAAATTGCGGCAACGCCTTGGTGGTTTGAAAATCCTCATCCTTGCCGTCGCGGTTGTCATCGGTCGGCCGGTGGTTCACCAAGCGTCGGCCGCCCACAAGTGTCCGCAACCGATCACCGAAGAACGCCGATTGGAGCACGCCATAGGTAGCGTTGGTATGGCCGCCACCTTTGCGAACGACTCCGGGTTCGTTGTAGCTAGCGCCATATTGATCGCGCATCAGCTGCAGCAAATTCGGAATCGGTCCCGTTGAGGGACTGTAGGTCAAGATACGCGCGGTCGCCACGGTGTTGGCGCTGATGACATCCTTGGCGCCATCGTGCTGCACGCCGGCCAACAGGTCGTGTTTGCCAGCGGCCCGCAGATCGAGCTTGTAGGCGGCTTCGAGACGCGCGGCGAAGGTCACCCCGCCCGGCTTGAAATCCGAAATCGAGCTGCGCAGCCGCTGTCCCGCGACCGGCCGCAGTCCGTTAAACTCGCGGCGCATCCGGTTGCTGTCGACCTGTTGGAAGATCGCACGCACGGCCAACTCCGGCGAAGCCACCCACTCGCCCTCGAGGGTCGTGGTTTGGTTCATATAGTTGTCCCGCCCCTCGGGACCGTTGTAGTTAAACGAATCGCTCGGAAAAAAGTCCCGGGAAAACACCGCGGGATACGGCACCACGTTGGCGCCGAGCGAACGCGAGACAAACGCGTCAACCGTCTCGGGAGCCGCGCGCCCAGTCGTGATCGGCAGTCCCGCCGGACTAAGCACCGCGCCGTTTTCCAATTGCGGGTAGCTCGCCGGACGCGCCAGACCGAGCTTGTCGTAGAGTTGAATCGCCTCGCGGTCGCGCTGCTGGAACAACGGATGGCTGATCACCGTATGCGGGCGCCGCCCGGCTTCGCGGTCGAGATTGCTGTAGCGCGCCGTGAACGTCAGCCGATCCGTCGGGCGCCACGTGAGCCCCGGGCTGTAAAACCGTTCCTTCGTATACATGAAGTCGATCTCACTCTGCTCGTCGGTCACACCGTAGGTAAAACTGTAGGCGAGCCTGTCCTTGAGCAATGGCCCCGCCGTCCGGAACACCGCCCGCTTGTGCTCGAACGATCCGTAGGTGACGTCCACCGAGTGCTGCGCGACGAAGCTGGGCTTCAGTTTGATCATGTTCACCGTGCCGCCCGGATTGGAAATGCCGGCGAACACCGCGTTCGGCCCCTTCACCACCTCCACGCGGTCTACATCGTAGAGAGTGAGTCCATTGCCCGCCGGCAGGCCGTTCACAAATTGCGGTCCCGTGTAGCCACGGATCAAAATCATGGTCTCATCTTTCGGCTGCAGCGCCACCGAACTGGCTCCGCGCAGCACGTCGATGAGTTGGTTGCCGCCTTGGTCCGCGATCAGTTCCCGCGACACGATGCTGATATTGAGCGGCGTGTCCTTGATCAGCCCGGCCGTGCCCGTGCCCGTAATCGCCGAACCCGCCCGGTAACCGTGATCCTGCGGACCGCGCACCTCGAACGGACTCATCACAATTTTCGAGGCACCGGGCGACGCGGCCGGGGCTTGGCCGACCATTTGGTGCGGCAGGAGCAGCAACATCGCGACGACTAAACTTGGTGTGGCGTGGCGAAAAGCGAGGGGGGCACGTGTCATGGAGGGAGTAGCTAGGACGGCAGCGGACCCGCGTGCGAGAAAAAGTCAACGTGCCCACGTTCTATCTGCGTCAACCGCCCGCCCGCCATTTTGCGCTCGGTGTTCTCAGAGGATGGGCGTCAACGGTGCCCCGACCGCCTTGTAGAGCCGCGTGAGAATTTCCTTGGTCGTCAGCAGCCCTTCTGTCCCGGGAAACGCCCCGACATCCCGATAGTGCCGGTGAAAGTCCCGGTGTCTTTGCGGAACCACGACGCCACCTTCCTTCAGTTCAAAGCTGCTCGTGTTCTGGATCGGCCACAGGTCAATCGGCCCCAGCGAAAGCGCTTCATCAATGAACCGGTTCACGGCGTCCAGGCGCAACGGCAACACCCGGCGGCCGATCACCCAGCTGTTTTCCGGCCGCATATCACGCTCGATGTCCGCGCGCAGCTCCTGCGCAAACGCCTCGTCCTCCACGAGCAGCCCCACCTCCGTGTTCAGGTTTTCGGATCGGGGGTCCAAGTTGTAGGTGCCCACAAACGCCACGCGCCCGTCGACTACGAGCGACTTCGCGTGCACGCAGAGAAACGGCGGCCGCGCCGTCTTCCCGGTCGGCGTGCGATCACTGGCCAGCGCGCTCATCTCGCCGTGACGCGGAAACAGCGCGAGCAGCGACGCCGGCAGCGGTTTGAATTCGTGCACTTCCAACCCGAGGTGCTGGATGTAGTCGTTGCGCAGCCGGTAGTTTGCCGAATACGCGAACAGGTTGTCGGTCGAGGCGAAACTGTTGGTCGAGATTTGCACACGCAGCTCCGGGGACCGCTGCTGCATTTCCTTGAGCAACTCACGCGCCGGTTTGCTCAGGACAAGATACGGCGTCTGCATCACCACCGAGGTCCGCGCCGCTGCCAATGTCTCCCGCAGGGCTCGCGTGATACGCGGCGTCCCACCGTCGCCGCCCGCCGGCGCTTTGCCGGGTTCGTCGCAAATAAATGTGACGCGGTTCACCGGCCGCAGTCGCGCGGCAAACCGCGCCGTCACCACCGCTGCGTCGTCCGCCTCTCGGCTCAGGTCCGTAAAGTGCGTCCCAAAATCGTAGTCCGCCCTCGTCGCATATTTCCGGAAGTCGCCCCGCTCCATCACGCTGACGACATCCACCAGCTCCCTGCTCGGCACCGCGTGCCGATACGCCCAAAACTCCTCGAACGAGGCCACGGCCGCACGCACCACCGGCCCCACCGCCAGCACATCACGGTCGCGAAAATTCATCGCGGTCGAGTGGTCGAAATACGTGTTCTCGATATTCCGGCCACCCGTCACGAGCACCGCGTCGTCGATCAGGAGAACTTTGTTGTGCATCCGCTGGTTGATCGCCCGAAAGCCCCACGCCCCCGCCAAGAGCTTTCGCCACCACGATGGCTTCATTCGTCCCGCCGCCGGTCGGTAGTGCTTCACCTCGAGATTCGCATGGGCGGTCGCCAGAAACGCCATCGTCGCCGGGTCCTGTTCCGACACGAGGTGGTCCGCCAGTATCCGCACTTTCACCCCGCGCCGCGCCGCCTCGATCAACTCGTAGATCAGCAGCCGCCCGCATTCGTCGTTGGTCCAAATGAACGTCTGGATGCCCACCGATACCCGCGCCTGCCGGATAAGATGCACGCGCAACAGCAACGCATCGTAGCCCCCGTCGATGATGGCGAGCCGGTTTCCTTTTGCCGGATCATCGGGTGTTCGTTCCGCCTCGGCCGCGGCGGCCACAATCACCGGGCCCAGCGGCGAAGTCGCCAAGGGAGCTGCTTTGGCACCGATAACGACCAGTGCAGCCCACGCCCACAGCACGCCGAGTCTCCCGAAAAATTTACGCCAAGCCGCCATGACCCGAAGTTCCCGGGCGGCGGGCCGCTTGTCCAGCAGCGAGACAAACGCTTGCGCCGCCCGGTCCGGTTCGCACACTCCCGCGGCTACCCCTCCGCCGTGACTCTCTCCGCTAATTCCCCCATGTTGACCCGCCGGGCCGTGCTGGCGCTCGTCACTGCGTCGTCGGTTATGGTCGGCACCACCGCCTTCGCGGCCAAAGCCAACAAAGAAGAAATCCGCGCCATCAAGCGTGAATCCTTCGGCGATGAATTACCCGGCAAACCGAAGAAACGCGACGACGGCGCGGAAGCTCGCGGCCCCAAAGGGAGTCCAGCCGAGGCGCAGGCGCGCACCTTGGACCGTCTGCGTGAAAAGCTCGTCGTGCCCGACGACACCGAGTGGGCGCTCATGGTGGAGCGTATCACGAAAATCGAGGAAGTCCGCCGCACCCTCTGGAGCAGTGCCGCCAACGTGCGCAGTAGCGGCCCCGGAACCGACAAGAGCAAGCGCACTTCCTCAAACAACCCCGAACGCGACGCCCTGCGCACCGCCGTCACCGACAATTTGCCCGACGCCGAGATCAAGTCACGGCTCGCCCGCGCGCACGAAATCCACCGTCAAAACGAAGCCCGCCTCGCCCGAGCCCAGGCCGATCTTCGTGCGATTCTGTCGATCCGCCAAGAAGCCGTCGCCGTGATGGCCGGGCTCTTGCCTCCGTAAGTTCCCGCTTGGTCCGCGCGGAGTTTTTCGGGCACGATTGCCGGCGACACTTCTCGCCGCAATTACTCCCTCCACCGTGCAACCCTTTGGAAAACTCCCCGACGGCCGTGCTGCCCACCTGCACGTCCTGCAACATCCATCCGGCTTCGCCGCCGAGATCACCGATTTCGGTGGCGCGATTGTGCGCCTTTCCGCCCCCGACCGCACTGGCACCTTTGCCGATGTAGCCCTCGGGTTCGATTCCGCGGAGCGCTACGCGGCCGATTCGTCCTTCTTCGGCGCCCTCATCGGTCGCGTCGGCAACCGCATCGCCGGCGGCCGCTTCACCCTCGACGGTCGCACCTACGCGCTCGCCACCAACAACTCTCCGGGCGGCCAGCCGTGTCATCTCCACGGCGGACATCTCGGCTTCGACAAAGTCCTTTGGTCTGCCGAGCCGACCACGCGCGCCGGCCTGCCCGCCCTCCGGCTCCGCTACACGAGCCCCGACGGCGAGGAAGGCTACCCCGGCCAACTCGATGTCGAGGTCACCTACGCAATCACGGATGATTGTGGCCTGCGTATCGACTACACGGCGACGACCGATCGCCCTACCCCGGTCAATCTCACCAACCACTGCTACTTCAATCTCGCCGGTGCCGGCCACGGCAACGTCCTCGGCCACGAACTCACCCTGCACGCAAGCCGCTACACACCGGTGACGCCCGGCCTCATTCCGCTCGGTGAACTCGCCGCGGTGGCCGGCACGCCATTTGATTTCACCAGTCCGCACCTCATTGGCACCCGGATTGGCGATAACCACGCTCAGCTCAATTACGGCGCCGGCTACGATCACAATTGGGTGCTCGATTCCACCGACGGCTCCCTCGCACTCGCCGCGTCGCTGCGCGAGCCCATCTCGGGCCGTATCTTGGAGGTGCTCACGACCGAGCCCGGCCTCCAGTTTTACTCCGGCAATTTCCTCACTGGCCAAGTGCCTGGCAAATCCGGCGCTCTCTACGCCCACCGCGGCGGCCTCTGCCTTGAGACCCAACACTTCCCTGACTCGGTCAACCAACCGACATTCCCATCCACGATCCTGCGCCACGGCGAAACCTACCGCAGCACCACCGTCTACCGTTTTTCCGCCCGATGAACATCGCTCACATCCTCCGTCCCCTCGCGCTGATCGTAGCGATTCCCGTGGCCGCCCTCGCCGCCACTTCGCCCGCCCGCCCGCCGAACATCGTCCTCATCATTGCCGATGACCTCGGCTACGGCGACCTCGGTTGTTACGGCGCCAAAGCCATCGCCACGCCGCACATCGACCGACTCGCCGGGCAAGGTCTCCGCTTCACGCAAGCTTACGCGACGTCCGCCACGTGCACGCCGGCGCGCTACGCGATGTTCACCGGCGAATACGCCTGGCGCCAACCGCCCAAGAAAACCTCCATCCTCGACGGCGATGCCCCGCTCGCGCTCGATCCCACTCGCCCCACCCTCGCCTCCTTTCTGCGCACGCGCGGCTACGCCACCGGGCTCGTCGGGAAATGGCACCTGGGCCTCGGCGACGGCGTCACGCCCGTCGATTTTAACAACAAGATCGCGCCCGGTCCGCTCGAGATCGGGTTCGATTCCGCCTTCTTCATTCCCGCCACCGTCGACCGCGTGCCCTGTGTTTTCATCGACGGCCACCGCGTCGCCGGCCTGGCCACCGACGATCCCATCGCCGTCAGCTACATCAAACGCCTCGGCACGGCCCCGCTGGGATTCGAGCGCCCCGATCTTCTGAAATATCCCGCCGACCGCCAACACGCCGACACCATCATCAACGGCATCAGCCGCATCGGCCACATGACCGGCGGCACGGCCGCCCGCTGGGTCGACGAAGACATTGCCGCCACACTCGCCCGCCAGTCCGACGCGTTCATCAACCGACACAAAGACCGTCCGTTCTTCCTCCATCTCGGCACGCACGATCCCCACGTGCCGCGAATGCCCGCCCCGCGTTTCCGCGGCAAGAGCCAGGCCGGCATCCGGGGCGACGCCATCGTGCAACTCGATTGGACCGTCGGTGAAGTCCTCGCGTCGCTCGACAAGGCCGGCCTCACCGCCAACACCCTCGTGCTCTTCACAAGCGATAACGGCCCGGTCCTCTTTGACGGCTACTACGACGGTGCTGCCGAAGCGAATGCCACCCACCAACCCGCCGGCGGCCTCCGCGGTTGGAAATATCTGCGCTATGAGGGCGGCACGCGCGTGCCGCTGATCGCACGCTGGCCCGGCCACGTTCCGGCCGGCGGCACCACCTCCGCCCTCTTCTCGTTGATGGATTTCTTCGCCAGCACCGCCGGCCTCCTCGGTGAGCCCTTGCCACGCGGCGCCGGCACCGACGGACTCGATCTCTCCGCCGTTCTGCTCGGAAAAACGCCCGCCCGCCCCCGCACCGAGCTTGTGCAACACGGCATCGGCAACGTGCTCGCGCTCCGCTCCGGCGACTGGAAATACATCCCGCCGAGCACCGACTCGGCTACCGGCATCGGCCGCGGCGCCGATCCCCGCGACACCCGTTTCTCCGCGGCGCTCTCACCCGAACCGCAGCTCTACAATCTCGCGACCGATCCCGCCGAAACCCAAAACCTCGCCGCCGCAGAACCCGCGCGCGTCGCCGCCCTCGCCGCCCGCCTCGAAGCGCTTCGCTCGGCAGCTCCCTGAGCGCGCACCACGTCCGTGGCGTTTACTCCAGCGCCCAGACTTTCACGTTGTCCACGAGCATTTCCTGCCCGTCTTTGCCGCCGACGCGAAAGACGAGCCCCGGCTTCTTTACGTGAAAGTCTTTCGCCGTCGCCCGCAACGGCTCCTTGCCGTCGACGCGCACGACCACGTTGTCGCCCTTCACTTCGAGCAACATCGTGAACCACTCGCCTTGGGCAAACTTTGCGGCCGCCTTCGCGTGGGGCTTCGCTTTCGAGTTGGGGTCGGCCTTGTCGTTGTGCTCCGTGAGCGTCCAACCCGTCGGCGTGATCACGACCGAAAACAGGTGGCCCTTTTTCTTCAATTCGCCGGGCGCAGGATCGAAGCCCAGGTTGAACGTCGTCGCACCGGCAAATTTGAAATCGAGCTGAATCGCGCAGTCCTGCAGCGGCAGCGCTTTGCGGAAAGCCGCGATGTGATTGTCCTTCGCCAACTGGCTCGCGTGCAGCACTCCGTCCGCAACCGTCAGCGTGCCGGTGTTTCTTGCCCAACCTTTGGGCAACGCCGCCGCCTCGAAATTTTCTTCGAGCAAGAGTTTTCCCTTTTTCCCCAGCGTCGGCTCGGGCACCGCCCCCATCACGTTGGCAGCGGCCAGCAAACCCAGTATGATGAAACCCGGCGTGCGTAGAATTTTCATGGCTCCACCCCGCCCGTTTCCGTCCTCGGCGGCAACCGCAAATCCGCCGCCGAGGCCAACCGTCACGACGCTTTGCGGTAATGATCCACCGGCCGGTAGCTCCGCGCGCAGAGCGCAAAGGCTGCCGCCGCTACAAACGCGAACGCCGCGAAAAAGAACATTTGAAATGCGGTGGTGCCGAAACCCGTCGACGCGATAAACGAGGTCACCGTCGCGTTCTTCACGCCCGCATTCACGACGAGCACCCAGAGGTTGCCGATCGTCACCGAGAGCAGCCAGAAACTCATGAGCACACCCTTCATCGACTGCGGCGCCTGGCTGTAAGCGAACTCCAGCCCGGTCGCAGAGACGAGCACTTCGCCGAGCGTCAGCAGCGCATACGGGAGCACTTGCCAGGCGATGGAAAACGCCTGCCCACCATCGAGCACCACCTGCATGCTGCCCACCACGACCCACGAGAGTCCGGAAAAAACGATGCCGACCGCGATGCGCCGCAGCGCCGTCATTTCCCAACCAGCGCGCTTTAAGGCCGGAAACAGCACGAGATTGTTGAACGGAATCAGCAGCATCACGAGCAGCGGGTTCAGCGCCTGCATCTGGGACGATTGAAACCACGTGGGTTTCGTCATCGCGTTTGCCTGCAGCACCCATGTCGACGCCTTCTGGTCGAAGAGCAACCAAAACGGCGTCACCAAAGCGAACAACACCAAGACCCGCAGCACGGACCGCACGCCTTCAACTGCCTCGTCCGGATGACGTCCGCGCGCCCGGTCGAGTTGGATCCATACACCGACCCCGCCAAACGCCAGCAGCGCGACCAGCGCCGTGCAGAGCGCGATCACCACGCCAAACGAGGGAGCCATCGCCAACGACGCCAACGCCGCCACACCGCCCGCCCACGCAAACGCCTGGCCCGCGCCGCCGGCTCCGAGCGCCGTGCGCGCAACATTCAAAAACGAGTGTGGATCCGGCGGCGTCGGCGGCACCATGACGTAGTGCTTCCGCCCGATCCACAGCACTACGGTCGCGATGCACATGAGCACGCCGGGAATGCCAAACGCCACGCTCGCGCCATAGTTCCGCAGAAAGATCGGCATCAACAGCGAGGCGAAGAACGACCCGAAATTGATGATCCAGTAGAACGCATCGAACACGACCTTCGCCCGGTGCTTGTTGGTCTGGTCAAACTGATCACCGACAAACGCCGAGACGCACGGTTTGATGCCCCCGGAACCGAGCGCGATCAGTCCGAGACCGACGTAAAAGCCGGTCCGGTTCGTCTCAAATATCGCGAGGCAGAAGTGACCGACGCAATACAGCAGGCTCAGCCAGAAAATTGTGTGATACTTGCCCCAAAACCGATCCGCGATCCACCCGCCCAGCAGTGGGAAAAAATAGACGCCGATCACAAACGTATGAAACACGTCCTTCGCCGCCCCGGCGCGCTCGCCCTCCGGCAAATACGTCAGCAACGACGACACGAGGAACACCGTCAGGATGTTCCTCATGCCGTAGAAACTGAAGCGCTCGCAGCCCTCGTTGCCAATGATGTAGGGAATTTGCCGGGGAATCGGCGCCTCACCTGATGACGTTTGCTTGTCCGCTGCGATGGTCGTGCTCATGGGCGACGGCGTTACCAGATTTTGCAGCGGTCGGCCGGCTTCCGCCACATTGGGTCACCTTCTTTTATCCCGAAGGCATCAAAAAACTCCTGCTGATTCACCAGCGGCCCGATGGCGCGGAAATTCCCGGGAGCGTGCGGGCCACGCGCGATCTGGAGGCGCATCGCATCGTCGCGAAATTTGGTGCGCCACTGCTGCGCCCACGAAATATAGAAGCGCTGCTCGGGCGTGAGACCGTCGATGCGCTTCTTTTCCTTGCCCACGAGAGAACGCTGGAGCGCTTCAAACGCGATCGACGTGCCGCCGAGGTCACCAATGTTTTCGCCCAGCGAAAGCTGGCCGTTGATCGCGAGACCGGGCAGCGCCTGGTAGTTGTTGAATTGCTCGACGAGCTTCTGCGCGCGCTCGCGGAATTTCGCCGCGTCTTCGGCCGTCCACCAATCGGTGAGATTACCGTCGGCATCGGAGCGGCGGCCCTGATCGTCAAAGCCGTGCGTGATCTCGTGGCCGATCACGCCGCCGATGGCGCCGTAGTTCACGGCATCGTCGATCGTGAAATCAAAGAAGGGCGGCTGTAGGATGCCTGCCGGGAACACGATCTGGTTCGTGACCGGAGAGTAGTAGGCGTTCACGGTCGGCGGGGTCATGCCCCACTCGGCGCGGTCGACCACCTGTCCGGTGCGGTCGATTTGGCGCCGGGAAGCAGCCAGCTTTGCACGCACGACATTGCCGAAATAATCGTCGCGGCGAATCTCCACGGCGGAGTAATCGCGCCATTTCGAGGGATAGCCGATCATCGGCTCGAAGCGGTCGAATTTCGCGAGGGCCTTCGCCCGTGTTTCCGCGGACATCCACTCCAGTTTTTCGAGGCGTTCGCGGAAGACTGTGCGGATGTTCCGGATCATCTCATCCATGCGCGCCTTGGCCGCGGGCGGATAATGTTTCGCCACGTAAAGTTGGCCGAGTGCTTCGCCGATCGAACCATCGACTATTTTCGTGGCGCGTTGCCAACGCGGCTCCTGCTCCGGCGTGCCGTTGAGCACCGTGCCGTAGAAGCGGAAATTTTCCTTTTCGAAGGACGCCGCAAGATGCGAAGCAGCATCGGTCAAAAGGTGCCAGCGGATGTAGGTCTTGAGATCGGCCAGCGGCGTCGCCGTCAGCAACGCAGACAATCCTTCGAGAAACTTCGGCTGACCCACAATCACTTCGGTCACCGCGGAGGGCACGCCGAGTCCCTTCAGCAGGGTCGCCAGCGGTATGCCCGGGTAAGCCGTGATCGCCGCGGCGATGGTGGTCTTGTTGTAGTTGGCGATGCGATCACGGAGCTCGACCGGGAGTTTGGCATTGGCCGCGAGGGCCTTCTCGAAAGCAAAAATCGTCTCGGCGTTTTGGTAGGCGACCGGGCGCGCATCCCCGGCGAGTTCGAACATTTTCGCGACGTGGCCGACAAATTCCCAACGCTCGCGAGCGAATTTTTCGGACGTATAGTATTCCTTCGACGGCAGGCTCAGGCCTCCTTGGAAGAGGTAAAAGCCGTAACGGTCGCTCTGCTTTTGATCCGGGTAAAACGCCAAACCGAGAAACGGGTTGCCGAGCCGAAGATGCATTTGCGCGGCAATGGCAAAGAGTTCGTCGGTGGATTTGGCAGCCGCAATGGCGGCGAGTTCCGCTTTGAGCGGCTCAATGCCGCGCGCGTCGATCGCAGCGGTATTGATCGCCGACGTGTAGAAGTCCCCCACTTTTTGGCTCACGCTGCCGGGTGCACCGGGATTGGCGGCCGCGGTCTCGACGACACCGCGCAACTTCACCCAGTTGCTTTCAGTGAGCTCGTTGAAGCCGCCCCAGCGCGCTTTATCCGACGGAATCTCGTTGCGGGCATACCAGCCGCCGGCGGCGTATTTGGCGAAGTCGGCGCGCGGGTCGACCGAGCGGTCCATCTTGTCGAGGCTGAAACCCGGATCGGGCGCAGTCGCGGGCTGCGCTGCCGTGATCCACGGGGCGGAAACCAGAGCCAAAAGGCTCGCGAGGAAGAGCGGGCGGGGGATGTGCATCGGACGAAGTTGCCGATGTCCCCCGTCGGTTTCAATCGCCTATCACACCGCTTCAGGAGCCCCGCGCTGGACGAGCGACGAGGTTTTCCAGGAAGGTTTTGATTTCGCGGAGACCCTCGGCCGGGGCGCCGTCACGGGTGCGGGTGCGAAAGGCACGCGTGAGCGTGAGACCGGTGTCGGCCGCCCCGTCGTAGTAGAGAATCTCGGACACGAGCACCCCGGCGTATCCGGTGCGGGCAAGGTAGTTGAGCAGTCGGGGCCAATCCACGATGCCGCGGCCCGGCACAAAATGTTCGCGCCAGTCGGCCGCGCGCACCTCGTCGATGTGCATATGGAAAAGTTTCGCACCGAGGCCCGCCACAATTTCCATCAGAAGATCATTGTGGCGGCGGACGGACTCCGGCGTGTGGCGTTCCGCGGCGGAAACCGGGAGATCAAGTTTGAAGAAACTGATGTGGCCGGTGTCGACCGTGCCGCCGACATTCGGTCGGTCGATGGCGCGGATCAATTCGAGGTATTCGGCCACGCGATAGGGCCGCGTCGTCTCGATGGCGATTTTCATTCCGCTGCGCGCGGCCTGCTCGCCGAGCTCGCGATAGAGGGCAACGAGATCGGCTTTCGCGTCGGCGAAGGAGACGCCCGGCTCGCTCATCAGGTGGACATTCGCGATTTGGGCGCCCCAAAACGCGCTGTCGTCGAGAGCTCGGCGCAGTTCACGACGGGAGCGCTCGCGCACGTCGCGATCGGCGGCGATCGGCCGCATCTCCGGGCTGTAGGGCAAATGGGTCGAGATGTGGCGAAACTTGGCCGCGAGCGTTTTCAAGCGCGCGCGCTCGGCGGCATCGAGGCGATCCACCACAACCCACGGATACCGATCAGGGCCGGTTTCTTTCTCCGGAAACACGGCGATCTCCACGCCGGAAAACCCGAGATCGAGCACCGCCTGCCAGGCGGAGGCGATGTCGTGATTCGGCAGCGAGCAGCCGGCCACGGTGAGCGGAGGGAGTGGCGCGGCGAGTCCGCGGCCAAGGGTGGACGCGCAGACAACAAGGACACCCGCGAGCAGGCGAACGTTCATGGTTTCGCCTTGCCCGATTTCTTTTTCTTCGCCCCGCCAGAGCCTGCGCCGGGATCTTCGGCGTATTTCTTCATGTGCTTGAGTGCGTCCATTTCGGTGGCTTGCCCCAGGTCGCCCTGCGCCTTCATCCAGGCGTCGAGTTGCGCGCGATGGCGAGCCAGCTCGGCGGCGAGCGCCGGATCGGCAGCGAGGTTGCGTAGCTCCCCGGGATCGGCGACGACGTCGTAGAACTCGATCTCAGGCCGGTGCAGGAGGCGCGTGATCGCGGCTTTCGCCTGGATGTCGCCGGCGGCTGCGGCGGTGACCCAACTGCGGTAGGTCGGGTTGTTCATCGACGCATTGGCGTAGGGATCGGCGGGAGTAAAATTCCAGATGTATTTGTAGCGGGCCGAGCGCACGGAACGGATGCCGTAGTGATCGGACCCGTTGTTGACGCCGCGGTTCGTGTGCTGGGCGAAGACGAACTCTTTGTGTGTGTCCGTGGCGCCACGGAGGACGGGCAGGAAACTGCGGCCATCGAGATCGGCCGTGCGGGGCTGGCCGACCACCTCGAGCAGCGTCGGTAGAATATCGACGTATTCGATCATTGCCGCCGTCGTGGAGCCCGCGCGGACGACCCCGGGCCAGCGCACGAGACACGCGCTCTGGATGCCGCGGTCGTAGAGATTCCATTTCGCGCGAGGCTGCGAGGTCCCCTGCTCGCTGAGGAAAATGACCAACGTGTTTTTGTCGGCGCCCGTTTCGGCGAGCATCGCGAGGGCGTCGGCGACCTCGCTGTCGAGCGCCGTGCACTCCGCGAGGTAGTTGCGGAAATCATCGCGGGTCTCAGGGGTGTCGGCCCAATCGGGCGGGAGCCGGAGCTTGGCGGCATCGTAGCGCGAGCGGTCGCCGCCGGTCCACGGCGAGTGCGGATTGTGGGAAGCGACCACGAGGCAGAAGGGTTTTTTCTCCCTGGCTGCGGCAGCGAGGAAAGCGCGGTGGTTCTTCCCGTCGATCGGATCGGGCAGATATTCGAAGGGGAAAACGGCGACGGGCCCGATGTGAGTTTTTCCCGAGAGCGCTACGCGGTAGCCGCCGGCTTGGAGGCGTTGCGCGATGCTCACCGTGCCGGGGCGCGAGACAAACGTATGATTCGGGTAAGCGCCGGTCTTGATCGGATACATGCCGGTGTAGAGGGCGTGGCGCGTGGGCGAACACATCGGCGCCGCTTGGAAACAGCGCGTGAACTTCAGGCCGTCGCGTGCGAGGCTGTCGAGCGCAGGAGTGTGCGCTTGGCCACCGTAGCAGCCGATGTCGCTGAACGTGAAGTCATCGGCGATAACGAGCAGAATATTCGGCGGCGTGCCGGGGGCGGCGGCCACGGCAACGCGGAGGGCGAGCGTGAGCGCGACGACGAAAACCGAAAGAGGACGAAGGGGGTAGGACATGGGTGGGAACATTAAGGAGGGAGGAGACGGTTTGAGCTATTGCGCCTCGTCAGGTCCAGGCGAGGCGCAGCGCGCATCTTTGGCGCGGAGCACAACGTCCCCGCCGGCCGAGTAGACCTCGCGCGGGACGAGTGTCACGCCCGGCTGATTGATCGGGTGCGCGTCGCTGCTCAAATCGCGAGTGACGATGCCCTCGGAGGGGAACCAGAGGAGAGCCAGTCCGGCCACAAAGAAGCCTTGATGAGACATGTGAGTGTTTCGCCTGAAGGCGGCGGGCCGCTACTTTTTCTTTTTCCCTTTTTTCTTGGTATTCGCGGGACCACCGGCCGGGGTTTCGCCACTCTGAGCACGGACCATCACCGGGAGGACATTCGCGCGGCGCGCCCACGCTTCCCAGAGCGCGGAGAGTTCGGCCACGCGCGCGGGTTCGGCGGAGGCGAGGTTGCGTTGTTCGGTGCGGTCGGTCTTCAGGTTGTAAAGTTCCCATGGTCCGTTCGAGCCGAGGCGGACGAGTTTCCAATCGTCGTAGCGAATCGCGGCATTGCCTTCGTGTTCGAAAAAGAGCGGTGCGGTGCGTCCGAGCGCTGCGCCGGTAAGAGCAGGACGCAGGCTCACGCCCTCCATTGGCTGAATGTTTTTTCCAGCGTAGGTGGCGGGATAGTGGGCCGATGCGAGATCGACGCAGGTTGCCATGAGGTCCACGAGGTGTCCGGGCTGCGTCTCGAGTGCGCCACGGCGCGCAACGGGAATTGCCGCCGGCCAGTGCGCAATCAACGGCGTGGAAATACCGCCTTCGTGGTTATAGTGTTTGTAGCGACGGAAAGGCGTGTTTTCCAACGCGGCCCAGCACTCTCCCACAAAGACGTTCGATTGGGCATCGCCGGGCTGGGTGCCGTTGAGACGACCGGGAATGCCGGACTCCGCATTGCCGCCGTTGTCGGCAAGGAAAAGGATGAGCGTATTTTCGAGTTCGCCGCGCTCGCGCAGCCCTGCGACCAGACGACCCACGGCGGTATCCACGTGGCTCAAAGCAGCCGCGAAAATCGCCATGATGTGATCGTAGCGCTCCTGCTGTTCGCGCGTGAGGCTCGACCACGCAGGCACACCTTCGGGGCGAGGACTCATCGGCCAGGATTTGTCGATGAGCCCGGCGGAGAGCTGACGAGCATAGCGCTCGAGCCGAAGCTGGTCCCAGCCGGCCATGAATTTCCCGCGGAAGCGCGCAATCTCGGCCGCCGGGGCCTGGAGCGGAAAATGCGGAGCATTGTGGGCCAGGTAGAGGAAGAAGGGCTTTTTCGCCGCACGCGCCTCGTCGATGAAACGGAGGCCGTAGTCGGTCCAAAGATCGGTCGAATACCATTCCTTCGGCACCCCACCCTGCCCGCCCGGGCCGACGTCGCGACCATTGAGGAAGAGTTTGGCTTTGCCCGATTCGGGAAAATAGAAACCGCCAGCCGCCGCGTTGAGCGAACGATCAAAGCCGCGCCCCCACGGCGTCGTGCCGAGGCTTTGACCGACATGCCACTTGCCCGTCATTGCGGTAAAATAGCCGGCCTCGCGCAGAACCTCGGCCATGGTGACATTGCGATCGTTCAGTTGGCCCGTGTAACCCGGGAGCATGGCGCCCGCGGCGTCGACGCGTGGCGTGGTCATGTGGCCCATGCCCGCCTGGTGAGGATAAAGCCCGGTGAGGAGCGAGGCGCGCGTGGGGCAGCAGCGGCCGGTGTTGTAGAACTGGGTAAACCGCACGCCGTTTTTCGCGAGCGCGTCGATATTGGGAGTGGGAATCTCGCCGCCGTAGCACCCGAGGTCGGACCAACCCATGTCGTCGACGAGGATCACGACGATATTGGGTTTCGCCGGCGTGGCCACCGCGGCGGAAACCGCACCTGAGGCGCCAGCAATGATGAGAAACGCCCACATGGCGCGGCGGAATTGTAGGGAAGCGGACATGGCGGTTATTTTTTCTTTTTGTTCGCAGGTTGATCGGAGGATGCCGTCGGCCCGGGACGAGAAGAAGCAGGATCGCTGAGCAGACGCGGCTCTTGGAAGACGGTTTCACGGTCGCCCTGTTCTTTCATCCAGGCGGCGAGTTGTGCACGGAGCGTGGACACACGTTCGGCTTGCGACGGCAGCCCGGCGAGATTGCGCTGCTCGAAGGGATCCTTGCGTAAATCATATAGTTCGACGGCGGGGCGCTCATGGTAGCGCCGAACGATGGCCGCGGCAGTCGGATCGCTCTTGGCCCGCTCAAACCAGGAAAGCCAATAGCGCCCGCCATCACGCGCGAGGGCCTTGTCGATATGCGTGGTGTGGGCGAACTCGGGATGCAGGTTCAGGATAAGTTTCCAATCGCCCGTGCGGATGGCGCGGATCGGATAAACGTTCATCCGGCCATCTCCGCTGTGGGTGGTGAAAATCATCTCCCGATGCGGGCTCGACGGAGCGCGGAGAACCGGGAGAAACGACCGGCCGTCCAATCCTGCGGGAACCTGCCCGCCGGCGGCCTCGATCAACGTCGGCAGCACGTCGGTCCACTGCACCATCGCGCCGGTGCGCCCACCCGGCGCCACAACCCCCGGCCACGCCACCAGCAACGGGACCCGGATGCCGGCGTCGTAAAGGTTCCACTTTCCAAACGGCCACTGCGCCCCGTGGTCGCTCGTGTAGAGAAAAAGGGTGCGCGCGGCATCGAGATGTTGGCGGGCCAACGCGCGCAGTTCGCCTAGTTCGGCGTCGGCCCGCGTCACCGCGGTGTAGTAACGCGCACGAAAATTGCGCGTGTCGGGGGTGTCGATGTGCGTGGGCGGCAGGAAGATCTTGGCCGGGTCATAGCCATCGATTTCGGGCCACGGCACGTGCGGATCATGGGTGCCCACAAACAAACATAGCGGGCGGGCGCGGTCTCGTTCGGCGAGAAATTTTCCGACAATCGCGGTGCTGTGCCCGGGATCGGTCACATCGAATCCATGCCGGGAAACGTCTTTCGGCCCGTGCGCCACTTTGCCGAAGGCGGCGGTTTGGTAACCAAGCGCACGGAGTTTTTCCGGAAGCGACGCGATCCCGTCGCGTTTGTAGGTGTGGTTATTTTCGGCACCGTTGCGGGCCGGCATGAGGCCGGTGAGCAATGCGGAGCGGCTCGGAGCGCAGGCGGGCGAAGCAACAAAGG
>CALRZR010000157.1:0-18056 GCA_943372705.1 Opitutus sp. GAS368 | reverse complement strand
GGTTTCGTCCGCGCCACGTCTCTGCCTCGACCGCGTCCGCGCCTCAATTCATGCGAACCCATTCCCTCACGCCTCCTCTTGGCTGGAACAGTTTCGACAGTTTCGGCGGTTACCTCCACGAAACCGCCGCCTTCGCCCAGCTCGAAGCCTTTGCCACCAAACTCGCCCCGCACGGCTACGATACCTTCGTCGTCGATATCGGCTGGTATGGCGAATACGCCTTCAAGCCCGGCACGAATCTCCCCTCGCCTACGACGAAGCACGCCCTCGATCTCAACCTCGACGCCTACGGCCGCCCGCTCCCGTCGCACTGTTATTTTCCTCACGGTTTTTCCGCCCTCGTCGCCCGCACCCACGCCCTTGGCCTCAAATTCGGCGTGCACATCATGCGTGGCATTCCGCGCAAGGCCGTCGCGCAGCGCCTCCCCATCCTCGGCGCACCTGCCGGCGTCACCGCCGCCGATATCGCCAACCCATCGTCCACGTGCGGCTGGTGCCACTACAACTACGGCATCGATCTGTCCAAACCCGGCGCGCAGACCTACTACGATTCCCTCGTCGCACTCCTCGCCGACTGGGGTGTCGATTTTATCAAAGCCGACGACATCACCGGCTTTCCCGACGAGATTAACGCCCTCGCCGACGCCATCGCGAAGGTCGCCCGCCCGATCATGCTCAGCCTCTCGCACGGGGGCGAAGCGGACCCCCAGCTGCTGCCCGTCTATCGTCGCGCCGACATGGTGCGCATCACCAAAGATATTTGGGACGACGCCGAGTCCATCGAACGCTCCTTCAACTCTTGGGACCACTGGCAGCCGCACACCGAGCCGGGGTTCTGGCCTGACCTCGACATGATTCCTTTCGGCGATCTTCAGACCATGAGCCCCGAGCCTGCCCCCGGCGAACTTCCCGAGGGCAAAAATCCGTCCCTCTGCGGGAAAGGCTTCCGCCGCAGCTGTCAGCTCAACCTCGAAGAGCGGCGCACGTTCATCACCCAGCGCGCCCTTGCCGCCTCGCCACTCTTTCCCGGCGGCGACCTCACGACCTTGTCCGCCGAGGATTTTCACCTTCTCACCGCTCCACGCATGCTCGCCTGTAACCGCAACGGCGCCAGCGCCCGCGTCATCTATATGCGCGGCGACGTCCAGGTCTGGCAGGCCGCCCATCGCCACGAACTCGGTCGCGGCTGGCTCGGTGTCTTCAACCGCAACCCCGCGCGCCGCCCCGAGCAACTCATCCTTACCGCCGACCGCCTCGGTCTCGCCCCCGGCACGGAACTCCACGACATTTGGGCCGACCGATCTCTCGGCACCCTTTCCACCAATCCCCACCTGCACCTTGCCCCGCTCGGCTGCACCTTCCTTGAATACTCCTCGGCGCGTCACGTGTCCGGCGTCACCGCCCCCGAGCAAACGCACTGACCGGCCGCGGCGCTCGCTTCACCCCTTCGCATGCCCCGCCCGAATATTCTGGTCGTCATGACCGACCAGCAGCGCGCCGACTCCGTGTCGCACGCGCCCGACGGTTGGACACCCCACCTCGCCGCCTTCGCCCGCGAATCCGTCCAGTTTTCCCAGACCTATTGCCCCTCGCCGCACTGCTGCCCCTCGCGGGCGACCTTCTTCACGGGTCTCTATCCATCCCGCCACGGCGTTTGGAACAATATCCTCAACCAGCACGCCCTTTCGCGTGGCCCTAAACCCAGCACAGCTTTCTGGAGCACGGCCCTCGCCGCCTCCGGCTACG
This sequence comes from Opitutus sp. GAS368, assembly GCA_943372705.1. Lineage (GTDB taxonomy): Bacteria > Verrucomicrobiota > Verrucomicrobiia > Opitutales > Opitutaceae > GAS368. Next base: position 16,310 of record CALRZR010000157.1, on the reverse strand, counting down.
ATCTCCATTTCTCCGGCAAGTGGCACGTCGACACTGCGACGACGCCCCGCGATCACGGTTGGACCGAACACTTCACGTCCGCCGTCGCCGGCCGCGACTACCACGGACCGCACTGGGATTTCTACGAAAAACTCGCCGCCTCACCCGCTGCCGCCAATTCCTCCGCACCGCGCCGCCCCGGTTGGATTCAACGCCCTGGCTACGGCGACATCGCGCTCTACGAAACGCTTCCTCCCGGCACTTCTCCGCCACACGACGAAGCTACCATTGACGGAGCGCTCGCCGCCCTCGATCAGGTAGCCAGTTCGTCGCAGCCGTGGATGCTTTTCACCGGCCTGATCGGCCCGCATGATCCGTTCAACGTGCCGCCGGAATGGCTGGACCGCGTCTCCTCTGACGCAGCCGAACTTCCACCAAGTTTCGCCGACGATCTCCTCGACAAACCCGGCATCTACCGACGCCTCCGCGAACAAATCTGGGGCCAACTCTCCCCCGACGAAGTTCGCGCCGCCCGCCGCCACTACCTCGCCTACTGCGCCTACACCGATCACCTCTTCGGCCAGCTCCTCGCGAAACTCCAAGCCATCGGCGCCGAGGAAAACACCGTCGTGATATTCCTTTCCGACCATGGTGACTACGCCGGCGATCACGGCCTCTTCTGCAAAGGCATCGCCGGCTTCCGCAGCGCCTATCACGTTCCCTGTTACGTCCGATGGCCCGCCGGCCAGCTCGCCACCGGCACCGCGAACGACGCCCTCGTCTCTCTCGCCGACTTCGCCCCCACGTTCCTTGAACTCGCCGGGCTCCCTGCTCCCGCCGCCGACTTCACCGGTCGCAGTCTCCTCCCGTTGCTACGCGGCACCACGCCGCCCGCTTGGCGCGACCACCTCACGACCCAGTGCAACGGCGTCGAGCTCGCCTACACGCAGCGCATCGTCTTCACGCGCGACTGGAAATACATCTTCAACGGCTTCGACCGCGACGAACTCTACGACCTCCGCGCCGACCCTCACGAAATGGTGAACCTCGCCGCCCGTCCCGAGCACCGCGAAATCATTCGCCAGCTGTGTCGCCGTCTGTGGCAATTCGCCTACGCCCAACAGGACGATCTCCTGAGCAACTATTTCACCGTCGCCCTCGCCCCTTTCGGACCCGCCACTGCCTTCCACCCCGACTGATCCGCGTGCCCCTCTCACGCCGCCAATTCCTCCGCCTCTCCGCTACCAGCGCGACCGTCGCCGCGCTCGCCGGTTGTGACCGCGCCCCGTCCATCGCGCGCAAAGTTCACCTCGTCTACTGGGAAAAATGGACCGGCGACGAGGGCGAGGCTATGCGCCGTGTCGTCGAGTCATTCAACCGCGCGCAGTCCACCATCTACGTTGAATATCTGAACACTTCGCAGATCGACCGGAAACTCGTAGTCGCCACTGCCGGCGGCGCTCCTCCCGATCTCTGCGGCGTGTGGAGCATGACCGCTCCGCTCCTCGCCGACCACGGTGCCATCCTCCCGCTCGATCCGTTTATCGCCCGGGAGCCCGATCGCGCGACGTGGCTCGACCGCTACTACCCCGTTCTCCGCGACCTCGTCACTCACCGCGGCCAGATCTGCGCCTTGCCGACGATGCACACCGTCAGCGGGCTCTTCTGGAACAAGGCCCTCTTCCGCGCAGCCGGCCTCGATCCCGAACGCCCCCCGCGCACGCTCGCCGAATTCGACGACGCTCACCGCCGCCTCACGCACCGCGATCCCGCCACCCAACGTCTCGAGCGTCTCGGCTGGCTCTCCAGCGAACCTGGCTTTTTCGGTTGGCAATATCTCGGCTGGCACGGCGGCCAAATCTTCGACGGACGCCAGCTCACCCTCGATCGCAGCCCCGGCAACCTCGCCGCCGCCCGCTGGATTCGCCGCCAGACCGAAGCCGTCGGCCTCGATGAATTCCGCCGCTTCGCCAGCGGCGCTGCCGGTGCCTCCAACAACAGCTTTTCTTCGCCGCAAAACCCGTTCTTCACTGGCCGCGTCGCGATGGAGTTTTGCGGCATGTGGTTCGCCAATTACATTCGCCGCCTCGCTCCCGGCCTCGATTACGGCTGCGCGCCCTGGCCCGAAGTCGTCCCGGGTATCGCGGATTTCTGCCACGCTGAGTCCGACGTGATCGTGATTCCCCGCGGCACCCGTGAGCCCGAAGCTGCATGGGAATTCCTCCGTTTCCTCGCGACGCACAATCCCGCCGCGTCCTCGCCCACCGAGCTCACCGGCATCGAGTTTCTAGCCCGTCAAATGCGCCGCCTCTCGCCTCTGCGCGCGTGGAGCCCTGCCTTTGCCCACGACCATCCACTGCCGCAGGTCGACGTGTTCCGTCGCCTCTCCGACAGCCCCCACGCGTTCACGCTTCCGCGCTACGGCATCGCGCAGGAGACGATCGACGAGACCAAAGTCCTCCTCGACAAAGTCCGCCATCTCTCCGCCCCGCCCGAAGCCGCACTCGCCTACGCGCAGCAACGCCTCGCCGCCAGTTGGAGCCAGCATTCCGCAAGCCTCGCCCGCCACCGCCGCGCATGAACCGTCCCGCCCGCCGCCGCTCCCTCTTCACCGGCCTCGCCTTCGCGAGTCCGTGGCTGCTCGGTCTTTCGCTCTTCACGCTCTATCCCGTCGCGATGTCGCTCGCCTACAGTTTCTGCGACTACTCGATTCTCAGCTCTCCGGTTTACATCGGCCTGGACAACTACCAGCGCCTCGCCTCCGACGATCTCTTCTGGAAATCGCTGCGCAACACGCTCTGGTTCGCCGCCTTTTCCGTTCCGCTCGGCGCCGTCGTCTCTCTGTCACTCGCCCTGTTGCTCAACCAAGAAGTCCGTGGTCGCGCCGTTTTCCGCACCATCTTCTATCTCCCCTCCATCGTGCCCATCATCGCCAGCTCGATTCTCTGGCTTTGGATTTTCAACGGCCAATACGGCCTCCTCAACTACGCGCTCGCGCCCTTGCTCGATCTTTTTGGAGCCCGCCCTCCCATCTGGCTTGCCGACCCCAACTGGGCCAAGCCCGCCCTGGTCCTCATGAGCGCCTGGGGCACCGGCAACACGATGATTATCTATCTCGCCGGCCTCCAAAACGTCCCGCGCGAGCTCTACGAAGCCGCCTCGATCGACGGTGCCGGCCCGCTCCGCCGTTTCTGGCACGTTACGCTCCCGCAAATTTCGCCCGTGATTTATTTCAACACCATCATGGGCCTCATCGGTGCGCTCCAAGTGTTCACGCAGGCCTTCGTGATTTCCGGCGGCACCACCGATGGCAACCCCGGCCGCTCGACGCTCTTCTACGCCGTCTATCTTTTCGACAACGCGTTCTACAAACTCCGCATGGGCTACGCGAGCGCCATGGCCTGGATTCTCTTCGTGCTGATCGTCCTGCTCACGTGGCTCGCCACCAGGCTCGCCGCGAAACGTGTCCACTACGGCAACTGAGATGAACACGTCCGCTTCCCGCCCCGCCGTCCCCGTTGCGCGTTTCGCGCTCTACGCGCTGCTCGGTTCGCTCGCGTGTCTCTTTCTCACACCCTTCGCGTGGATGCTCGCGACCGCCCTCAAGCCCGCGGAGCAAACCGCCGCATGGCCCCCGTCCTTTGTTCCTTACGCCTACTACGCGCCCCTCGACGGCGCACGCATCGAGGTCGTTCGCACCGCTGAAATCACCACACCCTCCGTCCTCGTCACGCTCTCCGATGGACGCCGCGAACTCCTGCCCGCCACGCAATTCGACGCCGCCACCTCCTCCGCCCGCCTCAGCCGCGATGCCGCACCGCAACCCGCCCGGCTCCTCCGTGCCGTCGCCCCCGGCGAGTGGCGCGTCACCGAGCGTCCCGCCACGTTCAGCAGCACCGCCACCCTGCGCTGGGACGTCCTGCCCGCGTCCAGCATCGAATCCACCGTCCGCCCCCGCTGGGAGAACTTCCCCCTCGCCCTCGCCACCATCGGCGGCCGCAGCGTCGAGGACGTGCAAGGCACCGTCGCCACGACGCGCAGTTCTGGCGCCGACTCCGACGTCACCTTCCTCACGTTCCTCGGCAACACGCTCACCGTTTGTCTGCTCGGCGTCGTCGGCGCGGTCTTCTCGAACGCCCTGATCGCTTACGCGTTCGCCCGCCTGCGTTGGCCGGGCCGCGACTGGATCTTCGCCGTCACCCTCGCGACGATGATGGTCCCGTTCCCCGTGCTCATGGTGCCGCTCTATGGCGTATTCAAAGACCTCGGCTGGATCGGCTCCCTCCTCCCGCTGTGGGTCCCCGCGTGGTTCGGCAGCGCCTTCCACATTTTTCTGCTTCGGCAATTTTTCCGCACCATCCCCGAGGAACTCAGCGAAGCCGCCCGCATCGACGGCTGCAACGAATGGCAGATTTTCTGGCGCGTCATTCTTCCACTCTCCAAACCCGTCCTCGCCGTCGTCGCCCTGTTCCACTTTCTCCACGCGTGGAACGATTTTCTCGCCCCGCTGCTCTACCTCACCAAACGCAGCACGTTCACCCTCGCGGTCGCCCTGCAAAACTACCAAACGCAAAACGGCGGCACCCCGTGGCACCTCCTCATGGCCGCCAGCGCCGTCGTCATCGCGCCGATCATCGTTCTCTTCTTCTTCACCCAAAAGTTCTTCGTCCGCGGCATCGCCACGACGGGCATGAAGGGTTGAGCGCCGCCTCGGGCGACCGTCCCGCTACTCCATCGCCTTTTCGGTCACCGCGTCGAACAGCCGGATTTTCTCCGCCGCAAAACGGACTCGCACGTTTGCACCGATCTTGGGCGAAACTCCCGCCGCCACCCGCGCCACAAATGCCGTGGCCCCCGACTTCAGGTGGAGGATTGTCTCCGCCCCCATCGGCTCGACTAACTCGACTTTGACCTCCGAGCCCGCCCCGTCGCCCTCGACGAGCACGACGTCCTCGGGTCGCACACCCAGCACCACACCGCGCTCGGCTTCGATTTTTCGCGCGAGTGGCACAACGAGCGCCGGCACTTCACCCGCACCGCCCTCGACAAACTCGGCCTCCGACACCCCTCCCCCGCCCCTCGTAGCGCGCACCGTTCCACGGAAGAAATTCATCGCCGGGCTGCCGATGAAGCCCGCGACAAACATATTTACCGGCTGATTGTAGAGTTCCAACGGCGCGGCGACCTGCTGGATCTCACCGTCCTTCATCACGCAAATCCGGTCACCCATCGTCATCGCCTCCGTCTGATCGTGAGTCACATAAATCATCGTCGCTCCAAGCCGCGCGTGCAGCCGCGACAATTCCGCCCGCGTCGAGACCCGCATCTTCGCATCGAGATTGGAGAGCGGTTCATCGAAGAGAAAAACCTTCGGCTTGCGCACGATCGCGCGTCCCACCGCTACGCGTTGCCGTTGACCGCCGGAGAGCGCCTTTGGTTTCCGCTCCAGTAGGTCCTCCAGGCCCAGCATGGCCGCCGCCTCGCGCACGCGCGCGTCGATTTCACCCTTCGGCAGATTCCTCAGTTTCAGTCCGAACGCCATGTTCTCATAGACCGACATGTGCGGGTAGAGCGCGTAGTTTTGAAAAACCATCGCGATGTCCCGATCCTTGGGCAGCACGTCGTTCACCACCCGTCCGTCGATGCTGATTGTGCCCTCGGAAATTTCCTCCAATCCCGCAATCATGCGCAACGTCGTCGACTTCCCGCAGCCCGACGGCCCTACGAGCACCATAAATTCGCGGTCCTTGATTTCGAGATCGATTCCCTTCACAGCCGTAAACGCCGCAGTGCCGCCGGAAGCCGCATAGGTTTTGACGAGTCGCTGGAGAGTTACGTGAGCCACAAGAGCGAGGGGTTGATACGGGAAGCATCACACGCCGCGACGTTTGCTTCAGCCAGACATTTCGCGGAATCGACCGCGCTGCATCCGGTTTCTCGGCCTCCCTCCCGCAGCATCCAACGGTTTAGCAACAAGTCCGTTCCCCGTCCTGATTTTCCGTCCGACGCTCACCGCATCTTTCTTTTTCCCCATGCGCCTCCGCTCCCTTCTCCCCTTCTTACTTTTTCTCCTTCTCTCCCTCTCCGTCGCAACCGCCGCCGCAGTGGAACGCACCTTCCGCTACCAAAACCCCATCTCCGACGGCCTCGATCCGCAGGGCGTGCGCGATTGCCAAGTCTTCCGCGACGGCGATTCATGGTTCATGACCGCCACTGCCTGGCCGCATTGGCCGCGCCAGGAAGCGTGGGGCATAACAAACCCCGGTGTCGTCCTCTACTCGTCCTCAGACCTGATGAAGTGGAAATTTGAGCAGGTGCTCGTCGCGGCCCCCGGCCCCGACAAGTGGTATCGCCTCCGTTTCTGGGCGCCGGAAATCCACCGAATCGCCGGCAAATACTACGCCACCTTTAACGCCTCCAATCCCGCCCTCGGTTTCCCCGGCCAACACTTCGGCTATGCCGTTGCCGACACATTGCGCGGCCCGTATCGCGTCGTTACCGACGCCGCCCCACTCGCCAACGGCAACGATTTTTCCCTTTTCGAGGACGACGACGGGAAAGTCTGGGCTTTCTGGAACCGCGGCCGTGAGTTCGGCATCGGTTTCGCCCAGCTCGATCTCGCGCAAGGCAAGTTCCTCACCGAACCCCAGAGCGCGATCCAGCCCGCCCAACTCGACTACGCCACCAACGCCGACGGCACGCCCGCCATGGAGCCCGGCTATGATGGTCGTCCGGTGAAAAAAGTCGGCCGCGCCCACGCCTGGGACAGCATCGGCATCGAGGGCGCCTACGTCGTGAAACGCACCGGCAACTACTATCTCTTCTACTCGTCTTGGACCCGTGGCTACGAGATCGGCTACGCCACCGCGAAAAAGATTACCGGCCCATGGACTAAGGCCCCTTCGAATCCCTTTTACGGCGAACAAAGCGAAGCCGCCTGCGCGAAGAACAACATCCCCTACACCGGAAGCGGCGAGGCCAGCCCGTTCAACCAAGTCGGCCACAACGAAATCTTCACCGGTCCCGATGGGCGCCTCTGGCTCTCCTGCCACGGCATTCTCAAATCCAAACCAGACCATCCGATGCTCGTGATCGACCCACTCGACTTCGACGCCGAAGGCCATCTCGTCAAAAAATCCCCGACGCACACCCCTCAAACGGTGTTGTTGCCGTAGCACTCCTCCCCATGCGCACTCCCCTCGCCCTCTTGGTTTTCGTTGCGCTGCTCTCAACCGCCTTCACCCAAACCACGGTCGATTACGGCCTCGTCCAACTCGCCACCGCCTCCGGCCGCCCCGCCGCCGAACTCGCACTCCACCTCGAAACCGTCCCCGCCCTCGGCGCCGAAGGCTTCGCGCTCTCGCAACGCGACGGCAAGCTCCTCATCCAAGGCGGTGACTCCCGAGGCCTCATGTATGGACTCCTCGACGTTTCCGATCAGGTGCGCCGTGGCGTAGCGCTGGCCGCCATCCCGCCGCGCACTGAGCGCGCACGTCTCCCCTTTCGCGCCATCAAATTCAATCTTCCGTTCGCCGCCTATCGCACCGGACCGTCCATCGAGCTTCATCAAGACACCTGTCGCGACTTACGCTTCTGGACCGCGTTTCTCGATATGATGGCGGCCAATCGCTTCAACACCCTTACGCTCTGGAGCCTCCACCCGTTTCACTACCTTACCGTCCCCAAGAGTTTCCCCGAAGCCCAAAGTTTCTCCACCGCCGAACTTGCCGAGTATCGCACGCTCTTCACGCGCATCTTCGCTCTCGCCAAGGAGCGCGGCATCGAAACCTACCTCGTAAACTGGAACACCTTCGTCTCTCCCGGCTTCGCCCGGGCGCATAACCTCGCGACCTACTCCCTCGAATGGCGCCACTTCGGCGACGGCCCTAAAGACAAGCTCGTCGAAGCCTACACCCGCGAGTGTGTGCAACAGACGCTCGACGAATATCCCGACCTCACCGGCCTCGGCATCACGCTCGGCGAGCGCATGGGCGGCCTCGATCCCGCCGAACGCCGCCAATGGCTCGACGACGCGTTCTTCGCGGGAATGCAGACCGCGCGACGGCCCGCCAAATTTCTCTACCGCGCCCCGCTCTCCGCCGACACGAAATCCGGTGGCACTACGAGCGAAGAGAACGACCGCCTCACGCGCGCGCAGATCGAAAATCTTGGCGGCAACATTCAATCTCCCGTCTACGTCGAATTTAAGTTCAACTGGTCCCACGGCCATTCTTCGCCGCAACTCTTCCTCGTCCACGGTGGCAAACTCTCCGACGCCTACTGGAATCCGCCGCCCAAGAACTACCAAGTCGTGTGGACCGTGCGAAACGAAGATTTCCACGTGCTGCGCTGGGGCGACCCACAGTTCATCCGCGACTTTGTCGAGCATAACGGTGCCGCTCACGTCGGCGGAGCACTGCTGGGCTCGGAGGTCTTCATTCCCGCCAAGGACTACACGTCGCTCGACGGTCCGTGGAAGACCTGGCGCTACGATTTCGAACGCCAATGGCTCATGTATGCTCTTTGGGGGCGGCTGCTCTACAACCCCGCCACGCCAGACGCCGCACTCGCCGCACTGTTCGCCGACCGTTTCGGTCCCGCGTCAGCGTCCGATCTGCTCGCCGCGTGGACGCTCGCCAGCCGAACCCCGCTGCGCTTTGCATCTTTTCGTCAGGGCCGTGTCGACGGATCACTCTATACCGAAGCATTCTCCTCTTGGAGCGACCGCGGCGCCGCACTGCGCTTCTTCGACGTCAACAACCTCATCACGCATCCCGTGCTCGATTCACGTTACGTGAACATCGCCGATTTCGTGCAAGCCGGCCAAACCGTCGCCTCCGATAAAATCTCGCCGCTCGCGCTTGCCGACACCCTCGACCGCGACCTCGCCGAGGTCACCCGCCTCGTCGCCGCCGTTCGCGCACGCTCTGCGCCCGCGCCGACCCTCGCGGCCGAGCTCAGCGACCTCGAATGCTGGGCCGCCTTCGGACAATACTTCGCCGAAAAAATTCGCGGCGGCGTCGCACTCGCTACATTTCGGGCCACCCGCGACACGACCTTTCAATCCTCTGCCGTGCAGCATCTCGAGCGCGCTCACGACCACTGGAGATCCCTCGCTGCCCTCGGCGCACGCTACAACAAGGAAGACATTCCCTTTCACACCCACACTCCGTTTTCTTGGAAACGTCAGATTGAGGATGCTGCGCGCGATATCGAGATCGCCCGCACAAATAAGCTCCCCACCCCGGCTGCACCGCCTGCGCCAGCACGACATTGACGATGCCGCACCTGATTCATCTCGTGCCAACACGTTCGCCGCGGATCTTCCACTCCTCCGAGCTTGTGCTCGCCCCGCCCAGCCTCGCCCCACACGGTCGAGTCTCTCAGCTATCGCCGCCGCCCGCCCCGCGTGTAATCCGATCCCCATGATTTCCCTCTGCGCCACCCTCCGCACGTCGGTCTTTTCTATCGCTCTGCTCGCCTCTCTGGCTCGCGCCGCCGTCCCCGTCGATCTCACCGGCCTAGCTCCGGCCAGTGAGATTCGCGTCCTGCACAATCCCGCCACAAACCTCGTCACGTTGGACTGGCCTACCTCTGAATCCGCCGCGGGGCCGCGAGCCTCGCTCACGGTCACGCTGGTCAAAGACAAGCCCCTTCTCTCCCGCCTCGCCTGGCAAACTACGCCCGCCACCGCACTAGCCACTATCGCGGAAAACCTCGCGCCGCTCACGGTCCTCACCGTCGGCCACCGCGACCTCGCGCGCAACGGCTGGATGGTCTTCTTCGACAAAGTCCATACGCGCCCCTCGCAGCGTTATCCCGTCCGACTCGTGCCCGCTGCTGCGAAAGTCACTTCGACCGCCACCCGGGCCCGCCTCGTGATCGAGGGGCTCAGTGCGGAGACCTTTGCGGGCCGCTACGAGCTCACGATCTTCTCCGGCAGTCCGCTCATTCTTGCCGAGGCCGTGCTCTCCACCGCGCAAAACAACCGCGCCATCCTCTACGACGCCGGCCTCGTCAGCCCGCCCGGCCGTGTCACCGGTTACACGTGGATCGATCCGCGCCTGGGTCCGCAAGCCGCTCCGGCCGACACTCCCGCCGGCGTCCGCGCCGCCCGCTACCGCGTCGCCGCGCTCGAATTTCCCGGCGGCAACGTCACCGTGTTCCCGCCGCCGCACCGTTATCTCTATCCCTTGGATTTCGCCGACAACTTCGGCTTCAACTGGCTCGGCCGCCACTACGACTCCTCCGCCCCCGGCGACGGCGTCGGCGTCCGCCAGCCGCCCACCGGAGACAACCGCTACGTCCCGTGGGTCAACGCCCCACCCGGCACCGAACAACGCCTGCCCGTGTTCTATTGCTTTGGTCCCGCCACTGGCGCCGCCGAGATCGCCGGCGTCGCTGCCTACACGCGCGGCGACCGCTTCGCCCCACTCCCCGGCTACAAAACATTTTCCAGCCACTATCACGTCGAGCACACGATGGACCTACTCACGCGACAAAAGGCCGCCGGCAACGACGCGCTCCCGGCCGACCTCCGTGATCCCGGTTTCGTCCGCGCTTTCCGCGCTGCCGGCATCGACATTGTGCATCTCGCCGAATTTCACAATGGCCAGACACCCAAACTCGCGACTGAGCCGCGCCTCGCCCAGCTCCGCCTCATGCAAGCCGAATGCGCCCGTCTCTCCGACGAAAAATTTCTCCTGCTGCCGGGCGAGGAACCTAACGTCCACCTGGGCGGCCATTGGATCAGTTTCTTCCCCAAGCCTGTCCTCTGGGTGCTGAATCGCCCCACCGAAAAGCCCTTCGTCGAAACCAACTCGGCCGGCGAAACGATCTACCATGTCGGCAGCCCCGCCGACGTCCTCGCCCTCATGCAGCGCGAGCACGGTCTCATGTGGGCCGCCCACGCCCGCATCAAGGGCACGATCGGCTTCCCGGACAACTATCGCGACACCCCGTTCTTCCAGTCTCCGCACTACCTCGGTGCAGCGTGGAAAGCCATGCCCGCCGACTACTCCCGCGATACTCTCGGCTGGCGCGTGCTCGACCTCCTCGACGACATGAACAACTGGGGTGCCGACAAACGCGTCCTCGGTGAGGTCGACGTATTCAAGATCGAGCCGCACTCCGAACTCTACGGCCACCTCAACGTCAACTACCTGAAACTCGACCGCCTGCCCCGTTTCGCCGACGGCTGGCAACCCGTGCTCGATGTGCTCCGCCGCGGCGAATTTTTCGTCACCACCGGCGAGATCCTCGCCGCCGATACCGCGCTCGTGCGCGACGCTGGCGCCGTGCCCCGCCTCACCGCCCAACTCACGTGGACCCTTCCGCTCGCCTTCGCCGAAATCGTCGCCGGCGACGGCACAAAGATCTTCCACCGCCGTATCGATCTTTCTGAAACACGCGCCTTCGGAACCCACTCCTTCTCCGGCGAACTCCCCGCCGAAGCCGCCCTCCGCTGGGCCCGCCTCGCTGTCTGGGACATCGCCGGCAACGGCGCGTTCTCGCAACCGATCCCACTTCCGTAGGTGCTGCCCGGTCCGGCGCACTTCGTTCGCGCCGCAAAGCGTTTGTTGAACGGTCGCATACCGCCGGGCTTTTGTCGCTCGGCCCGCCACGCCTTTGTTCCCGGCGTTACCTCTCCCTCTGGCCGCCACCCCAACACCGGCGACCTAGCGTCCGATTCTTACCCAAACCCATGCCCCGCTCAACGCCTCAACTCCGCCCTGCCAAGCTCGTATTCGCGCTCCTTCTTTCCTGCTTTTTCGGTTCTGCGCTGGTTTCCCAAACGGCACCTTCGACCTCTGCCGTGCCCAAAGAGGAAGTCGTCGCCCTCACCCCGTTCGAAGTGAACTCGACCAAAGACGTTGGCTACCTCGCGAAGGACACCCTCGCCGGCAGCCGCCTCAACACGTCGCTCAAAGACGTCGCGGCGCAGGTTTCGATCATGACCCCGGAATTTCTCCGCGACGTCGGCGCCGTCACCCTCGACGACGCGCTCCGCTATTCCCTGAATATCGAAAACACGAAGGAATACTACGACGCCGTCTCGAATAACAACGCCACCTTCACCAACAATCCTGCCAGCGGAAACAACCGCGTGCGTGGTCTCGCGCAATCCACGCCAACGCACGATTTTTTCCCCACCGTCATTCCGATCGATGCCTACAATAGCGATCGGTTCACCTTCGTCTACGGACCGAACGCGATTCTGTTCGGCTCCGGTAATCCCTCCGGCAGCACCGACACCTCGCTCAAGCGCGCCCGCACCGGCAAGGCCGCCTACGAGGTCGAGTTCCGCGCCGACAGCAACGACACCTGGCGCACCTCTTTTGACGTCAACCAGCCCCTCTACAAAAAATACGCCGCCCTCCGTATTGCGGGCGTAAAGATGGACAACCGCGAGGCCCGCGAGCCCAACTTTGATCGCCAGGAGCGCATCTACGCCACGCTGCAAATCGAGCCGGTGAAGTGGGCCAAGGGCCGCCTTTGGGTTGAAGACTTCCACCGCGACCGCATGCCCGTGCGCAACACCATCGTAACCGATGCTATCACCCCCTGGATCAAAGCCGGTCGCCCCATCTTCGACAACGGCCTCGGCCAAGCGCTTCCCGCCAACGTCAACACCCCGGGCGCCGCCGGCTACAATCCCGCTTTCCAACCCTACATGGACGCCGCGCGCCCGGTCGTGCTCCTCGGCAATATCGCCGGCACTTCTCCCGCGGGTATTCAATACTCCGGCACGACTGTCATGACCCGTAGCTACGACACCGCCGCCCCTTCCCCGGATAATTTCGACTACTCCCTCGCCGACGGCAGCATCTACCCGCTCTCGGTTAACATCACCGGTCAGGCCCTGCAAAACCGCCAGCATGGCGATATCCGCGGTTTCTCCGTCGAGCTGAATCCCTTCAGAAATTTCTATCTCGAGCTCGGCAACAACCAGGAACGTTTTATTCAAAAATACACCGATCTTCTGCCTTTCGGCACCACCGAGCTCCGCGCCGACGCCAACAAGTTTCTCCCCGATCGCGTGACTCCCAATCCCAATGTCGGTCGCTACTATCTCACCAGCGGACCCGATACCGGTATTGCCTACTACTCCTACCGCAGCCGCCGCGTATCTGGCTCCTACGAACTTAATTTTACGGAAAAGTCCTCTTGGCAAAAATGGCTCGGCCGCCACCGCTTCGCAGCACTGTGGACTGCAGACGACTACATCGAAGGCAGGCAACGCAGTGATTTCCGCCTAATCAATAATCCGGCAAGCCTGTCCGGCCTCCTTCCGCGTGACGCCGCCGGAAATCTTCTCAGCCCCGCCGATTCCCTGAACGCCAACCAGCGCGACATTCGTTTCCGGCTCTACGTTGATAATCCCGCGGATGCCGCGTCCAAGGGCAACTACAGCGCCACTCTCCCGTTCAATCCCTTCTCCCCTGGCGTCCTGCCCGGCACCGACTGGCAAGTCGCCACGCTCGACAATCCCCTCGGCGTCCGGGATCCGCAGACGAATCTCCGTCGCTACCTCCACAGCCGCGTCCAGACTGTGCAAAGCAATCTGCTGAAGGACCGCCTCATCGTCACGTATGGCCGCCGCCACGACGGTAGCAAGGCCTACTCCATCCCCACCGGCAAACAGCTCCGCACCGGCACAAATGGCTCGACGGGCATCGGCGGCAATGCCGGCTACGCCTGGTGGTATGACCAATATGACGGCTCCAAGCAGGTCGCCAACGCTTTCACCCTCGATCAGGTCCGCTCTGGTGACACTCGCCTCGTCAACGTCGTCGCCCACGTCCACCGCTGGGTCTCTCTCTTCTACGACGAGTCGAACACCCAGGACCCGCCCGCGAGCGTGAAGCTGAATCTCGACGGTTCCTCTACCCAAGTCGGAGACGGTATCGGCAAGAATTACGGCATCTCGATCCGCCTGCTCTCCGACAATCTCGCTCTCCGCATCAATAAATTCGAAACCGTTCAGGCCCAAGGTATCTCCCAATACCGTGCCTTCACCGGCATCGGCGGCATCAACCCGTTCCGCGACGCGATCCACAACATCGAGCGCAGCGTCATGGCCGCCGGCGCCCCCGCCAGCACCAAATTCGCGAGCTACTCCAACGCGATGAAATCCCTCGGCGCCAACACCGGCGGCAATACCTTTCGGGAAACCTACGACGTCGTCTCCGACACCGTTGCCCGTGGCACCGAGATCGAGCTTATCGCCAATCCCACGCCAAATTGGCGCGTGAGCGCGGGCTTCGCCCGCACCGATCCGTCGGAGTCCGGCATCGCCACCACGTGGTTCGCCTTCATCGCCGACCGCCTTCCGGTTTGGGCTCAATACAAAACCGCCCCCACCTACACCGGCGTCGCCATCGGCGGAGCGCTCGACGTCAACGCGATGGTCGTTGGCAACGCCATCAACAGCTGGAATTTCATCCAGTCTGCCGAAGGTCGGCGCGTTGCCCAACAGCGCCGCGACCGTTTCAATGCGACCTCCCGCTACGGCTTCACCCAAGGCCCGCTCAAAGGCTTCTTTGCCGGCGGCAGCGTCGTCGTCCGCTCGGCTACTACGCTCGGCTACGGCAGCCGCGTCGCCAAAGGCAGCGAGCTGAGCTACACGCAGGGCTTCGTCGCGCCCACCGACACGCTCGTCATTAATGACATTTCGCAACCGATCCAAGGCCCCGCCCTCCGTCAGATCGACGGGTTTTTCGGCTACAGCCGCCGCATTCTCAGGAACAAGGTTACGTGGCGCACCCAGTTGAACATCCGCAACGTCTTCGACGATCAAGACCGCATCCCGCAGCGCGCTACCTCCACTGGTGCCATCGCCGTCTTCACCATCCCCGATCCCCGCACCTTCATTCTGACGAACACGTTCTCGTTCTAGTTTTCCCGTCGCTTTGCGACTGGGTAATTCCAACCGGGCGTGCTCCTTATCGGGCCGCCCGTTTTCCTTTCAAAGTTTCACTATCTTCTCCCACGTCATGCTCTCACCTTGGCGCCTCTTCCCGCTTCTCGGCGCGCTGTGCATCTCGGCGAATGCGGCCCCGGCGCCAGACCGCGCCGCCGTTGTTCGCGCCGAAGCCCAACCCATCGCCGACCGCGGTGACGGCACGTTTCTCAACCCCGTCCTCCCCGGCCACTATCACGACCCGAGCGTCGTTCGCGTCGGAGCCGACTACTACCTCACCCACTGCCCTGATCTCGTCATTTGGCACAGCCGTGACCTCGTAAACTGGCGCCCGATCGGTCGCGTCAATCACACCATCAAAGGCGATATCTGGGCACCCGAATTCATCCATCACGCCGGGTTATTCTATCTTTATCTCCCCGTCCGTCTCGGCGGCGACGGCGTGACGCTCAAGTTCACCAACGTCGTCCTCACCGCGAATGATCCCGCCGGCCCTTGGTCAGCGCCCGTCGATCTCAACCTACCCGGCATCGACCCCGGGCACATCGTCGGCACCGACGGCACCCGCTGGCTCTACGTTAACCAAGGCCGTGTCATCCAACTCACACCCGACGGCCTCGCCACCATCGGTGAGCAACGCAAGGTCTACGACGGCTGGCCGATTCCCGAGGAGTGGATCACCGAGTGCCACTGTCTCGAAAGCCCGAAACTCTTCCGCCGCGGCGAGTGGTTTTATCTCGTCTCTGCGCAGGGTGGCACCGTCGGCCCGTCCACTAGCCACATGGTCGTCGTTGCCCGGAGCAAATCTCTCACCGGCCCGTGGCAAAACGACCCGCGTTCTCCGCTTCTCCGCACTGCCTCGCGCTCCGAAGCGTGGTGGTCGCAGGGCCACGGAACTATCCTCGACGCTCCGGACGGCACGTGGTGGATGCTCTACCATGCCATCGCGAACGGCCGTCGCAATCTCGGGCGCCCCACTTTACTCGTGCCCATCACGTGGACCGACGATGGCTGGCCCGCGCTCCCCGCCGACGCGCGCCCCGACGCTCCGCTCCGCAAACCTCCGGGAAAAAATGTCGGCCACGGCCTCCCGCTGTCGGACGATTTCGCCTCTTCGAAACTCGGCCTCCCATGGCGCCCGAGCCCCGACGTCGCGCACGTCGGCGATGGCAAGCTCACGCTCAACGCCCGCGGCGCCACGCTCACCGACGCCGCGCGCGTTTCCCTCACGCCGGTCAATCACAGCTTCGAACTCACCGTCGAAGTCGAACTCGCCGGCGCCACCGAAGCCGGCCTGTTGATCACGGGTGCCGACGGGCGCGAACCCAACACCGGCGTCGCCCTCCGTGCCGGCACCGTCACTTCCTACATCCGCGGCCGTGGCGAGCGCAGCGCCACGCCATTCACC
>CALRZR010000156.1:0-18063 GCA_943372705.1 Opitutus sp. GAS368 | reverse complement strand
ACCCTCCCGCTGCGTTCCGCCGCCGCGACCGCCCGCGCGGCCGACGGCCTGTCGCCGCCTCCTCACAGCCGACTCGGCCTTTGACCTCGGGCGGCATTTTCCGTTTTTCTACGGCACCGGATGAACCTCCAAGACCCCCAGGCTCCCTACGAGTTGATGGCCACGTTGGGCAACGTCCTCTCGAGCCCCCATCGCCTGCGTCTCCTCCACATGCTCTGCCAGTGCGACCGCACCGTCGAGGCACTCGCCGAAGCCATCCAACAACCTCTCGCCAACGTTTCCCACCACCTCCAGCTCCTCCGCAAAGCCAACCTCGTCGCCACGCGCCGCATGGGCCGGCACATCGCCTACGGCATCGCCGATGAATCGGTGAAAGCCTTCTGGCTCCAGTATCGCGACTACAGCGCCACCCGCCTCGAGGAATTGCAGCAACTCTTCGCCGCCCTCGCCGCCCAGCGCAGCGCCCGCGGCGGCACCGTGAGCGCCGGCATGTTGGCCGAGATGATCCGCAAAAACGCCGTCGTCCTCATCGATGTGCGCCCCAAGGAAGAATACGACGCCGACCACCTCTCCGACGCGATTTCCATCCCGCTTGATGAGCTCACGCAGCGCATGAGCGAGCTGCCGAACGACAAGATCGTCGTCCTCTACTGCCGCGGGCCCTACTGCCTCCTCGGCGACATGGCCCAGGAGCAACTCGCCGCCCACGCCATCCGCGCCCTCCGCCTCAGCGAAGGCGCGAAAGACTGGGCCGCCGCCGGCCTCCCGCTCACTCGCACACCCGGCCACAAGCCGCTGCTCGATCCCTCCCATCCGGTATGAGTGACTCGCTCCCCACCGGCGTCTCCTCGCCCGCCGCAACGCTCGTCGTCGAGCGCCTCTTTCTTTCGACCGACCACAATTTCGTCGGCCACCACGGCGGCCCCGCCGGCACCGAGCCCACCGTCGAAGTCGCTGCCCTCGAATGCGTCGCCGGCCGCGGTGTGCGCGGCGACCGTTTCTTCGATCACGCGCCGGACTACAAGGGGCAGATCACGTTTTTCTCGCGCGAAGTCATCGACCAGCTCCGCACCGAACTCGCGTTGCCCAACGCGAGCCCCGCCGCCGCGCGTCGCAACGTCCTCGTGAGCGGCGTCGAGTTGAACACGCTCGTCGGCGTCGAATTCACGGTGCAGGGAGTGCGTTTTTTCGGCACCGAAGAATGCCGGCCCTGCTACTGGATGGACGGCGCGCTCGGCCCCGGAGCCAACGCCTGGCTGCGCGGCCGCGGCGGCCTGCGCGCCCGCATCCTCAGCGACGGCTGGTTGCGTTGCTGACACGCCGACCGCAGGCCGCCATACTCGCTCTCACCATGACCAATTTCTGGGACGAACGCTTCTCCGCCGCCGACTACATCTACGGCACGGCGCCCAACTCCTTCGTCGCCGCGATGGCCGCGCAGATCCCCGCCGGCCCCGTGCTGTGTCTCGCCGAGGGCGAAGGCCGCAACGCCGTGCACCTCGCACAACTCGGCCACGCCGTGACCGCCGTCGACCAATCCGCCGTCGGCCTCGGCAAAGCCGCGCGCCTCGCGAAAGAGCGCGGCGTCGCGCTCACGACGGTCGCCACCGATCTCGCGCATTACACCATCGCGCCGGGCGCGTGGGCGGGCGTGGTCGTGACGTTTGGTCATTTGCCGCCCGCGCTGCGTCGCACCATGCACGCGCAGATCGTGGCGGGGCTGCGACCGGGCGGAGTTTATATTCTCGAAGCCTACACGCCCGCGCAGCTAGCGTTCGGCACCGGCGGCCCGAAGGACGTGGCACTGTTGATGACGCTCGCCGCGCTGCGCGAAGAATTGGCGGGGCTGACGTTTGAGCACGCCGTCGAATGCGAACGCGACGTGATCGAGGGCACCTATCACACGGGGCGCGGCGCCGTCGTGCAAATCCTCGCGCGCAAACCGCGCTAAGTCTGCCGAGTCGGTCGCGGCGCGGCGCGGCACGTTGGCACTCGCCCGGCGTGCCGAGTTCGCCACCATCCTTCGCCGAGCCCATGTCCGTGCCACCCTCCTCTCCCACTCCGGCGCCGCAACTGTGGCCGTGCGGGATGGACTGCGCGTTTGCCGAGGAACGCCCCGGCACCTACGGCGAATGGATCTGGTGCCGCCGCGCCGCTGCGCCGGTGCGTCTCATCCGCGCAGGGCGCGAGTGTCCATTTTTCCAAGCGCCGGGCACGGTGAACGACCACTCCCTGGCGGTGCCGCCAAATCCGACGCCCCATTCGCCGTGAGGCGAATTGGGGCGCGGAGGGCGGCGCGAATTTTTCCGGTCCCGGCATCACGAGAGGTTCGCACTCTGCCGAGGGTAGGGCCCGACCTCCGTGGCGGGCCGTTTTTGAATGTCTGCGCGCTCTCGGCCCGCCCGGAGGTCGGGCCCTACCACTGCAGCGGCATTTTCAAGAGATGCCGTTGGGGCCGCCTTACTTTGCACGCAGGAGGTCGACGAGTTCGTAGGGCTTCTGGCCGTTGGCGGAGGCGAGTTCGCGGAGCGTCTGCGTATCCTCGAACTTGAGTCCTTTCGCGGTCAGCCGCGCGCGGGCGGCGGCGAGGTCGAGACCTTCGTCGGCGCAGAACTGCGCGAGCGTTTTCCAACCGAGCCCGCCGCCGGCTTTGCCTTCGACATGCTCACCGGCGGCTTTCGGCGCTGTCATGATGATGTCGTAGACTTGTTGCGCGGAGAGTTTCGCGTGTTCGGCGATGTCGCGCACGACTGACTCGGCCGTGAAACCCGTGACACCTTTCGCGGTGAGGCGCGCGGTCGCGGCGGTGAGATCGACGCCGCCTTTTTGCGCGAGCGCCGCGAGCGTGAGCAACTCCGCGTGCGGAATCGGCGCGCGCTCGGCGGGGCGCTCCCAGCTTTCCTTGAACGACTCGTTCCACGCGAGCAGCGAGGAGAACGGCGGAACCCCGGCGCGCGTGCCGCCGAAGACCACGACGCAAATCGCCGCCGCGACCGCCCACTCGGCGCGGAAGCCGAGCGTGCGGGTGGCGCGATTTTTCAGATAAGTCATGAGCGGACCCCAGTTGAAGAACACGTGCACGGCCGTCATCACGAGGAAGAGCGCGCCGAACCAGATGTGGAGCGCGCCCCAGTCGCTCTTGCGCAGACCGAGGAGTGTCCAGTTAGTCCAGTTCGCGACGCGGCCGGGCGGCGAGAGGAAGAGCATGACGCCGCTGAGCGCCATCATCGCGAAACCGAGGGTCATCAGCACGCTCGTGAGCGCGCGCCATTGGAAACGAGGGGCAGTCGGGGAGTGCATGGGGGAGGTAAGTTGAAGGTGAACGCCGGAGGAGAGGGCGGTTTACTCAACGTCCGCCACGGTAGCCGCGTCCGGCGTTGCCGGAATTCGCGGGCGCCGGCGTGGCCGGGCACGTGCCAGTGCAGTCGGCTCCGCAGGCAGCGTTGCCGCCGCCCATGCCGTTGCCGTTGCCCTTGCCTTTGCCCATACCGCCGCGACCGGGCGCCGCGCTCGTCATCGTGGCAAATTCTTCGACGGAGAGGACCTGCGGCTGATACGTCACACCGGCGGCGGCGAGATTGCGCACGAAGGCGCCGAGGTGGTTGACGGACGCGCCCACGAGATTGGCGATCACGGCTTTCGAGCCTTCGTCAGTGGCCTGCGCGGAGAGGCGGCGGAGATCGGCGATGTCGGTCTCCTCGATCAAGGCACCGGCGCGGAGAGCTCCGGTGGCCGAGCCGTTCACAAGGACGAGCAGTTGGTCGTAGAGCGCCTGGAGGTCGGCGGTGGCGTAGACGCCGGCTTTCGCGGCGGGCGGCAACACGCCGACGGTGGCGGCGAGCTGCGTAAGGGCGGCGGCATGACGCGTCTCGGATTCGGCGATGTTGGCAAACACGCGGAGATCCCAGCGGGCGGCAGCGGCGGCGTAAATGTCGTGCGCGACGCGTTCCTCTTCGATCGCGAAGATGAGATTGGCCGAAGTGAGCGTGGTCGGAGTCGCCGTGGTGACGGCATTCATCGGGCAAGCGGCGTTGCTGCCGTCGGCCGGGCAGGTGGCGGCGGGAGTCGGCACGGGGACGGGCGCGGGAGTGACGGGGGCGCCGTTGCGATTTTGGGCGCCGAAGGCGAGGAGCGGGAGAACGAGGAGGAGGCTGAGTTTGGTTTTCATGGGTGAATTTTGGTTCACCCAGTTACACCCCGGAAAACCGCGGGCATTACACGCACCGCGATTATTTTTTATTCGGTAATAATCGCCGCCAGCCGGGGTGTAATGGGGCGGATGAAAATCCAACCAAACATGAAAACGAAAATTATCCTCGTCAGCGTTCTCCTCAGCGCGGGTCTCGTGACCGGCGCTTTCGCCGCCCAAGGTCGTGGCAATAGCTCAGCGGGTCGCGGCAATAGCAGCGGTGCCGGTTCCGGCCGAGGCACGGCGCAGCCCAGCGCGAGTTGCGATCAATCCGGCCCCGGTCAGGGCACTCCGGTCCGCGACGGCTCCGGTAAAGCGAATTCCCCGGGCAAAGGAGCGAAAGACGGCTCGGGCAACCAAGCCAACTGCCCCGTGCCGCCGACCAAGTAAACGCCCCGTGACAAAATCCAGCGCCTCTGCGGCGGAGCCTCAAAGCTCCGCCGTTTTTGTGGGATTAAACGTTCGGCCGCCCATCGGCGCTCCACTTAGCGGAGGCTTTCCGCAGACCCATGTGAACACGCCGTCGTGGTGGAGCGCGTTGACGCTAACGCGCTGGGGTTGCGACGTGAGTTTTGAAAGCGCGTTGAGGTCAACGCGCTCCACCTCGATCTCTCCTTTGCGAGAGGGAGATGAGGGAGCACTGGCGCGGGGGCGAACTAGCGGAGCGGTGAACTATTTCTTGGCAGGCTTCGATTTCAGGTAAGCTTCGACGAGGTCGCGGCGGTAGCGCATTTTTTCGTCGGGGGTCAGGGTCTGGAGTTTGGCCTGGATCTCGGCGTGGCGCTCGGGCGTGGTGCTTTGCATCATCTCGCGCCAGCCGGTTTGGATCTCGGCGGGCATGCCGCCCCAGCCTTGGCGGAGCTGTTGGCGCTGTTGCTCGGGCAGTTGGCGAAACGCGGCGATTTCAGTGCGCAGCGTGGAGCGTTGCGCGGGGGTCATGGCGCGGAGGCGCGCGATCACGGCTTCCATTTGCGCGAGCTCGGCGTCGGAGAGATTCAGGAATTGTTCGAGCGCGGCGAGTTCGCTCGCGGACGTGGACGCGGCGGGTGGCGCGGGGGGCGTTTGCGCGGTGAGCGGAGCGGCGAGAAACGCGAGGGCGAGGCCGAGGCAGGAGAGCGTTTTCATGGCGAGGAGGAATTTAGCCGCGGGGTTGCGCGGGGAGGTGGAGGAGCGCGTCGCGGTTTTCGGCGACGAGGAGGGAGCGCGCGGGTTGGAGCGCGGCGTCGAGGGCGATCAGTTCTTCGAAGGTGACGGGGCCGGGCGCGGCGGGTGTCGGCGGATTTTGGCGGAGCACGAGAACGACGGCGAGCGAGGCGGCAGCGAAGGCGGGCAGGCCGGGCCAGAGGAGCCAGCGAAGCCACGAGGCGCGGGGGCGCGGGCGCGCGCCGGCGAGTTCGCCGCGGAGTTCGCGCCAGCGCCGCTCGAATTCGGGTGAAGTGCGGCGGAGTTTGCTGCCGAGGAGGCGGTTGAGATCGGCGTCGGAGGGCGGGCGGGAGTCGTCGGAGTTCATGGCGAGGGTTGCATGAGCGCTTTGAGGTGTTGGCGGGCGCGGTGGAGCTGCACGCGGAGCGCGTTGGCGGTGACGCCCAGCGTCGCGGCGGCGGTGGGGTGGTCGAGGTCTTGCTGGTGGACGAGGAGGAGCAGCGAACGCTGCGCCTCGGGGAGTTGCGCGAGGGCGCGTTGGAAAATTTCTTCGAGCTCGGTGGCGCGGCGGGCGTCGTCGCTCTCGGGCGCGGCGACATAGTCGAAGGCTTCGGGCGGGAGCGTTTGCGCGGGTTTGCGACGGCGGCGGCGCAGCTCGTTGAGGAGGAGATTGCGCGCGATGTGGAAGAGATAGGTGCTAAAGGCGGCACGGCGCTCGTAGCTCGCGGCGGAGCGATGGAGGCGCACGAAAACTTCGAGCGTGAGATCCTCGGCCTCGGGCATGGAGCCGAGCGAGCGGTAGAAAAACGCGAGGAGCGGTTTCTTCCATTTGTCGAAGAGCTCCTGCCACGCGCGCTCGTCGCCGGCGGCGCCGCGGGCGAGGCAGAGGGCGTCTTCGTCGGGGACTTCGGGGGCGGGCGCGGGATCGGGCTCGGCGGCGGCGCTGAGGACGCGGAGCAGCCAGTCGAAGGGGGCGGGAAATGCGCAGACTAAGTTCACCGATGGGTTAAACCCCGACGGTGGGCGGACATTACAGGCGGTGCGAAAGAATTCAGATTCGCGCCGGTTTTCACCACGGATCGGGCTTCAAGAATCAACGCGTTTTCAGAGGGAGTGTAACCCAATAGGTTACACGGGGGCGGGTGGGCGGGGCGGTCGGCGGTTGCAAACCGCCGCTCCTCGGACGCACCGAAGCAGCTGAAATGCGCCGGGCGGCTTGCACAGGACGGAAAAACTCCTTCCCGTTCAGCGCATGACGATGCCCGCCCCGGCCAAGCCCACGTTCATCAACCGGTTTCTCGGCGGCGTCGAACGCGCCGGCAACGCCCTCCCCCACCCGGCCACGCTCTTCGTGGGGCTCGCCGCGCTCGTCGTCGTGGTGTCGTGGATATGCCATACGCTGGGTGTGACGGTCACGAATCCCGCGAGCGGCAAAGTCGTGGCGGCGGTGAACCTGCTCTCGGTCGAAGGGGTGCAGCGAATGATCACGGAGCTGACCCGCAACTTCCTCGCGTATCCGCCGCTCGGCATCTCGCTCGCGTGCCTGATGGGTATCGGCATCGCGGAATATTCGGGACTGATGGGCGCGATGCTGCGGCTGGTGGTGCTGAAATCTCCGGCGAAGCTGATCACGCCGATGGTCGTGTTTGCGGGCGTGATGTCCAACGCGGGCAGCGAGGTCGGTTACGTGTTGTTGATTCCGCTCGCGGGCGCGCTGTTTCACACACTGGGACGGCACCCACTGGTCGGCATGGCGGCGGCGTTCGCAGGTGTGTCGGGCGGCTACAGCGCGAATCTCCTCGTGGGCTCGGTGGACGTGTTGCTCGCCGGACTCTCCGAGGCGGCGGCGCACATCGTGAACCCCGCCTACAAAGTGAACGCGATGGCCAACTATTATTTTATGGCGGTCTCGACGTTTGTGATCACGGCGGCCGGCACGTGGGTGACGGAGAAGATCGTCGCGCCGCGGCTGGGAAATTATGCGGGCGACGCGAAGCGCGAAGAAATGAAACCGCTGTCGGCCGGTGAGAAACGCGGCCTGTGGGCGGCGGCGGCGGCGACCGTGGCGCTCACGGCGGTGGTGCTGGGGGGCGTGCTGCCCGAGAAGGGATTTCTCGTGAATCCGAAGAACGCGGCGTTCGCGCAGTCGGCGTTTATGGTGGGGCTGGTGACGTTTATTTTTCTCTACGGGCTGCTGCCGGGTGTGGCCTACGGCGTCGCGGCGGGCACGATCAAGAACGACCACGACGTGATGACGGGCATGACGGCGACGATGAAGTCGATGGCGTCGTTTATCGTGCTCTCGTTTTTCGCGGCGCAGTTCATCTCGTATTTCAACTGGACGAATCTCGGCATCATCACAGCGGTGAAAGGGGCCGAGACGATCTCGCACCTCGGTCTGCAAAACATGCCGATCTTGCTCATGGTGGCGCTGGTGCTGTTTGCCGCGACGGTGAACATCTTGATTTCGAGTGCTTCGGCGAAGTGGGCGCTGCTCGCGCCGGTGTTTGTGCCGATGTTCATGCTGCTCGGCTACTCGCCGGAGCTGGTCCAGGGCGCGTTTCGCGTGGGCGACAGCGTGACGAACATCATCACGCCGCTGATGAGTTATTTTCCGCTGATCCTGACCTTCCTGCACAAATACGATCCACGCGCGGGCATCGGAACCTTGATCGCGACGATGCTCCCCTACTCCATCGTGTTTATGATCGTGTGGACGGCGCTGCTAATGGCGTGGATTGCGCTGGGGATCCCGATGGGGCCGGATGCGCCGCTGTTTTTGAAGAAGTGAGGGCGGGCTGAGGAAACCCGGCTCCCAGAAAAAAATGCAGGCCGGCGGAATCGCCGGCCTGCTTGGGGTGAGCAACGGGTGCGCCGTCCGTCTACGGCACTTCGTAAATTTCCACGATGGCCACGCCCGTCGTGCCGCCGACGCCGCTGACCTGCACGGTGTAGGCGCCGGGTTGCAGGGTGACGAGCAGCGCGGCGTCGCGCGAACCGGCGGGAAGCGGGAATGCGCCGACTTGGCTGAACGCGGCCGAGAGCGCGGCGGTGCCGCCCCAGTTGTCATTACTCCCGATGTTGGTCTGACCGGAAAACAGCCCGAGCTGCGGATCCGCCACGGCGCCCGGAACTTCGAACGGGGCGGCCCCGATCGTGGGCCCGACCGCGCGGATGAGCACCGTCTTCGATCCCGTTCCTCCGATGACGAAGCCCGCGATAAGTCCAGTGCCGAGATGCTTGAGGACGGAAACATTGACCAGCCGCGGGGTGGTCGCGAGGAAACTGGCATTCGGCGTCACGTCGTATATCTCCGCGACGACCCGACCCGTGCCCGAGCCCGTCGCCGAAACGCGCACGGAATTGTCACCCGATGGCACGTTCGCCAGCGCCGCGGCATCGAGCGACGCCGGGCTGGCGAAAGGAAACCCGGTGTAGGCGGCGATCGCCGCGGTCAGGGCCGGTGTGCCGCCCCAATTGTCATTCTCGCCCGTTTTGTTTGAGCCGCTGAAGAACTCCAGCTGCGGGTCGGCGAGGGGGCTGGGGACGCGCAGCGGGACCAGCGATGGACCGGCGGCGCGGATGAGGAGTGCCTTGGAGCCCGTCGTGCCGGCGCCACCGACGACATAACCCAGCGTGAACGAATCACCGGCCGCGGCGATGTCAGAGAGAATCGCCAGATTGCTCAACCGGGCGCGGAAGCTCTCGTTGGGTGGAGACTGGGACAGTTTGACCAGCGTCAGGCCAGTCGCCGCGCCCTTGCTACCGACGGCGAACTGATAGGTGGTGCCAGCCTGGGCGTTGAACGTAACGAGGCTCGTGGTCCGGCCCGATGCATCGTCGTTGGCGGCGATGGGCGTCAACGCGCCGAGAGTCGTGCCGGTGTAAATCGACAGCACGGTGTCGTAGTCGCTGCCAGCGGTGTCGATCGTGGCCGGCCCGGTATAAGGCGCGGTCCACTCCCACCACAGCGACGCGTTGGCCGGTGCACCGGCGTGCGCGGATTCACCGGGCTCGGTCGTGGCACCGGCGTTGCTGGAACGGATGGCGGCGAGTTCGCCGGCGACGACGGCACGGGTGGCGAAATCGTCGTTCATCGGGCGGTTCGACGTGCTCGTCACGGCGTTGAGCAAGTTGAGCCGGCCCCCAGACTGCGCCAGGCCGATCATAGCCGGCTTGCGATCGACGGAGCGCAGCAGGCGGTTGATGAGCTGGCGATAGGTGTCGCCGGGGAAGCGGGCCTTGAGCAACGCGAGCGAGCCGGTGACATGCGGCGCCGCCGGCGAGGCACCGTTCCCCGTGGAGATTGCCGTGTCGCTGGTGTGACTGAGCGAAGGGATGGAGACGCCGGGGGCAAAGAGATCGAGCGCGGCGCCGAAATTCGCGCCGGTGGGAATCTCATCGCGGTTGTCGGTCCAACCGACGGCCACGATGTTATCGAGCGGGTAGTTGGCGGGGTAGCGGGGCGTCACATCGGAGCTCCCGCCGGTGTTGCCCGCCGAGCAGACGACGATCACGCCCGCATCCCGCGCGGCCTTCAGCGCGGAGTAAAGCGCCTGCGAAAACGTGTCGTCGCTGAAGCTGCAATTGATGATCTTGGCTCCGTGCGCGACGGCGTAGTCGATGCTGGCAATCACATCGGCGGACGCGAAAGCCCCCATTTTCAGCGACATGAGTTGCACCTTCCACGCGACGCCGGTGGTCGCGGTGTTGTTGTTGCCGGCGGCCCCGACAATGCCCGCCGTCCGGGTGCCATGACCGTTGTCGTCCGTAGGATCGCCATTGGTGGCGACACCGGTCCCGCTCGCAAACCGGGCGCCATGGATGTCGCCAAAGGTCGGCGCGGGGTTGCGCCAGAGATTGGGGACGAGATCGGGATGGGTGATCCGGACCCCGGTGTCGATGATCGCGACGACGACGCCCGAGGCATCATTGATCACATCCCACGCGGCGGGCGCCTTGATGTCGGCGCCCGGCGTGCCGACGACTCCACCCACGGTCTGACCGGTGTTGTTCAGCGCCCACTGCACCGGGAAACTCGGGTCGCTGGGAATACCGTTGGGCTGCATGATCCGACTGGGCTCGACGAACTCGTAGCGGCCCGTGGCCTGCAGGCGCGCGATGGCGGCGGCGACGGTCTCCGTGCCATCGAGCTCGATCACACGCACATCACCCAAGCGGGAAAAGTTGCGGCGCACCCGGACGCGCTCGCGGGATTCGGCGGCCGCAGCGGTCGCGCGATGCTCGGCGCGGGGTTTGGCAAGGACCACGCGATCGCTGAAGCCCTGCGCCAACTCTTTGGCGCTGGGAGCGGACGGAGCAGCGGGAGCAGGTGCGGCGTCCGGAAGATCTTGGGCGGGGGCAACAGAAGCGACGGCGAACGTCGCGACGAGGAGAAGGCGGCCGGGGAGGCCGCGGAGGTGGGATATTTTCATGGGAGTGGGACGGTTTCGCTCTCCAACGCGAAATTCCGCGCGCGCGACCGCCACTTGGCTGAAAAATTTTTGTCAGGGGCGCGCCTCGTGCGAGCCCATGGGCGTGGACGAGCCTCGCCCCTACCGCTTCTCCGCCGCCTCGATCTCCGCCCATGACGGCGCGCGCCAGAGGTGCAGTTCGCCGCCGTTGGTGAGTGAGCCGAACACGTTGCCATCGGGAGAAAACGCCGAGGCGACGAACACCGATCCCTGGGCTTCGAGCGTGAGCAGGAGTTGCCAACTCTCGGTGTCCCAGAAGCGAACCGCCTCGTTCGAACTCGACGTCACTGCGAGCCGGCGGCTGTCAGGCGAGAAGACGGCGCCGAGCATGCCGAAGATCGAACCGGAGCCGGAAACGGTTTTCACCGGCGCAAAGGTCTTCGCGTCCCAGACCGAGGTCGCCTTGAGCCGCGGCGCGGCGAAGAAGCGCCCGTCCGGCGAAAAGCTCGCGAAGCCTCGACCCGACACCAGGCCGTCGAGCTTGCGCTCGACTCCGGTGACCAGATCGAGATGGGAGCGGACGCCTTCCTCCGGAAACCGCAAATCTCCCTCCCCCGGAAACCACAACGGATGTTGATCGGGCCGCACCATGCAATGGTTGCCATCGGGCGAGACCACGTAAGCGCCATGCAGCGCGGCCCGCGGCCAGGAGCGGAGCGTTTCACCGGTGGCTACGCTCCATTCATACAGGCCGCTCACGGCGGGATCCTTGCTCATGTAGTCCAGCAGGAGTTTTGAGCCATGCTCTCGAAACGCCACCGGCTGGATGGTCGTGGGTGCGGTGAATTCCCGCTCCAGCTGGCCGCGCTCCAGGTTCCAGACTTGCAGAATGTTCTTCGGCTGCAACGCGGCCAGCAGCGGGGCGTCGGGCGCGAAACAGGTCCGCTCCCGCCGGATTTCCTTATTGCTGATTTCGGCGAGAATTCGTTCTTCGCGGAAATCGCGACCGCCCATCCGAATCAGTTTCCCGTCGCGCGTCAGGGCCAAGACCGACTTTCCCTGCTCGTCAAATTTCCAGTTACTCAGCCGCGTTTCGATTTGCCGATGCGGCGCCGGCCGCGTCGTCGCGGTGTCCCAGAATCGAATGGTGCCATCGACACTCGTGCTGACCAGAGTCTTGCCGTCGGACTGGAGGGTCAGGCCGTCCACCACGTGCGTATGGCCGCGCAGCGTGCGCACTGTGCGCTGGGTCGCGAGATCCCAGATGCGTATCGTCTGATCGGCCGATCCGGTGGCCAGGGTCTTGCCGTCGGGCCAGAACTGCATCGCACCCGGAATAATCAGGGAACGGTGCCCGCGGAGCAGACCGCTTTCCCTGCCCGTGGCGACGTCGAACAAAATGACGCGGCTCTCGTTCCTTCCGCTGTCCACCGCAAGCAGCTTTCCGTCGGGGGAAAATTTCAGGTGTCTGATATTCTCCTGGGCCGGCTTGGCCGTCCATTTTTCGGCGCCGGTCATCGTGTCGCAGACGCGCACGATGGTCCCACCCTTGCCGGTCAAATGGGCGACCAGCTGCAAATCCGGCGATACGGTCATCACAGACCACAACAACGAGCCGTCTGGCTCCTGCGAACGATGGACCACCTCACCGCTCGGCACGCGGCGCACCGCATAGCCCGGCTGTTGACGCGTGACCATCGTCCGGCCGTCGGCGGCAAACCACACGGCATTCTGGGTGCAGTCGGTTTCCCACTCGCCGACGGTTACTTTGGTTACGTAATTCCAAAGGCGCACCTTCCCCTTCGGTTTCGGGCCGGGCTGTCCATAGTCCCAGCCCACCGCGACGATCGGTTCGGTCGGCGAAAACGAAACGAGCGGGGTAGTTGCGTCCGCGGCGATCGGCAGTGCCACCCGGGCTCCCGTGCGCAGGTTGCGCAGCTCGGCCGCGGCGGGAACGAGGTGGTTATGCAGGAGGTAACCGATCCCGAGCCACGTGCCGTCGTAGGATATCCCGGGAATGAAACCCGGCGCGGGGGTGGTCGCCTTGAGCGTGACGGCGTCGTCGCTCTGGCAGAGCTGCCACAGGTAGCGCCACTCCCAGCCACGGAGATCGGATTCGCCTGGCTTCGGCCGCTGGCGGTTGAGGAGCTCCTGCGCGCGTTCGAGGTTGTCGATGGCGAGCGCCTGTTGCGCAAGGTTCATATCGCTCGCATACGCCTGACGACGCATGGCCAGCGCCTGCGCCTCGGCCCCCTGGCGGAGATCGCTTTCGACGGCGCGGAGTCGCTTCTGCTCCTGCTCGCCGCGTTCCGCGATCACCCGGGCCCGCCTGGCCGCCTGCTCGGATTGCAGTGCGATATGTTCCGCGCGCCTCGCACGCACCGCCTGCCACGTGCTCACGCCCGCACCCGCGATGAGGGCGAGGGCTACGACGGCGGCGGCGGCAAACGCGACGCGGTGGCGGCGAATCAGTTTTCCGAGCAGGTAGCCGGTGCTCGGCGGCCGAGCGACGACGGGTTCATGTCCGAGAAACCGTTGCACATCGTCGGCGAACGCGCTCGCGCTGTCGTAGCGGCGCGTGCGGTTTTTCTCGAGCGCCTTCATGACGATCCAATCGAGATCGCCACGCACCACGGTCGAGAGCTGCGCCGGGGCCAGGCCGCGTTGCCGCGCGAGCGTTGTGCGCTCGGCTTCGCTCAACGTGCTCAATCGCGTGGACGGACGCGGCGGCTCCACTTCGCGGATGATCCGGCGGATCTCATCGAGCCCGCCCGCGATCAGGGTTTTCGCATCGAAGGGCGTTCGACCGGTCAGCAATTCGTAGAGCAGCACGCCCAGAGAATACACGTCGCTGCGCGCATCGACATCGAGCGCGTTGAGCTCCGATTGCTCCGGGCTCATGTAGGCAGGCGTCCCCATAAACTGCTCGAACGCGGTGAACAGTGTCTGATCCGTGAGCGGTCCCTGCGTGGCCTTCGCGATTCCGAAATCGATGACCATCGGCACCGCAATGTCGTCGTGGCGCGTGACCAGAATGTTCGACGGCTTGATGTCGCGATGGATGATCCCTTTCTGATGCGCGTGTTGGATCGCGTGGCACACTTGCACGAACAGCTCGAGTCGCCGCGCGGTCGGCAGGTTCTCTTCGTCGCAGAAACGATTGATCGGAATGCCGCGCACCAGCTCCATCACGAAGTAAGGCCGCCCCGTGTCGGTCGTGCCTGCATCGTGAACTTTCGCGATATGGGGATGATCCATCATCGCAAGCGCCTGCCGCTCCGCTTCGAAGCGCGCGATGACCGCGCGCGTGTCCATGCCGAGCTTGATGACTTTCAGGGCGACGCGGCGACGCACCGGCTCACTCTGCTCGGCCATCCACACGACCCCACAGCCGCCTTCGCCGATTTTTTCCAGCAGCTTGTAGCGGCCGATCCGCGTGCCCGGGATCTCTTCGGCCGCCGGCGGTTGCGAGCGGGGCGGCGACAAAAACTCCGTGCGGGCATTCCCGTAGGCGCGCAACAGCGCCTCGATCCGCGCGCGGCGTTCGGGATCGCCGGCACACGCCTCGTCGAGGAAAGCGGCGCGCGCCGCAGGTTCGAGCGCCAGTGCGTCGGCAAATATTTCTTCGTCACCGCTCATGAGAGTTTACGCCCAATGCGAAATTTCGGCCCGGAACCCGCCACCGCGGGTGAAAACAGTGCCGCGCGTGCGGTGTGACTACGCGGAGCGGAGCCGTGCCGGGCCGTGAGGTCGGAAGCCCCGCAGGGGCGAAAGTCGATAGCCCAGGACAACATCCTGGGAATCGAATCGATCGTTTTTCGGAGCCATGAAGGGGCGACACCCTCGCTTGGTTTCGCCCCTTCAGGGCTCGGATTTCTCTCGAATATTTTTCCTGGGGCGATGCCCCAGGCTTTCAATTTTTCGCCCCTGCGGGGCTCCCTGTCGCCGGAATTCGACCAGTGGAAACAGGGACGAACCACAAATAAACTCACTTCGCGCATCGCCGAGTGAAGCGCCGCGGCAACCCATCGGGCAACCGGTGGGATTGCCCCGCCCGCGTGCCTCCGGCTCGCCATGAAAAACCCGGTGCTCATCGACCGCGCAGCCGCTCGATTTCGGCAGCGAGCCAAGCGCGCGAATAGGCCCAATGCCGCTCCGCCGTGCGCAACGGCAGGCCGACGACTTCGGCCGCCTCCTCCAGCGTGAGGCCTACGAAATAGCACTGTTTCACCAGCTCGGCTTTTCGCGGATCCTCGGCCGCGAGCGCGTCGAGGGCGTCGTGCACGAGCAGCAGTTCTTCGTCCGCAGTGGGTGCGGTGAAATCGAAGCCCGTCGCGTTGGCACTCAGTTTTTCCAACCCGCCGCCGTGCCGCACCGCGTGCCGGCGCCGGGCGTTTTCGATCAAGATGCGGCGCATCGCCTCGGCGGCGGCGGAGAAAAAATGCGCCCGGTTTTGCCAATTCGGTTGGGCCTCTCCGCCGAGCCGCAGCCACGCCTCGTGCACGAGCGCGGTCGGCTGCAAGGTCTGGCCGGCGGACTCCCGCGCCATTTTGGCGGCAGCGAGCTTGCGCAATTCATCGTAGACCAATGGCAGGATTTTCTCGGCCGCAGAGGCGTCGCCGCCTTCGAGCCGTTGAAGGATCAACGTCAACTCGGACATGCCGGCAACGTGAGCCATCGCGCCCGCGGCGAGAAGCGCGAAGTGCGGGGATGAGGGTGGGTGGATCGCAGACTCGGAATTATTTGGCAGAAAGATGGGGGCAGAAAAATTTCTGCGGCGCAGCCCCGGGGGCCGGTGAAGCCTTTCGGCGATTGGAAACCGCCGTTCCGGCAGAGGCGGAGCGGGACACACAGACGGGAGTTCTTGAGTTACTGGCTATTTCCAGTGGGCGATGGTTCCGCCCTTTCAGGCCTCTCGATTTCTGGTGAAGATCTTTCGGTATGCATGCCGTTGGCGGTTATTGTTTCGCTCTTTTGGACCTCCGAGATCGGCGACGGCTCATGGGGAATCGCGAAGCACCAATCTTCAGGAGTTCGCCCTCGATTTTGTCGACTTGCCTCAGCATCCGCACTTCGCCCGTTCGGCGGAGACCATGTCCTCCCTGAACGCCTGAGCGGGTTTCCGTTATTCGCTACCGTTGTTTTTCGGCAGCGAAGTGACTTTGACTCCGTGGCCTTCCGCGATGAGCCGCAGGCGGAGTGGAGGTTCGTAACTGAAACTAATGAGACGGGTAGCAAGGGCGGAGCGTTCATCGGCGGAAGTGCCGCCGTGCTCCAGATAGATCAGGTAGCCCTCCAAATCGGCCGGCGTGAGCGGCACCGCGCCGAGCAATTGAATCGGCGGGGTAAGCAGGGTGCCAGAAGCCATCGGTGCGTGCCCGATCCCCGGTGAAAGGGCAGTGACAGCGGCCAGCGTCGGCAGGTCTGCAAACGTTTCCCGGAAAAGCGCCGCGTGATAAGCCTCCTGCTGAAAATCGAGCAGGCGGAATACGTGGAACTTGCCGTCCTCCGGATCACGCGCGGCGTAGTAGCCGCCCCACATGACGTCGATGTCGACCGCGCCGTTCGGAGGCGCGTCCGCGCCTGACACCGCCTGATCGGACGCCGCGGGCGACACCGACGATGGCGTCACGCCGGCGGCCGGTCGTGGTTTCTCGCGAGCCTGCCGAAGGCGGGTTTCGATCAGGCGGTTCATGGCGGAATACACCTTGCCGTCAACGCCTGGTAGCTTGAGCTCCGCCGGCGCCTGCTCGAGGAATTCCTCCTGTGCGCGCAGGGTAGCTTTCTCTTCTGCGTTGAGCGAGACGCCCGACTCCCGGAGCGATTTCAGCACCGCCAAATTGTGCGCGCAGATTTCCGGTGTGTAGACCGTGCACAAAGGGAGGAAAAGCGTCGCCTGCACCCACTCCCACACCGCCGTTTCATCGCGGCCAGTCTGCAGCGGCAGCGTGCGAGAGACATAGCGTAGCTTCTCCCACGTGGCGGCCTCGGTCTTTTTCGTCTTTCGATTGCTCCAGATCAGGCCGGCGACCACCAGGCCCACGAACGCAATACTCCCCGCCAAACCAATTTTGTAGGCAACTAAGCCGACCCCGATCAGCCAAACCGGGAGAAAGAAAAGTCGCGCCCGCAGCCCCGCGAGCTCCGCCACGCCACCCACGCCTAGGGTCACCAGCCCATAGGTCCACCAGAGGAGAGGCGGCGTAACCGCCGACGGCCAGAAATAGCCGACGGCCCACATGACGAGCACGATGGCGATTCCGACCGGGATGGCCACGAGGTTAAAAATGATCATCGCGGTTCTGGGGTAGGAGGGGACGGCGGCAAAAAAATCAGTCAGGAACCCACGCGTAAGGAAAGCCCTGAAGGGACGTTTGTCGTGAGCATCGCAGGGGCAAGGACGGCGGTTGGAAACCGCCGCTCCGGTGGGGGGCGGAGCGGGACAAAGGCGGGTCGGAGACCCTGCCCTCCTTTGTGGGCCCGGCGAGGGGGATGCCTTGGGAGGTGAGGGTCGACTGGAAGGCGGCGAGGAGGTCTGGGTTTTTGCGGACGGCGCGGGGCGTAGTTTTCTTTTCGCGGCAATACGCGGCGAGCACGCCGACGGATTCGCCGATGTTCCACTCCACGGGGTGCAGGCGGTAGCAGCCGTTCGTGAGGTGCGTGGTGCCGATGTTTTTGCAGGCGGGCAGGAGGTTTTCCACGCGTTGCGGGAGGAGGGCGCCGAGCGGGATTTGGAACGGGCGCGTTAGGAAATCGATGTAGTTGTCGCCGCCGCTGCTGGGGTGGAGATCGATCGCGTAGCTGCCGATGCCGACGCTGTCGGGGAACACTTCGGCGAAGATTTCGGCGTCCGGCGTCGTGGGCGTTTTCCGGCGCGCGTCGGTGCCGACGTGGAGTTCGGTGACCGTAAAGTCGGCGCGGATGCGGCGGCTTTCGCGGATGTAGGGATATTTCGCGAGGCCGTCTTCGGTGCCGACGATGTCGGGGCGGAGGCGGAGGCCGGGCCAACCGGTGCCGCCGTCGGGGCGTGGCGCTTCGGTTTGCAACCAGTGGAGGAGCGAGAGGCTGAGCTGCTTCGCGGCGCGGAGATGGCCGACGGCTTCCTCGGGCGGGACTTCGAAGAAGTTGCCGAGCATGTAGTCGTTTTGCGGCCAGTTGATGAGCGAGATATCGCCGGCGTAGGTGCCGGGCGCGAAATTCGTGCGGTCGATGAGACGGCGGTATTTGAAGAGGCCGGTGCCTTTCGCGGGATCGAAACCCATCGCGAAGGGCTTGAGCGTGCGCGGCTGCGAGTAGTAGTGGCTGAGGAGTTTGCCG
>CALRZR010000155.1:0-18153 GCA_943372705.1 Opitutus sp. GAS368 | reverse complement strand
ATCCACATCGAGCCCGCCTACGACCACGCCGCCACCCTCGCCCGCATTCGCGAACTCGGTTGTCAAAACGGCATCGTCCTCAACCCCGGCACGCCCGTCTCCGCCGTCGAGCCCTTCCTCGCCCAAGTCGATCTCGTCCTCGTGATGACCGTGCAGCCCGGCTTCGGCGGACAATCCTTCCGCCGCGACATGTTGCCCAAGCTCACCCAGCTCGCCGCATGGCGCCGCGAACGATCGCTCGCCTTCCGCCTCGAAGTCGACGGCGGCATCGACCTCGCCACCGGCGCCGAATGTCGCGCCGCCGGCGCTGACACCTTTGTCGCCGGCACGTCCTTCTTCAAAGCCCCTGACAAAGCCGCCTTCGCCGCCGCCTTCGCGAAAATGTAGTCCGGTTCGCGCTTCTCCGCGCCGCCTCCTTCGCTCCCTTCGCGCCCGGACTCGCAAACAGCGAACCCGCCGCGCGAACTCCCCGCTTGCCCTCCGCCTCCGCGCCCCAAATCTCGCGAGTGCATGATCATCAAACCCAAGGTTCGCGGATTCGTTTGCGTCACTGCTCACCCCGAAGGCTGTGCCGCCCATGTGCAGCAATGGATCGACCACGTGAAGGCGAAAGGCCCCATCGCCGGCGGCCCCAAACGCGTGCTCGTGATTGGCTCCTCCACGGGCTACGGTCTCGCCTCCCGCATCACCGCCGCGTTCGGCTCCGGCGCCGCCACCCTCGGCGTCTTCTTTGAACGCCCCTCCGAGGAAGGCCGCCCCGCCACTCCCGGTTGGTATAACACCATCGCCTTCACCAAAGCCGCCCGCGCCGCCGGCCTCTACGCCAAGAATTTTAACGGCGACGCTTTTTCCGCCGACATCAAGCAGCAGGCCCTCGACGCCATTCGCGCCGACCTCGGCCAAGTCGACCTCGTCGTCTACTCCCTCGCCTCCCCTCGCCGCACGCACCCCACCACCGGCGTCGTCCACAAATCCTGCCTCAAGCCCGTCGGCGCCTCCTACACGAACAAGACCGTCGATACCGACAAGGGCCTCGTCAGCACCGTCACGATCGACCCCGCCAACGAAGCCGAAGTCGCCGACACCGTGAAAGTCATGGGCGGCGAAGATTGGGAACTCTGGATGAACGCCCTCTCCGACGCCAAGCTCCTGGCCCCCGGCGCGCAATCCGTAGCGTATTCCTACATCGGGCCGGAAGTCACCTGGGCCATCTACAAAAACGGCACCATCGGCCTCGCCAAAAACGACCTCGAGCGCGCCGGCAAAAACATCGACTCCCTCCTTAAGCTCAACGGTGGCGGCCGCGCCTTCATCTCGGTTAACAAAGCCCTCGTCACCCAAGCCAGCTCCGCGATCCCCGTCGTCCCACTCTACATTTCGATCCTCTACAAGATCATGAAAGCGGCCGGCACCCACGAAGGCTGCATCGAGCAAATCCAGCGCCTCTTCGCGACGCAGATGTATAACGGCAACAAACCCAAATTCGACGAAGCCGGCCGGGTCCGCGTCGACGACTGGGAGATGCGCCCCGAAATCCAAGCCGCCGTCGCCCAGATCTGGCCGCAAGTCACCACCGAGAACCTCGCCGCCCTCACCGACATCGCCGGCTACCGCACCGAGTTCCTGAAACTCTTCGGCTTCGGTCTCCCCGGCATCAACTACGACGCCGACACCGAGCCCCACGTCCCGATGCTTTGAGGTAGGGACGTCTCTCCGCTCCGTCCCATCAGTATCCACGCCGGCTACGAAGCGGGCCGTTTCCGTCTCGCGTTTCATCCGGCCGTTTTCCGCCCGCTCTTTACCGAGCGGGCTTTTTTTTCGCCAGCCACACGCCCATTCACTGCTCCTCGGACCGGCTCGGCGATGACCTCGACGAGTTCGGCCTCGGTTCGTTTCCAAGTCCGCCATCGTTTGCGATTTCATCAACGCTTCATCAAAACTTCACCTTCAGCCCGTCTGCTCGCCCCGATGATGAAAACTAAAAATCTCCTGCCCATTCTGCTCGTGCCGACGCTGATTCTGCAAATTCCCCTCGCGGCGATGATTTTCAAAGTCGACGGCTGGGCCTGGGGTCCGGGCTCATTTGTGATCGCCTGGGTTCTCATGGCCGGCGCCGGCCTCGCGTATAAATATATCTCCGGTCAAGCCACCGGACCTGCCTACCGCGTCGCCACCGGCCTCGGCGTGTTCACCGGCCTCGTTCTCGTCTGGATCAACGGCGCCGTCGGCATCATCGGCCGCGAAGGCAATCCCGCGAACCTTCTGTTCGCCGGCGTGTTGGCAGTCGGCGCGATCGGCGCCGTCGTCGCGCGCTGCAAACCCGCCGGCATGGCCCGGGCTCTCGCCGCCACGGCCCTCGCCCAATTTCTCGTCCCGGTCATCGCCCTTGTCGTCTGGCCCGCCGATTTCAGTCCGGGAGTCGTGCCCGTCTTTGTTTTGAATCTCGTTTTCGTGCTGCTGTTCACTGCTGCAGCGCTGCTCTTCCGCCGCGCCGCGCGTAGTCCTCGCCCGGCCATCGAATCTTCACTCTAACCGACCTTCAGCCGCGGCTGGTGTCGCCGTCGCCGGGCCCGGCGGTGCCCGCAGCGCCTCGCACCATTCCACGATATCGGCACTTGGCCGCAGCCCCATGCTTCGCTTTTTCAGCGCGTCCAGCGCCGCCTCCACCTTCGCCGCCGCCCCCGCCTGATCGCCTTCCGCGCGCAACACCGCCGCCTCGGCGCGCAATTTCGTCGCAGGGTCAAAGCTGCACTGGCCCGCTCGCACCAACTCCGCCCGCGCCGCCACCGCATCGCCGCCGTGCGTGGCCCACCAATACGCCCGCTCCGCGTGCACCGATTCCCGCGTCATCTGCGGCAGAGCGTCCGCTTCCGCCGCCACCTCGGCCAGCCACTCGCCCGCCTGCGCCGCGTCGCCGCGATCCAGCGCATGGTAGTATCCCATCAATTTCCCCATCAGTCCGAAACTCGTCGTGTCCGCGTGCTCCGTGAGCCGCGCCACGAGATCCGCCGGATACTCCCGCGCCCGCACGCCCGACATCGCCAGCCCCACTAAAATCGTCAGCGCCGCCTCCCGCTCCGCCCGTTCGCCTTTTTGCGTCAACATCGCGAGCCGCCGCCCGTCCGTTGCAAACCCAGCCGCCGTCGCCGGCAGCGCCGAGACCGCAAAGAGCGCCACCGACATTGCTCCCGTGATCACGAGTCCGAGCGCCCCGATCATTGCCGCGTAGCTCGGCGGCGCCATCGGCGTAAAGGTCGCATACCACGCCCACCCGCCGAGCCCCGCCCCCAATCCGAGCACCAGACTCGCCACCGGCCCGCCGGCGATAAAGAGCGCCATCCGCCGCCGCAAATTCGTCCCGTCTTCCGGCAGCATACACGCCAATCCACCCGCCAAATTCACATTCGCGTTCCACCCGAACCGCAATCCGTCCGGGGTGCGCTGCAACTTGCACGGCCCCACCAGCAGCAGCAGGAAACGAAATCCCGCGAGTTTTCCTCCTGCGATATGCCCGAGCTCATGCGCCAAAATCCCGATCAAAAACGCCGGCGCCACCAGCGCCAGCAGTCCGAGTTTTTGCAGCTTCGAGAAATCCCCCACCTCCATCAGTCCCGGCAAGAACTTTGCCACCCCATAGCCAAACACCCCGCCAACGACACCGCCCACCAGCGCGAACATCACTCCCGGCAGCCATTTCTTTTTCCGCGCGGCGGGGCCGGTCTTTCCAGAAGTGATCGAAGGCTTCGACATGCCCGCCACACCAACGATTTTCCCCGCACTTCGCGAAACGAATTGGCCGAGCGGTCCGCGACCGTGACGAATGGCTGCCCGGCCGGCCGCCCCTTCCGATTCGTTCCTTTGCCAAAACCCTTTCCGTCCTTTTAGTCCGACCCTCCGCATGTCGTCCTCCTCTCCGCGCACCAAGCTCACCGGCATCTGCCCGCCCGCCCGCGGCGCCGTCGTCGCCGAGCTCGCGCGCACCCAGCCCGCGCCCGTGTGGCTCGTCATCGCCGAGGATCTGAAAACCGCCGAACACGTCGCCGACGACCTCGCGTTTTTCCACGCCGCCTCCGGCGCGACGCGCCCGCAGCGCACGCTCCTCTTTCCGGAATCGATGCCCGATAGCCGCGACATGCGCGAAGCCTTCGCCGCCTCCAGCGACCGCCTCACCGTGCTCTCGCGCCTCCGCGCCGTCCGCGCGATGGCCTCCACGCCCGACACCGTCGTCGTCGTCACCACGCCCGCCGCGCTGCTCCAGCCCGTCCCTGCCCTCGAAGAATTCGCCACCCGCGAACTCACCCTCACACGCGGCACCCGCCAACCGTTTCAAGCCCTCCTCGATCAGCTCCAAAAGCTCGACTACGACTCCGAAGCCGTCTGCGAGGCACCCGGCCACTACGCGGTCCGCGGCGGCATCATCGACGTCTATCCCGTCACCGCCAATCAGCCCTACCGCCTCGATTTCTTCGGCGACGATCTCGAAGAAATCCGCGAGTTCGATCCCGTCACCCAACGCTCCGGCGCGACCGTCGAAACCATCACCCTCTCCGCGTCACCGCGCGTAAAACTCGGCTCTTCGAAAACCGGCCTCGCCGACTACCTCACGCCCGGCACGCACCTCGTCTTCATCGAACCCGCCGCGCTCGAGGAGGAATTCAGCAGCTTCGCCCGCGAGGGTTTCGACGGCCTCACGCCGCTCCTCGAAAAATGCGCCGCCGCCTTCGGTGTGAGCGACATCGACGAAGCCAGCGCCCTCTTCGATGTCGATGCCGCCGAGGTCACCTGGGACACCGAGAGCCTCGTGCACCACCGCAGCTACCCCGAGGATTCCCTCGTCGCCCAGGAGCGCCTCCAAGTTGAGGAAGACGCCCGCCGCACGTTTCTCGTCCAGGTCGCCACGTGGCGCAAATCCGGATACGGCGTCATCTTCGTCGTCTCGAAAGAGGGCGAGGAGCAGCGCACGCAGGAGATCCTCGCCGAAGACACCGCGCTGAAACCCATCAAGCCGCGCTTCCTACGCGGCTCCCTCAACGAGGGTTTCCGCATCACCTTTCGCGACGGCGCCCGGATCGCGCCACCGGCGGAAAAATCCTCCGCGCCCGCCGGCCTCGTCGTCGTCACCGAGACCGAAATCTTCGGCCGCCAGCGCCAGCGCCGCCCTTCGCTCAACGCCCGCGCCGTCGCCCAACGCGCCCAGATCGACCAACTCCTCGATTTCTCCGAGTTGGTCGAAGGCGATTTTGTCGTCCACCTCCAGCACGGCATCGCGCTCTACCGCGGTCTCACGAAACTCGATACCGTGCAGGGTATCCGCGAGGTGATCTCCCTCGAATTCGACGACCACGTCACCCTCCACGTCCCGTTGCAGGAGTCCCACCTCATCAGCCGCTACGTCGGCCTGAGCAAAGCCCGACCGCAGCTCGGCCGCATCGGCTCCGGCCGCTGGGAGAAAGCCCGCCAAGCCGCCGAGCGTTCCACGATGGACCTCGCGGCCGAGCTCCTCCGCATCCACGCCGCGCGCGAGGCGCAGCCCGGTTACGCGTTCGGCGAAGACACCACGTGGCAGAAAGAATTCGAGGCCTCGTTTCCGTTCACCGAGACGCGCGACCAGCTCAAAGCCATCACTGAAACCAAGGCCGACATGGAGAAAACGCGTCCGATGGACCGTCTCATTTGCGGCGACGTCGGCTTCGGCAAAACCGAGGTCGCCATCCGCGCCGCCTTCAAAGCCGTGCAGGGCGGTCGTCAGGTCGCGATCCTCGTCCCGACCACCGTCCTCGCCCAGCAACACCTCAACACGTTTCGCGAGCGCATGGCCGGCTACCCCATCGCCGTCGAAATGGTCAGCCGTTTCCGCACGCGCGCGGAGCAAAACAAAATCCTCGAAGCCGTCTCCGCCGGTCAGGTCGACATCCTGGTCGGCACGCACCGCGTCCTCCAGAAAGACGTGAAATTCCGCGAGCTTGGCCTCGTCGTCATCGACGAAGAGCAGCGTTTCGGCGTGAAGCACAAGGAGGCCTTCAAATCCATGCGGGCCACCGTCGACGTTCTTTCGATGAGCGCCACGCCGATTCCGCGCACGCTCTACATGGCGCTCACCGGCGCGCGCGATCTCAGCGTCATCGAGACCGCTCCGACCAACCGCCACCCGATCCAGACCATCGTCAAAACCTACGACGAAAAAATCGTCATCGACGCCGTCCGCCACGAGATCCGCCGGGGCGGCCAGGTTTTCTATCTCCACAACCGTGTCCAGACCATCGAGCTTGTCGCCGCCCGCCTCCGCGAGCTCCTGCCCGATCTCACCATCGGCACCGGCCACGGCCAGATGGAGGCCGACGAACTAGAAGAAGTCATGACCGAGTTCGTCGCCGGCCGTTATCACCTGCTCGTCTGCACCACGATCATCGAGAGCGGCCTCGATATTCCGAACTGCAACACGATCATCATCGAGGGCGCCGACCGCTTCGGCCTCTCCCAACTCTACCAACTCCGCGGCCGCGTCGGCCGATTCAAGCATCAGGCCTACGCCTACCTCTTGCTCCACCGCCACACGCGCCTGCTCGAAGTCGCCCGCGAACGCCTCACCGCCATGCGCCAGCATAACCAACTCGGCGCCGGTTTCCGCATCGCCATGCGCGATCTCGAACTCCGCGGCGCCGGCAATCTCCTCGGCGCCGAGCAAAGCGGTCACATCGTCGGCGTGGGTTTCGAGCTCTACTGCCAGCTCCTGCGCCAATCCGTGGCCCGCCTCAAAGGCGAAAAGACTGCCGCCACCGTCCGCGCCAACGTGAAGCTCGACTTCGTCTTCGTCGGCGAGAGCGCCGGCCGCGACGCCTCCGCCGACCGCGGCCGCCACTCCGACAGCTACACCGCCATCCGCGATGCCGAGCACGCCGCCGGCGGCGCCGTCGAAGTCGAAAAGATCCAGGCCCGCATTCCCTCCGCCTACCTCGCCGAGACGCGCCTCCGCATCGATTTCTACCGCAAACTCGCCCTCGCCGACTCCCTCGCCGCCCTCAAACAGATCGAATCCGACCTCCGCGACCGCTTCGGCAAGTTCGCCGACGAGGTCAAAGCGCTCCTCCTCGTCACCGAGATTCGCATCCGAGCGGAACAAAAGGCCCTCGTCTCCGTCGAAACCGAGTCGAGCCGGCTGAAATGCCTGCGAAACAGCGGTCGCCGCGATGATTGGGTGCAGGTTGGCACCCGGTTTCCAAGGTTGACCGCCCCCAAGCCCCTCCTACGTTTGCGAGAAATTCTCACGTTCCTGAACAATTTGCCGACTCCATGACGCTCCGCTGCAGTTTCGCCTCCGCTCTCTCCGCCTCGCTGGCCGCCATTGGTTTTTGCGCGCAACCGTCCGCCCCTGTCGCGGGTGACAATCTGAATCTCCGCTACGCCAACGGCATCGTCGCCGTCGCCGAAGACAAGATCATCACCGTCGCCGACGTCAGCCGCGAAATCACCCCACTCCTCCCCGGACTCCAACGCGAGACCATCCGCAACGAGCAGGAATATAACGCCAAAATCGAAGCCCTGCAGGACAGCGTTATCCAGGACCTCATCGACCGCGTCCTCATCATCAAAGAATTTCGCAAGGACGAGAAGAAGCAGATCCCCAGCGCCATCGTCGACGCCGAGATCGCCCGCATGCAGAGCGAGCAGTTCGACAACGACCGCTCCAAATTCCTAGCTTACCTCCGCTCCCGTGGCACCACCCTCCGCGAGTTCCGCCGCGAGCAGGAAGAGGAAATCATCTACCGCTACATGCAGGGCCAGCAGCGCAAGTCGCAGGGCTCCGTCAGCCCCGTGAAGATCGAGCAGTTTTACAACGAGAACAAAGACCGCTTCTACCGCGAAGACGAAGTCCACCTCCGCCTCATCCAGCTCACCCGCAACGAAGGTGACACCGACGCTTCCCTCACCGCCACCGCCAACGAGATCCTCGCCAAGCTGAAAGCCGGCACGAGCTTTGCGGATCTTGCTAAGGAATACAGCAAGGATACCCGCCGGTCCAAGGGCGGCGACTGGGGCCCGCTCAAACGCTCCGACTTCAAGAAAGAATTTAGCGACCCGGCGTTCGCGCTGAAAAAAGGCGAAGCGTCGCAACCCGTCCTTCTCCCCGAGGGCTGCTTCCTCCTCTTCGCCGAAGACCGCAAATTTGCCGGCATCCAGCCGATCGACGAAGTCCGCGACCAGATCGAGCGCATCCTCGTCACGCAGATGTCCCGCAGCGGCCAGGAGCGCTGGCTCGAACGCCTCCGCCGCAACGGCTACGTGAAGCACTACTGAGCCGCTTCGAAATTCTCCCCGAGGCCCGCCCTCTCTACACCCGCCCGGCTCTTTGCTCAGGCGGGTTTTTTATGTTTGGACACGAGTCCACCCACGTCCCTTGCGGCCGCGCCCACTCCGCCGCGTTCGCGATTACGCGCCGCACGTTCGTATCGAAGTAGGTCGGATAGATTTCGTGCCCCGGCTGGAAATAGAAAATCTTGCCGTTCCCACGCCGCCAGCAGCACCCACTGCGAAACACCTCGCCGCCCTCGAACCACGAGATGAACACCTGCTCGTCCGGCGTTGGAATCGCGAAAGGTTCCCCATACGTCTCCTCCCGCGGCAGCACGAAATCCGCCCCGAGCCCCCGTGCGATCGGGTGCCCCGGCTGACACACCCACACGCGTTCGCGTTCGCCCGCGACGCGCCACGTGAGCGAACACGTCGTCCCCATCAGTCGCTTAAAAATTTTCGAGTAGTGCCCCGAGTGCAGCACGATCAGACCCATCCCTTCCAGCACCCGCCGCTGCACACGTTCCACCACCTCGTCGCTCACTTGCGCGTGACCGCGATGGCCCCACCAAGTCAGCACATCCGTCGCCGCCAGGCGCTCCGCCGTCAGTCCGTGCTCCGGTTCTTGCAACGTGGCCGTCGTCACCTGTGCCTCGGGCAGATTTTCTCGGATGCCATCGGCGATCGCCGTGTGCATACCCTGCGGATAAATCGCCGCCACAGCCGCGTCCTGCTGCTCGTGGATATTTTCTCCCCAGACGACGACACGGAGTGGATTCATGCGCGCAGGATTGGCAGCCGCCCGAAACCTGTCCAAACCAAACCCGTGTCCGACGCCGCCCCCGACGCCACTCCTTCGTCTTCACCGAACCGCCTCCGCGAAACTGCCGCGGGCGAACGCCCCCAGGAGCGTCTCGAAAAATACGGCGCCCGCGCCCTCAGCGACACCGAACTCCTCGCCATGCTTCTCCGCAGCGGCACCCGCGGCCAGGACGTGCTCACCCTCGCCGGCCGTCTTGTCACCGAAGCCGGTTCGCTCGCCGGTCTCATCGCCTGGACTGAAAAAGATTTCCGCCGCCTGAAGGGAATCGGCCACGTGAAAGCCCTCCAGCTCGTTACCGTGATGGAGATCGCGCACCGCGTCATCAGCCAGCAATCCGGCGAGACTCCCCTCCTCAACCGCGCCGATCTCGTCGCCGCCTACCTCGGCCCGTTCGTCGCCGGCCTCGACGTGGAAAAATTCTGGGTCCTCTGCCTCAACCGCAAAAACCGCCTCCTCAAGCGCGTAGAAATTTCCTCCGGCAGTGCCACCGCCGCCCTCGCCCACCCACGCGAAGTTTTCCGCGCCGCCATCCGCGAAGCCGCCTGCGCCGTCGTCTGCGTGCACAATCACCCCAGCGGCGATCCCGCGCCCAGCTCCGCCGATCTGCACGTCACCCGCCAGCTCCGTGAAGCCGCCCGCGCCGTCGACATCGAGCTCGTCGATCACGTTATCCTCGGTCGCGCCGCCACTGATCCTCTCGGCCTCGGTTTCTACAGTTTCCGCGCCGCCGGCATGTTGTAGGCGCCTGCGTGCCGATTGGGTGCGAACGCAATTTTGGTGCTTCACCCGCCGCACACCGGTCCGTTTACTCGTTCCGTGAGTCACATCGCCGCAGCACTCGCGAAAAGCAAAGGCAAGGACGTCGCTCCTCCGGCCTCCGCTGCTGCGTCGCCAGCCGAAGGCGTGAAGGCCGTGCCCAGCCTGCGCATCGGCCCTTCGTCCACACCGGTATTGTCCAAAGCCGCGCCCAAGATCGCCCCGCTTCCGATCGTCAAACCCATCGCGCCCGTCTCTTCATTGCCGCCGACCGCGCTTGCGCCCGTCGCGACCGCCCCGGCCCCGACCACCGCTCCGAAGAGCAGCATCGTCATTGCCGTCGTCAGCGTCATCGTCGTGATCGCCGCCGTGCTCGCCTGGATGCTCCTGAAAAAGGACAACACGTTTTCCGCTCCTGCCGCCGCCGCAACCGACACTCCGTCCGCCCCCGGCGCGGCCGCCGTCGGAGCAAAGCCCGCCGCCGCCCGGCCCGCGGCCATTCCCACGGCGCCCGCCGAATCTGTTTCGCCGGCCTCCCTTGCCTTGGCTGAAAAAGTCCGCCTCCTGCCCATCACCGGCGCCGCTGGCGGCGGCAGCCAGCGCCTCAGTGTATCCGGTAAAGTTTACGAACCCGGCGATACCGTCGCGGAAGGTCTGATTCTGCAATCGATCGAAGCCGAGGAAATCGTCTTCCGCGATACCGCGGGCAAC
The DNA here is from genome assembly GCA_943372705.1 of Opitutus sp. GAS368. Lineage (GTDB taxonomy): Bacteria > Verrucomicrobiota > Verrucomicrobiia > Opitutales > Opitutaceae > GAS368. The sequence goes on along the minus strand of CALRZR010000155.1, from coordinate 7,574 downwards.
CTCTACACGCGCCGCCTTTAGTCGGCGTGCTCGATCTTCGGCATCGTCTCCAGACGACCGAGCACGCTCGTCCGCGCGGCCGACGTCAGCATCCGCTCCGTCTCCGCGACATTCTTTTCCGTATCGCCCGAAAAAATCTCCGGCGCGATCTCCGCGCGGAACTGCTCCCACGTCGACAGCAGGAAATTGTGGATCTCGTTCCCCTGCGCCACCTCCACATTGTCGGCCTGCGCCTTGAGCTCCGGGATACCCGTCTCGTGCAATTTCTTCGTCTGCTCGATCAGTTGGTCGAACTGGATTTGCGCTTCCGCCAGCGGCAGCGAACTGATCTTGGAAACCCACACCGCATAGCCCGGCTCCGGCAGCCGCGGCAACGGCCGTGTGTCGAAGCCATTTTCCTTCAACAACCGCGTCTGCTCCGCCGAGATCTTGTTCGCAAACTTGATTTCGCCCTCGACCTTCTGCGCCGCCTCGATCGCCAGCATAAACGCCTGCACCGCCGCCTGCGAATACGCCTGCCGGTCGCGCACGTAGCCCGAAACCGCCACATTGCGCACGTTGCCGAGCGACCGCGTGAACTCGAAAATCTTCGTCCCAAACCGGTCCAGACACCGCACCCAATCCTCTTTCTGCCGCCGCGCCGCGAGCGCCTGCACATATTCGTCGCACTGCCCGCGCAACACGTTTTCGATCTCTTCCTCGATCATCTTCTTGATGTGCGGCTCGCACCGCTCGATCACCTCCAGCGCATTCCGGTAGATCGTCACCGTCTCCTGCGCCGCCGCCAGCCGCCCGAAATATTCTTCCTTCGCCCGCTTGCCCATGATCTGCAGAAACGTCGGCTTCGACGACTGCACGGCCCGCAACTCCGCCTCCTTGGCCACCCACACCGGCCGCAAATGTTCACGGCTCAGCCGCAGGTGCGCTTCTCGCACCAGCAGGTCTTTCAATTTGTTGGCTACTTCGGACATGGATACTCGGCTGACTCCACCAGATGACGCCTGTCACCGTTGAATAGTTCCCGGCGCTTGTCGCTAGCAAGATAGCGTAAATCTGAGCGGACTTACACTTATCGAGCAGCATCGTCCCTTCGCACGACGAGCGTGTGTCCTAAATCCGCTTGGCTCCCGCCCACCCCGCTGGCCAACTCCCGCCTTTCCCGTCAGTCCGCTCCATGCGCGCCGCTCCCGCCTCCCCTCTTCCCCCCGTCGCATCGCCGCGGTCCATTGCCTCGGCGGGAGCCGTGCTCGTTGCCGCCACTGTCGTCGCCTATTTCCGGAGTTTTTCGGTGCCTTTCGTTTTCGACGACATTCCGTCGATCCTTGAAAACCCGAGCATCCGTCACCTCTGGCCGCCGTGGTCCGCTCTCACGCCGCCGCCCGAACTCAACGGCTATCCCGTGGGCGGCCGTCCGCTCGTCAATCTCTCACTCGCGCTCAACTACGCCTTCAGCGGCGCCGCTCCTGCCGGTTACCACGCGTTCAATCTTCTGCTGCACATCCTCGCCACGCTCACGCTGTTCGGAGTCGTCCGCCGCACGTTGCTCGCGGCTCCCGGCCTCGCCCACCTGCGCGCCGTCTCGCTGCCATTGGCTTTCGGCGCCACCGCGCTTTGGGCGCTCCATCCGCTTCACACCGCCGCCGTCACTTACGTCTGCCAGCGCGCCGAGTTGCTCATGGCACTCGCGTATTTGCTGACGCTCTACGCTTTCATTCGCTCGGTCTCGAGCCCGTCCCCGCCCCGTTGGCTCGCCCTCGCCGCCCTCGTTTGCGTCTTCGGCATGGCCGCGAAGGAGGTGATGGTTTCCGCGCCGCTGATCGTGTTCCTCTACGACCGCACCTTTGTCGCGGGTGATTTTTACACCGCTTGGCGCCAGCGCCACCGCTTCTACCTGGCCCTCGCCGCGACATGGCTGCTGCTCGCCCTCCTCGTCATCGGCAACCACCAGCGCGGCGGCACCGCCGGCTTCGACGCCGGCGTCACGCCGTGGGCCTACGCGCTTACCCAAGTTTACGCCGTTCCTCACTACCTCGCCCGCGCGCTCTGGCCGTCACCCCTCGTCTTCGACTACGGCATCGCCATCGTCCCGGCCTCCTCCGCGCTCATCCTGCCCGCACTCGGCCTCGCCGTCCTCGTCGTCCTCACCGGCATCGCGCTCGTGCGCCGACCCGCCCTCGGTTTCCTCGGCGCCGCCTTTTTCGCGATCTTGGCGCCGACGTCCAGCATCGTGCCGGTCGCCACCCAAACCATCGCCGAGCATCGCATGTATCTCGCGCTCGCTCCGTTCGCGATCCTCGCCGCGCTCGGGCTTTACCACCTCGCCGGGCGCCGCGCCATTCTCGTCGGGACCGCGCTCGCCGCCGTCCTCGGCCTAGCCACCGCCCTCCGTCACACTGTCTACCAAAGCGAACTCGCCCTCTGGGCCGACACCGTCGCCCATCGCCCGGAAAACAGCCGAGCCCATAACAATCTCGGTATCCAACTTTTCCAGGCCGGCCGCGCCGCCGAAGCCTTGGCCGCCTTCGACACCGCCCTCCGTCTGCGTCCCGCTTACCCCGAAGCGCACAACAACCTTGGCACCGCCCTGCTCCGCCTCGGCCGCCCAGCCGAGGCCGCCGCTTCGTTCGCCCGCGCCCTCACCTACCAAGCCGGCTACGCCGAAGCCCATTGCAACCTCGGTCTCGCCCGCCAGCAGCTCGGTCAAAACGCCGACGCCCTCGCGTCGTTTTCCGAAGCCTTGCGGCTGCGCCCCCGCTTTGCCGACGCGCACAACAATCTCGGTATCCTGCTCCTCACCATTGACCGCACTGCCGAATCGGTGGCCCATTTCGAAGCCGTCCTCCGCCTCAATCCCCTCCATGCCGAAGCCCACAACAGCCTCGGCGTCGCCCTCATGCGCCTCGGCCGTTTCCCTGACGCGATCTCCCACTACGAAGCCGCGCTCCGCCTCAATCCCGCCTACACCACCGCCCGCGAAAATCTCGCCGCCCTGCGCGCCCGGCTCATCCCGCCGAACGCCACCCCCAACGCGCCCTCCCCGTAACCTGTCCCGTCCCTCGTTCACCGCGCCCGCCGCACGTTCTCTTCAGCGAATGATTTGACGCCCTCCGCCTTTTTCCGCTGCACTCTACGGCGCGATTTCCGCTTCCTCCGTCTCACCACGCCGAATCGGTCCCTCGCTTCCGTTTGCCTCTGCTCTCGCCCGCGTCTTCCTCCCGTTCCTCCGCCCGATTTCCCGGCGTGACGAATCCGTGACGGCAGATTTCCCTGCGTGACATTTCCCCTCCCACGCCCTCCGTTCCCTCACTTCCGCCCGTCGCACCTCGTCGCCCCGTCCCACTTTTTTCCCGTGAGCATCAAAACATCCGCCCTCGCCCTCGTCTCGTTGTTCCTCTCCGCCGTCGTCGCCTTCGCGAACATCGGCACGCCGCTCCAGATGCTCACCGGCAATCCGAGCGGCGCCACGGCCGACCCCGCCAACCGCACCAAGTATCTCATCCAACGCGCCCAATACGCGATGGACTACAACGACACCACCCGTGAGCCCAATTGGGTCGCCTGGAACCTCACCTCCGGCGACGTCGGCTCCAGTGGCCGCTCCGACTTCATCGTCGATACCGGCCTCCCGCCCGCTTTCTACCAGGTCCTCACCACCGACTACTCCGGCTCCGGTTACGACCGCGGCCATCTCTGCCCCTCCGCTGACCGCACCGTCACGACCACCGACAACCAAGTCGTGTTCACCATGTCGAACATGATGCCCCAGACCCCCGACAACAACCAGGGCGTCTGGGCCAGCTTCGAAACTTACTGCCGCAGTCTCGCCGCGACCGCTCCCGGTTTCGAAATTCTCCTCATGACCGGCCCCAGCGGCTTCGCCGGCACCACCATCGCCAGCGGCGTCGCCATTCCCGGCTACACCTGGAAAATCGCCCTCGTCGTCCCCCTCGGCGCTGGCACTGCCGACACCCGCATCGACGCCAACACCCGCGTCATCGCCATCAAGGTCCCCAACATCGCCGGCGTCCGCAGCGATCCCTGGACCAAATACGTCACCTCCGCCGCGCAAATTCAGACCGACACGGGCTTCACCTTTTTCACCAACCTCAACAGCACCGTCGCCGCCGCGCTCCGCGTAAAGGTCGACGGCCAGACCCCCACCGGTCTCCCCACCATCACCACCGCCCCCGTTGCGCAAACCGCCGCCGTCGGCGGCACCGCCACCTTCGCCGTCGCCGCCACCTCCACCACCGACACCGCCTTCACTTATCAGTGGTTGAAGAACGACGACCCCGTCACCGGCAACGCCACCGCCACCACCGCCAACCTCACCCTCACCAACGTCCAGGCCGCCGACGTTGCCACCTACACCGTCGTCGTCACCAACACCGCCGGCGCCGTCACCAGCCAAGGCGCCAACCTCGTCATCACCGGCCTCCCACCGGTCGTCGTCACGCCCCCCGTTTCCATCACCCGCGCCGCCGGCACGTCCGCCATCTTCTCCGTCGTCGCCAGCGGCTCGCCCACCCTCGCCTATCAATGGCGCAAGGGCGGCACGAACCTCGCCGACGGCCCCACGGTCAGCGGCTCATCGACTGCCACGCTCACGGTTAACAACGTCCAGGCTGCCGACGCCGTCGCCTACGATGTCGTCGTCTCCAACAGCGTCGCCACCGCTGCCCCCAGTGCCGCCGCCATGCTCACTGTCACGCCGGCTGCTCCAAGCATCACGACGCCTCCTCTCGCCCGTTCGTCCAATGTCGGCGGCACCGTCACCTTCTCCGTCGCCGCCAGCGGCACCGCCCCCCTCTCTTATCAATGGCGCAAGGGCGGCGTAAATCTCGCCGACGCCGGCGTCGTCTCCGGCGCCACCACCGCCACCCTCACGCTCACGGGCGTCACCGCACTCGACGCCGCCAACTACGACGTCGTCGTCACCAACGGCATCACGCCCGACGCCACCAGCGCTGCCGCCGCCCTCACCGTCACCACCGCCGCCGCCGGTTCTCAAGTCGCCTACACCGGCGGCACGTATTCGCAAAACTTCGACGGCCTCCCGAGCACCGGCACCTTTACCTCGACTACGCTCACCGGTGCCGGCCCCCATCTCCTCGGCAACGCCCCGATCAGCTCCACCGGCCTGAGCGGCTGGAGCATCGCCAAAGTTGGCGGCTCCGGCGCCAACGCCATTTTCAACTACGGCACTGGCTCGTCCAATACCGGGTCAACCTACTCGTTTGGTGTCGCGGGCACCAACGCGATCTCCGACCGCGCCCTCGGCGCCGTCTTGAGCGGCAGCGTCGCCTCCGCCTGGGGCCTCGTCCTCTCCAACAACACCAGCTCCACCATCACCCAGTTCACGATCTCCTACACCGGCGAACAATGGCGCTTCGGCGGCACCACCGGCACCGACAAGATTTCCTTTGAATACCAAGTCGGCGGCTCCGACATCGTCGCCGGCACGTTCACCGCCGCCACCGCCCTCGATTTCACCGCCCCCATCGGCAGCGGCACCTCCGGCGCCCTCGATGGCAACGCCCCCGCCAACCGCACCGCCATCGCCTCCGCCACCATCACCGGTATCTCCTGGGCTTCCGGTCAAACCCTCGTCCTCCGTTGGAAAGATTTCGACGTCACCAACTCCGACAGCGGCCTCGCCATCGACGACTTCACCTTCTCCACCCCTGTCAACACTCCGCCCGTCACGCCCGCCATCGTGAGCACGACTCCCGTGAACGCCGCCACCGGCGTCAACGGCACCTCTCCCATCACCGTCACCTTCAACCAACCCGTCACCGTCGGCGCCGGCTGGTTCACGCTCTCCAGCACGGTCAACGGCGCCCTCGCCGCCACGGTCACCGGCGGCCCCACGACCTACACAATCACGCCGCCCGTCAGCTTCAGTGACAACGACACCGTCACCATCAACTTCATCGCCTCGCAAATCACCGAGAGCGCCAGCGGCACCCTGCACCCCGAGGCCAACACCACCCTGTCCTTCGCCACCGCGAAGCCCGTCGCCCCGTCGATCACCACGCCGCCCGTCGCGTCCACAGTCAACGCCGGCACCACCGCCACGTTCACCGTCGTCGCCGGCGGCACCGCTCCCTTCAGCTACCAATGGCGCAAGAATTCCGTGAACATCACGGGCAACACCTCCGCCACCACCGCCACCCTCACCCTGCCGAACGTCCAGGCCGACGCCGCCGCCAACTACGATGTCGTCATCTCCAACGGCACGCTCCCCGACGTCACCTCGACTCCGGTCGCGCTCACAGTCACCCCGGTCGCGCCCACCATCACGACGCCACCCACCGCCGCTACGATTCTCTACGGCGGCAACGCCACCTTCACTGTCGTCGCCACCGGCACCACGCCCCTCACCTATCAATGGCGGCGCGGCGGCGTTAACCTCGCCAACGGCACCGCCCTGAACGCCGCCACCATCTCCGGCGCCACCACCGCCACCCTCACGCTCACCTCGATCACCAGTCTCGACGCCGGCAGCTACGACGTCGTCGTGACCAACACCGTCAATCCCACCACCAGCGCCGCGGCTACACTCACCGTCACACTCCCGCCCCCCGGACCGCAGACGAATTATGCCGGCGGCACGTATAGCCAGAACTTCGATACGCTGCCTACCTCCGGCACCACCACCTTTACGGGCACTCAGCCCTTCGACCTCGCTGCCGCCCCCGCCAACGCCACCGGTATGACCGGCTGGTCCCTCGGCTCGACCTCCGGCACACCCACGTTGATCGCCGCCACCGGCTCCACCACCAACGGCGCCGCCTATTCTTACGGCACTTCCGGTGCCGCCGACCGCTCCCTCGGCGCCCAAGGCTCCGGCAGCGTCGTCGCCCGCTTCGGCGTTTCCCTCGTCAACACCACCGGCGCCACGCTCACCCAAGTCACCATCGGCTACACCGGTGAGCAATGGCGCCGCGGCAATTCCGCCGCCAACGTCCTCGCCTTCTCCTACGGCATCGGCGCCACCAATCTCGCCACCGGCGCATTTGTTGCCGCGCCCGCGCTGGATTTCACCGCCCCCGTCACCACCGGTGCCGACACCGCCCTCGACGGCAACCTCGCCGCGAACCGCAAAGTGATCGCCCCCGTCACCCTCACCGGCCTCACCTGGGCTCCCGGCCAAACGTTCCTGCTCCGCTGGTCAGACACCAACGACGGCGGCAACGACGACGGTATCTCCATCGACGACCTCACCTTCACTGCCGCGCCCGACATTCTCACCGCCCCCGTCGCGCAAAGCGTAATCTCCGGCGGCAACGCCACCTTCACCGTCGCGACGCAGGCCTCGCCCGTCACGTATCAGTGGCGCAAGAACGGCACCGCCCTCACCGGCGCCACCACCGCCACCCTCACCCTCGCCGCCGTCACCACCGCCAACGCCGGCAACTACGATTGCGTCCTCACCAACGTCGCCGGGTCCACCACCACAACTGCCGTCGCGCTCAACGTCGCCACCAGCAACGTCGCCATCACGCTCGCCAACACCTCGGCCACCTACGATGGCACGCCGAAGCCCGTCACCGTCACCACCTCGCCCCCCG
>CALRZR010000154.1:0-18162 GCA_943372705.1 Opitutus sp. GAS368 | reverse complement strand
CGTGGACGACGCGCTCTGGACGGCGCCGAACTGCTGGATCACGCCGCACACGGCGGGCGGCCGCAGCGATCAGGACGAGGCGATCGTGAAACACTTTTTGGCCAACCTCGCGGCGTTTGAGAGCGGCGGCCCGATGGTGGATCGCGTGGTGTGAGGCCGGAAAGAATTGTGCGCGAAATTTTTTTTCGGGAATAACCGGGAACGGGCGGGCTCTTACGCCCGATCCCTGAGCGACGGCACGTTGCCGAAGCCGGGCGGTCATCCCTCAAAATACGATCACTCGTTCCGCTTATGAACAAAACATCCCGTCTCCTCATCACGTCCGCCGCTATCGCCGGTCTCTATGCCGGCTCGCTCGCCTCGAACGCGTTCGCCGCCGCCGAGAAAGCCGGCACCGCCGAGAAATCCGCCGCGGACAAAGGCAAACACGACTGCAAGGGCAAGAACGCCTGCAAGGGCACCGGCGGCTGTGGCTCCGGCGACAATGGCTGCAAGGGCAAGAATTCCTGCAAGGGTAAAGGCGGCTGCAAGACGGCCACCAAGAGCGACAAGAAAGCCGAAGAGAAGAAGAGCTGATTTTTCAGGGGCAACCGCGCGGCCGACACCGGGTCGGCCGCGCTTTTTCCTTTTATGCCTGCCAATCGTTTCAACGGGTTCACCGACTACGGGATCGGGCTGGGGCTGCGCGTGCCGCATTACCAACACATCCTCGAGAAGAAGCCGACGTGCGCCTGGTTTGAGATCATCTCGGAAAATTTTATGGTCGATGGCGGTCGGCCGCTCCACGTGCTCGACCAGATTCTGGAGCAATACCGCGTCGTGCAGCACGGCGTCTCGATGTATTTTGGCTCGGCCGACAAACCCGATCGCGCGCACCTGAAAAAACTGAAGGCGCTGGTGAAGCGCACGAAAACGCCGTGGCTGAGCGACCACCTCTGCTGGGGGAGCGTCGACGGCACGTTCTCACACGACCTGTTGCCGATGCCGTATACGTTTTCCGCGGCGCGGCGCACGGCGGAGAAAATCAAGATGGTGCGCGACTATCTCGAAGTGCCGATCTGCGTGGAAAACGTGAGCAGCTACGCCGAGTTTCACGTGAGCGAGATGACGGAGTGGGAATTTTTGTCCGAGGTAGTTGAGCGCGCGGACTGCGGAATTCTGCTCGATGTGAACAATATCTACGTCTCGGCGCAGAACCACAGCTTCGACCCGTATGCGTATCTCGCAGGCGTGCCGCTGGACCGCGTGGCGCAAATCCACGTGGCGGGGCATACGAAGTTCGAAAAATATATTTTGGATACGCACGACCATCCGGTGCTCGACCCGGTGTGGAAACTGTATGCGCACGCGATTCGCGGGGCGGGCGTGACGGCGACGCTCTTGGAGTGGGACGACAAGATTCCGTCGTTCGACGAGGTCCACGCGGAGGCGCTGAAGGCGAACGAGTTTATCGCGGGGGCGCGGGCGGCGAAGGCTGGTAGGGACGGTTCTCCGAACCGTCCGGGCTTGAGGGAATCGAGCGAACAAGGGCGGACGGCTCGGAGAGCCGTCCCTACCGGTCGAACATGAGACCAACCGGCCTCAACCCGCCGCCGCGACGTGCGCCCCGGCGGCTCGCGACGGACGCGGATTTGCGGGCGCTGCAACGCATGATGATGCACGCGCTCGTCCAACCGTTGACGGCCGACGACGACCTGGCGCCGCGGTGGCACGATGGGCGACCGATGGCGGAGGTGGCGGCGGAATTTATCAAACCGAACGACCGGCTCACGGCGTTTGAGCGGCTGCAGATCTACGCGCGCAGCTATTGGTTTCGCGTGATCGACTGTGTCTACGACGATGCGCCGGGCCTGCGGGCCTTGCTGGGCGAGGAAAAATTTTCGGCGCTGGTGCGGGCTTATCTGGCGAAATTTCCGTCGCGGTCGTTCACGTTGAGGAACCTGACGTCGCGGCTGGCGCAGTTCATCCGCGAGGAGCCGCGGTGGACGCGGCCGCACACGGCGCTGGCGCATGCGGTCGCGCGGTTCGAATGGGCGCAGACCGTGGCGTTTGATGGCGAGGTGCGGCCGGTGATCACGCCGGAGTTATTGGCGAAGACGCCGCCTGAGAAGCTGCGGCTCGGGCTGCAGCCGTATGTTTCGCTGATTGCGGCGGAGTGGCCGGTGGACGACTACGTGCTCGCGGTGAAAGAGCGCGACGCGCTGCGCAGCGAAGCGAGTAATGCCATTGATCGGGCGCCGAGTGCGGCCTCGAAAAAGCGGGTGCCGCGGCCGCGCCGGGCGAAGACCTACATCGTGGTGCACCGCTACAACCTAAAGCTTTACTACAAGCGCGTGGACGCAGCGGCCTTCAAAATTTTATCCGCACTCGCGGCCGGACAAACGTTGGTGCAGGCGGTGGCGGCGGCCGGCCCACGTGTAAAGCCCGCGCGCGTGCAGGCGTGGTTCGCGACGTGGATGGAGCTCGGGTGGTTTTGCCGGAGATAGATGGCCAACCGCGTGTGCGGAGAAATAGCCTCGCCGGAAAAGATTCTTGAAAGATTCGCCAGAGGCGGGGCGTAAGGTGTTTGTTGCCTTCTGTGCACTTTCTCCGGTCATAGCACTCCCCTCATTCTGCGGTCGCGTGGCGATGTCCAGCGCACACGAGTCTACGCGCCGCCTGTTGCCACGTCATCGCCCTTCGTCCCATGAAATCACGGTTTCGCCATTCCCTCGCTGCGCTGGCAGCTCTGGTAGCCTCGCTCCGAGCCGGTCCTACTTCTCGTCGTGCAATCCTCGTGCTCGCGGTGGCGGCGCTGGTGATCACCGCCGCGCTCAGGCGCGCGCTTGATGTCGCGCCTGCGGCTCAGAGTGGAATCGCGACGAACGCCACGTCCGAGGTGTCGGAGACCGGGCCCGGCGCAGATACCGACTTCGCTAAGACCGGCGCCAAAGAGAGCGCGCCGTCGCCGTTGGCCCGTCTGGCGGAGCAGTCGCGCGCGAAATCTGCCGCGGTCGCCAAAGCCCGGGCCTTCGAGGACTGGCTTACTGCGTGGCGCCGGGCTGAGCCGGACGGGCGCCCGGTGCTGGCCGAGGCTGGGTTGAGTTTGGCGGCGGAGCGCCGCATCGCCCTCAAGCACCTCATCCAGATCGATCCGCGCCTCGCGCTAGAACTCGCTGTGCCCGTCGGCTTGCGGTCGGAATTGCCCGCCGCGGTGCAGGCGCAACTTGAAACGCGCTTCGATTCCCGGGGAAATCTCGACGTGAGCGTCGCCTGCACACACGCCGGCGGCCATGGCCAGCACGATGAAAATGTGGCGTGTGAGTCGGCGCTCTTGCGCCATGCGACGATCGCGGGACAAAGCTATGCGGCGTTTGTTTTCGGCCGGCGCGAAACGCAAACCACCAAACACGGCCTGCCGCTCCACGGCATGGCGGTTGATGGCGTCGCCGCCTTCGCGGAGACCCCTTTCCGTTTGCTCGATGACTCCGAAAAAGCCGCGCGTGCGCTTCCGTTCGACCTCCCTGCCGTGCTCGTGGGCGATACGGCCTTCTCGCTGGCATCCTCCGCCGAATTCGAAGCGCTGAAGGCGCGTCTCGTCGCCGCCGAATCCCTCCCGGGGCCGGCGGTTGTTTCGCTCGGAGATACCGAGAGCCCGGTGACGCGCGTGCCCGGCACGGCCGCCGTGGATTCCCCGCCGAGTTGGATCTTTGGTGAGAAACGGGTCCTGTGGATAAAGCTGGAGTTTGCCGACGATCCCGGTTCCCCGGTGGACGACGCCGCGTTGGCCGCCAACGCCGCCGAGGTAAACGCGGCCTATCAGGGGGTTTCCAACGGCCGGACCTCGATGACGTTTACGACTTTGCCCGCACTTTTGCGGCTCCCGCGCGACAAGGCTTATTACAGTTCCTCTTCCGGAACCACGGGCGATCTTCACAACGACGCGAAGGCTGCCGCCAAAGCCTACGACGTCGCGAACGGAGGCACCGGCGCCCACGACCCGGACAAATACGACCGATATATCATGCTCTTCAAACGCGTGCCGGCCTACACGTTTGGCGGCATCGGCAATCTCGGCGGACCGGCCGTGTGGCTGAACAACTCCTTCGGCGCTTCGACGACGTTTCACGAGCTAGGGCACAATCACAGTCTGAATCACTCGCATGCCTGGTTGCCGAGCAGCACGTCGGCGATCGGCCCCGGCACCAAGGTCGAATACGGCGATGTGTTCGATCGCATGGGCAGCGCTTCGGGTCCGGCCACGGGTTACTTCAATGCCCCTCAAAAATTCAAGCTCGGTTACCTCGACGCAACGAGTGTGACCTCGGTGACCGCCGCCGGCACCTATCGCATCACGCGGCACGACCATAAAGACTCCACGGGCGTCCGCGGTCTGCGGGTCGGCGCCAACAACGTTGAATATGAATTTTGGATCGAGCACCGGCGGATCGGTTCGCCGAATCTCACGGCCCAACAACTCGACCGGCTCCAGAACGGTGTCGTGCTTCATTGGGGACCGCAAAAACTGCCCAACTTTGCCGCGGGACCTGGCAGCTATCTTCTCGATACCACGCCCGGCAGTGCCGGCGCGATGAACGACGCCCCGCTCCGCATCGGCGAGACATTCACCGATCCCAACGCCGGGATCACGCTCAAGCCGCTCGCGGTCGGCGGCACCGCGCCCAACGAATACATCGACGTCGAGGTCGCGTTCGGCGCCACCGGTGGCAACCGCAATCCCGTGCTCACCGCCGAGGCCCCGGCGGGCACGCTTAATGCGCGCACAAATCTCACCGTCTCGGCCAGTGCCACCGATCCGGACGGCGATCCGATTTACTATCGGTGGGACTTCGGCGATGGAAAATTCCAGCCCAACCTCAACACCGTCACCACGCGGTTCGAGAAGGGCGGCACCTATCCCGTCACCGTGTCCGCGCACGACGGGAAGGGCGGCATCGCGGTCAAAAACTACACGCTCAACGTCGTTGATCCTTTGGTCACCTGGACGAAGCGCGCGAATCCGCTCACGACGAATACGTTCTACAGCGTCGCGTTTGGCGGCGGGAAATTCGCGGTGGTGGGCGACAACGGCGCCATCGTCACCTCGGCCGATGGCACCACGTGGGCGCGGGCGACCACGCCCTCCAACGCCCATTTCTACCGCGGAGTCGCGCACGACGGGGTGCGGTTTGCCACGGTCGGAGTGGCCGCGGCCGGAGCGACGGTGCGGGCCACCGGTGCGTATTCGGCCGATGGCGTCACGTGGACGGCCGCGACGATGCCCGCCGGCGTGGGCTCGATGTCGGGTCTCGCCTACGGGTTGGGCCGGTTCGTGGCGGTCGGCGAAACGGGTCGCATTTACACCTCGGCCGACGGTGCGGCGTGGACCGAGACGCCCTCACCGGTCACGTCGCAGCTGCGCGCAGTGACGTTTGCAAACGGACTTTTCGTTGCCGCGGGAGACGGCGGGCGGGTTGTCATCTCGTCCGACGGACTCACGTGGACGAATCGCAGCCTGGCCGACACCAACAACTACGCGGGTGTGGCTTACCACAACGGCGCTTGGTTCATCATGTCCGGACCTTTGTGGGTGCACACGTCGGCAGACGGCGTGACCTGGCGCCGCCTGACGACGTCGGGCGGGGTCAACCTCTTTACCAACAAAGCCATTTCCACGAGCGGCGTGCTGATGGGCCTGCACGGTGAAGGTCGCCTGCAGTTTTCGTCCAACGGGCAGACTTGGGCCAATGTGCAGCTCGACACGACCACCGGCTATTCGGTGCGCGGCATCGCCGAAGGCGCCGGAGTCCTCGTGGCGGTCGGCAATACGGCTTCGATTTACACCACCACCGTTCCCGCAATCGTGGCGCCACCGTTGGCCGCGCCGTCGATGCGCCTCGAAGGCGCGTCGCTCAAGCTCGCCGTCGGGCGCAAAAACATCATCGCGGCCGGCGGCGCGGGCTACACCCGCCTCGAACTCTACGCCAACGGCACCAAGGTCAGCGAAATCGCCGGAACCAGCGGCACGTTTGCCTGGACGCCGTCCGCCATCGGCAACTACGCGCTCACCATCCGCGGCATCGACGCCTCGGGGGCCAGCGCCATGTCGGCCGCGTATCCCGCGCAGGCCGGCCTCGCGAGTTGGAATTGGCGCAACCCCGGCCCTGTCGGTTCCGACCTCGTTGGCGCAGCGCGCATCGACGGCAAGTGGTGGCTGGTGGGCAACACCGGCAATATCGTCACTCTCGATGCGGCCGGCCAACTGAACACGGTAGATTTTGCCACGACGCAAAATCTCGCCGGTATCGGTTACGCCAACGGCCGTTACGTGATCGTGGGGCCCTATACAGATGGCGGCTCGCGCGAACCGGTTGGCAATCCGTGGGTTTCAACCGACGGGTTTGCCTGGACCGCCCTCTATACGGCCACGATCGAGGCGCTAAGTCTCAGCTACGTCGCCCACCTTGGCGGTCAATGGCTGGGTGTCACGAATGGACTCGTCGTGACCTCGGCGGATGGCCTCGCATGGGCCCGGCGGACGGTGCCGGTGACGACAGCGCTCCTCGGCGCCGCCCACGGTAACAACCTCTATGTCGTCGTCGGTATCGGCGGGAAGATCATCACATCGCCGGATGGTGTCACGTGGAACGAGCGCACTAGCGGCGTAACCACCGATCTCCGCAAAGTTGCGTTCAACAACGGCACCTTCGTCGCCACCGGTTTCAGCGGGGTCATTCTCTCCTCCGCCGACGGCATCACTTGGACTCGCCGCACGTCGGGCGTCACGGTTAACCTTCAGGGCGTGGGCGTGATCAAAGGCTCCTTCGTCGTCGTCGGTGATGCAGGCACAGTGCTCACTTCCGCCGATGCGGTGACTTGGACCCAGGCCTCGGTCGAGAACCGCACGAGCGGGTTCTTCGGCGCGGTGGGCGCCGACAACGAGGGCATCCTGTTCGGTCGGGCTGGCGAAATTTACACCGCGACCACTGCGACGAGTTACAAGCGCGCCAATCAAGGCACCAGCGACAGCCGCAACAACGTCATCTACGCGGGCGGCAAGTTCGTCGCCGTCGGCCAAGCCGTAAATCCGCTGGCGCGCAACGCCGTGTTGCCGCCGGTTACCGTGTCCACCGACGGCGTCACGTGGACGCGCGCGAACGCCAATGCTGGATTCTCCACCCTCAACGATGTTACTTATGCACAGTCACGCTACGTGGCCGTCGGCGACGCGGGACGCATCTTCACCTCGCCCGACGCGCTCACTTGGACAGAACGCGCCACCGGCTCCACCACGCAGCGTCTCGCCATCGGCGCCAGCCCGACGCTCTTCGTCGCGGCAGGCGCCAGTGGTTCATTGCTCACTTCAGCGGACGGCACGCAATGGACGGGACGCACCAGCGGCACGACGAATGCGCTCCGCAGTGCGACGTTTGGCAACAATCGCTACGTAGTGGTGGGCGATGCTGGCACCATCCTTACTTCCGCCGATGGCACCACCTGGGCCGCCGCCACCAGCGGTATCACGACGCAACTGCTCAATGTGGGCTACTTCGAGAATCTCGGGTTTCTCGCGGCCGGCGCCTCCGGGGTGATGCTCAACTCCGCCGACGGCCTCACGTGGCGCACCGTTGAGACCGGCATTGCCGACACCATCTACTCGATCGCGCAGACTCCGATCGGTTTCCTCGCACCCGCGGGCACGGCCGGCACCATGCTCATGTCGCTCGACGGCACGAACTGGTCGATCGGCACGATCGCCGCCGACCGGGCGGTGCGCGGGATCGCGGCCACGGCCAACACCATCGTCGCGGTCGGCGACAATGGCGCGGTCCTCACCTACGATCTCGTCGATTCCACGCCTCCGCCGGTCGTAGTAGCGGCTCCGCAGTCCCAAATCGCCGCGGCCGGCGCCGCTGTGCGCCTGAGCGTCACCGCCCAAAACACCGCCGGTGCCGCCTACCAGTGGCTCAAGGACGGCGCGCCGATCGTCGGCGCCAACAGCCCGATCTATACGACGACGGCCGTCGCGGCGAATCTCGGCAGCTACACCGTCGCAATCACCACACCCACCGGCACCGTCACGAGTGCGGCGGCGGTGATTTCACCGGCGAACGCCACCAACCCCGGACGCCTCGTGAACCTCTCGTTGCTCACGGCGATCGAGTCTGCCGGCGACAGTTTTACCATGGGCACCGTGATCGGCGGCAGCGGCACGGTCGGCACGCAGCCCTTGCTGATCCGCGCTGCCGGCCCGGCGCTCGGCGCCCTCGGCGTGGGCGGCACGCTCGCCGATCCCAATCTGGAATTCTTCGCCGGTTCGGCGAAAGCGGGCGAGAACGACAACTGGGCTGGTGTCGCGACGCTCAGCAACGCGTTCGCTGCGGTCGGCGCGTTTCCCTACGCCGCGCCGACCTCGAAGGACGCCGCGATTTTCAATCCCGCGATTGCGCCCGGCGGCTACTCCATCCGCGTGACCGGCAACGGCGGCGCGACCGGCACCGTGATCGCCGAACTCTACGATTCGACGCCGAGCGCCGCGTTTACGGCGACGACGCCGCGCCTCATCAACGTCTCCGTGCTGAAACAGATCGGTTCCGGGTTCACGGTGGGCTTTGTGATCGGTGGAGCGACGCCGCGCGCGGTCCTGGTGCGTGCCGTCGGGCCGGGCCTCGCGGCTGTGGGAGTGGCGAGCGGTTTTGTGGCCGACCCACGGCTCGCACTGTTCTCTGGCTCGACGAAAATCAACGAGAGCGACGATTGGGGCGGCACGTCCGCGCTCACGGCCGCGATGGCGCAGGTGGGGGCGTTTGCGATTCCCGCCGCCTCGAAAGACGCCGCGCTGCTCGCGACGCTGCAACCCGGCTCCTACTCGGTGCAAGTCTCCGCGCCCGCCGGCACGGGCGGCCTCGTCATCGCCGAAGTTTACGAGGTGCCGTGAGGCCGCAGGCGTGCCGGATGTGAAGGGCCCGACCGCGTGGCCTCACAGTGGCGCGCTGTATTGCGGATCTGTGAGCAGGGCTTGGAAGGCTGCGTCATCGCGCACATGGTCCCAGATCGGATCGGTGCGGAGCATGGGCACGGTGAGGCCGCTGGGCGCACGCAAGAGTTCTGCGAGCAGCGGGACGCAGTCGCGTGGCTGCCGGAGGACGGCGTAGACTTCGGCGAGTTTGATCTCGTGGTCCCACCGCTCGGAAAGCCGGGTGCCGCGCGGAGTCGACTCCACGGCACGCCGTGCGGCGGCGACCGCCTGCTCGCTGTTTCCGAGGAGGGCGTGGATACGGCCGAGCCGGAGGTCGTTTAGCCACGGAAACTGCGTGGGGCGGGTGGCGGTGTCTTCGGCGAGGTGGAGGGCATCTGCAAAAAGCGTATCGGCCTCGGCGGGGCGGCCGGCGAGCCGCAGCGCTTCACCCCAGCGGGTTTTCAGGGTGAAAATCTCGACCATGCCCGATTTTGGTTTCGGCAGTTCGGCTTCGGCGTGCGCGGCGAGTTCCGTAAATTTTCGGGCCCGCCAGAACCATTCCGCTCGGTTGGTGGTGCCGATCTGACTCAGAGCGGCCGGCAATTCGCCGGTCAGGGCATAACGTTGTTCCGCTGTCACGTCTGAGGGTGGGTTCGCTCCGATCACGGTGCGGTATTCGGCGAGTGCACGTTCCCAATCGGCCGTGCGGCGCAGGCGGGCGAGCGCGTGGAGTTCGAGTTGGCGGGAACCGGTGCCAAACGGATCGAGTGCGATGGCGCGGCGATGTTCGGCGGCGGTCTCGGCGAGCAGACCTGCACGGAAATAGGAAACCGCGAGCAGCCACCGGCTTTCCGCATCGTTGGGAAACGCGCGCACGGAGTTCTCCGCAGCCGCGATGCTGCGGGTGCTATCGGCCTCGACGTAGAGGTAGTAGTAGGCCCACGTGCGATCGGCGGCTCCGCCGGGCGCGAGTCGGGCGGCGGTTTCAGCCCAGCGCTTGGCGCCCGGGGCGAAGCGGGGTCGGGCGGTCTGGTCGCGTTCGGCGCGATAGGCGGCGATGTAACCGGTGGAAATCGCCATGGCGGCGGCGGCGTAGGTCGGGTCGGCCTGGAAGGCTTCTTCGGCGAGTGCGATCGCCACTTCGTGTTTCGCGACGTCGCGGGCGATGTCGGCCGCGAGACGAGAACGGTGATAGAGGTCGAAGGCGGTGAAGTTGCGTGGGGTAAAACCCGGGAGGTGACCGAGAGGGAGGTGGCTGCCGCCGACGAGACTGTGCCGGATGTCTTGAGCAACCGTGGCGAGGGAAACCGCGAGGTTCCCGATCGTGGAATCGTAGGTGCGCGTCCAGACGGTCGAGGCGGAGCGGACGTCGCGTAGATCGAGTTCGAGGCGAAGCGCATCGCCGGTGCGGCGCACCTTGCCCTGGAGGGCGTAGCCGATGCCGAGCAGGCCGGTGAGTTCGGCGGTGGGCTGGCGCAGCGAGGCATAGCGCTGCGCAGAGGCGCGGGTGAGCACGCGGACAGCGGGCACGCGGGAGAGGTGAGTGATGAGTTCGGCGTGCAGATGCTCGTGGATCGAGACGTCCTTGAGGTCCGGGCTGAGGTTCGCCAACGGCAGAACGACCAAGAGCGGCGCCCGGTCGGCCGTGGGGATGGGGCCGAGCGCGGGGTTGGTCACAGCCCGATCCAAGGCCGGAGCAGTCTCGGGCGTCCGCGCACGGGGGGCGTCGGGCGGTGCATCGACGTGGTGGGCGGTGGTGGCGGGCGGAGGATTTTTTCCACGCCACACGACGACCAGGCCCGGTGCGAGGGCGGCGACCACCAGCGTCGCCACGAAAAGCGGCCAAGGTGATCTCCTTACCACGGGGCGCCCGCCGCGCAGGGTCTGCAGATCGGCGAGCAGCGCGGTGCCGTCGCGGTAGCGTTCCGTGGGCGTCGGATCGCAGGCGCGAAGGATGATTTCGTTGAGCCCGAGCAGCACGCCGTGGTCGGAGAGGCTAGTCAGGTCTGACGGGAGCTGGGGAAACTCGTGGCGGTCGAGACCCGTGCAGAGTTCGTAGAGCACTTTGCCGAGCGCGTAGACATCGGCGCCGGGCGAGCCCGGGCCCTCGGGGGGCACGAAGCCCTCCGTGCCGACAAAGGTGGGGGCGTGCGTGGCCGGGGCGACGAGGCCGATGTCGGCGAGTTTCGGCACACCGTTTACGACGATCACGTTCGAAGGCTTGATGTCGCGGTGCACGAGGCCGTGGGCGTGGAGGCCGGCGAGCACGCGGGCGAGTTCGACGGCGTAGGTGAGGCAAAGGTCTGCCGGAACCCGGCCGCGCCGGGAGCGCAGTTCGGAAAACGTGAGCGGCACGTAGCTCGCGGGATCGATCGCGCGGCCCCGCTCCGCGTCGTCGGCCAGCTCCATCACGTAGTAGAAAAATCCCGCGGCATCGTCGCGACCCACGTGGAGCAGGGCGAGTTGGATGCTCTCGCCGACGGAGGCGGCGGCGAATTTTGTGAGGCCTTTGAATTCGCGGTCGTAAGGCTGGGCGTCGGCGAAACGTTCGCGCCACACGAGTTTCACGGCGCGGTAGAGGCCGGTGACGCTACGGGCGAGCCACACGTCGCCGTAGCTGCCGCGGCCGATTTGGCGGACCAGCGTGTAGTCGGGGATGGAAGGATTTTCCGGGTTAAAAGGACGGCGGGTGCCACCGTGCGAGCCGGTGCGCGAAGCGGAGAGCGGTTGGGCGAGCAGCCTTTGCACGTGCGCGACAAATTCCGCGAGCTGGCCGGGCCCCCCCGTGTGCGACCAAGTCGGACCCAGAAACGCGTCGGGCACGAGCGCCTCATGTTCGAGCGTGGCATCGAGGCAAACCGGCACAATAAAGGCCCGGTTTTTGGTCATGAGTTGCGAGCGCTGTTCCGCCAAGTGCCACTCAAGCCGGAAATATCCTTCGTGCTGTGACTGGGTTTGCGCAGAAATCACCGGCACGAACAGGGCGCAGGCGCGGATTTGTCGGCGGATCAGGGGATCGGATTCATCGCTGCGGCGTTGGTCCTCGGGATGGATCCAGACTGCGATCCCCGCCGCCCGCAGGGCGGCGACGATCGGGCTCGCCGCGTCCGTATCCGGCGGCGCGACGGATATGAAGACAGTTTTGCCCGGCTCACTCATGCAGTGGCTGCGGTGCGGGACTGGACCCAAGCTTGGACGGGTGGGGCGGCAACGTGGCCGAAGGTTTGCTTGGTAACTATATATGCAAGCGTCGAGGGATTTTTTATTCACCCCCGGGCTTGAGGAGAAAGCCTATACTGCGCGGATGACAGACTGGATCAGCCGAGCTGTTTTTGGAGTTCTGCGACTTCAGTCTTCAGCAATTTGGTGAGCCGGTGGCCGATCAGGTAGACGGAGGCGGGGTTAACGCCGAGCTGCGCGGAGACCTTGAGCACGGGCCACTGCTGGCGCACGTAGAGCTCGAAGACTTGGAAGTGGCGCGGTTTCACCCGTCGTGAGATGCGCTCGATGGCGGCGGCGAGGAGGTGCTCCTGCCACTCGCGGTCCCACTCGTCTTCTTCGGCGGCAGGTGCCGGCACGCGTTCGAGGGTGGCGGTGCCATCGGGCGCCACGGAGGGAGTGGCGGGTGGGGATGATTCCGGCGCGAGTCGCCGCAGGCTCTGGAATTTGTCGGTGATGCGCCACTGCGTGAGTTGCATCAACCAGCCGCGAAACGAGCCGCGATTCGGGTCGTGGTGGAATTCGCCGATCGTCTCGGCGACGCGTTTGAAGACGTCCTGGGCGACATCCTCGGCATCGGCATGGGAGAGTCCGGCGCGCCGCGCGCGACCGTAGATGAGCCGTCGGTAGAGCCGGTGAAATTCCTCCCAACTTGCGCCATCGCGCTGATCGCGCACGCGGTAAAGTAGCGTCGGGCGCGTAAGCAGGGAGGTGCCGGGGTGGTTTTTCATGAAGGGAGGCGGGAGAGAACACCACCCAGAGCGTTGTTTTTCAGGAAAATGGGTCGTTCGAAATACTATTTTTGAAAGAAGCGGAGCGGAGCGGGCGTAGAGCATCCTGTGTGCCTCGTTTTCATATCCAGTGCCCGCGGGACGCGCTGCCACCACGCGCAGCGCGACCAACGAACCGGTTTGGACTGCGGCCGTGCGCTTGTTGGGCGGCTGGCGCCCGGCGCTCCGACGGCGAGCGTTCGCCGTCGGGTTGGCCGTCGACTGACGACCGTGCTAATGCGGGAGGGCCAGCGATGAAGATTCTCACGGTGGATGCCGATCCGGATCACGCGTCACTGCTCGAGCGGCATTGTCGGACGATCCTGACGCACCGTCTGCAGCGTTTCGAAGCGGTGGACTCCTGCGCGGGTGCCGCAGCGCGGCTCGGCGCGTTTTCGTTCGATCTGGTGATCCTCGATCCCGTGCTGCGCCGTGAGGACGGTTTTGACCTGCTCGATGCGACACATGCCGTCCCCGACCGGGTGATCGTGGTATCGGCCCAAACCGATCTCGCGATGCGCGCCTTCGACTACGGCGTCGTCGATTTTGTGCCGAAGCCGGCGGGGCAGGTGCGGCTCGCGAAGGCGCTGGACCGCGTCGTGCCACGCGTGGGAGAGGGGCGGTTCCTGCCGGTCCGTCATGTAGGCCGCGTCGAGTTTGTGCCGGTGGACCAGATTCTCTACGCCAAGAGCGCCGATAAATACACTGAGCTGGTGCTTGCGAGCGGCCGACGGGAATTCTGCGATCAGAGCCTCGGCCACCTCGCCGGCACGTTGGCGGGTGATTTTGTGCGCATCCACCGCGCGTTTTTGGTGCGCCGCGCTTTGATCGCCCGGGTCGTGGTGCAGCGCGGGAGCCGCTACTTTGCCGAGCTGCGCACGGGGCAGCGTCTCCCGGTCGGTCGCTCGCACTACGCCGAGCTCAAAGCCCGGTTCCTCTGACGTCCCTTCCCGGCTATGCACCGCACCACTCCTGTTTACGTCGAACCATTCACGCGGCGCATCCGCGCGCAGAGTTGCTCATGGTTCCCCGTTCCAGTCCTCGCGCGCTGGACCGGGCTCTCTGGGTCAACCGAGGCGCACTCGGTCGCGGTGAGTTGTTCACGTCTGCCGGGAGGCGTTCGCGCCTCATATGTGGCGCTCGGCGCCCCGGTAAGATGCGGGTTCTACGCATCGGAATTAGGTGAACCACCCAGTCTGATCGAGCCCAACCCGTGCCGACCTCCTCGGGCTAGCCGGAATCGGCCCGCTCGGAATTTCCCTTAGTCCTACCCCCGGTGCCTCCTCCTTTCATGAAAACGATCCCGTCGTCCACTCCTTTCCGCCGCGTTCGCGCCACTGCCACGCACATTCCTCACTCCGACTCCTTTCCTATGCCGACCACGACCCAATGCTCAAACAGTCCCAAGGGCCTCGCACTGTTCTGCAAGAAAGCCGCCGTCTTCGCGTTCATGTTATTGGCCGCGATCGTGGTTCCTCATCAGTCCTTTGCTCAACCCGGCGTGTTGGATTCAACCTTTGGCACGGGCGGTAAGGTAACTCTGGATCGAACGAACACACTCCACGCCTATGAGGGCACGGATGTCGCGATCCAATCGGATCAAAAAATCCTTATCAGCATTCGCGGGACCAGTAGCGCCCTGCTCGCGCGGCTGAACACAAACGGCACCTTGGACACGTCGTTTGGCGTCAGCGGTTTGGCAAGTTTTGGAATTTCGGGACGGAATCTCGGCATCTATGGCGTGGCGGTGCAGAGCGATGGCAAAATAGTCGCGGTTGGTCAGGCAGGTCAGCCTGGCACCAGTAACTCATTTGTGCTGGTCATGCGCTTGTTGAGCTCCGGGGCACTGGATACCAGCTTTGGAAGCGGTGGTTTTACGCAGACTACCGTGTTGGGATACGACTACGCCCGCGGCGTGAAGATCCAGCCCGACGGCAAGATCGTCGTCGTGGTGAATGCGGAGACGACCAATAGCTCGACGATCGATTATGCGGTCGCACGTTACACCACGACGGGTGCTCTAGATTCCGGGTTTGGTGGCGGGACGGGAATTAGGCTTATTCCTATTTCGACCGCGACGGATCGACCCTACGCCCTTGCCCTGCAGCCCGACGGCAAGATCGTGGTTACCGGCCAGGCCAATCAAATGAGTGCGCCGGGGGGAGGCGAAATGAGCGAGGTCGGCGTGGCGCGGCTAAACTCTGATGGCTCGCTGGACTCCTCGTTTGGGGCGGGAGCGAACGGGATGATGCGCTTTGATACGGTGGCCGGCAGTAACGGATTAATTGAGTTCGGCCAGGCCGTGGGGATCCAATCTGATGGCGGGATTGTTATCGCAGGATTTGCCAGTAGCGCGTCTTTCAGTGGCAGGGTGCAAACTGTCCTGCGGCTGAACGCCAATGGCGCACTGGACAGCGGCTTTGGCAGCGGTGGAGTGGTGACGACGCCAGTCCTGACCAACGGAGTGTCGTCGAGCGTCGGCAATGATCTTGCGATGCTGCAGGACGGCCGAATCGCGGTCGCGGGCGCGGCGGCGGGAGATTTCAGCCTCATGGTCTATCGCTCCGACGGGAGCTTGGATACGACGTTCGGCACGGGAGGCATAGCCCCTCAAGTCAACTTTACCTCCCCCTCAGATCGGGCCCTGGGCCTCGCGGTGCAGAGCGATGGCAAGTTTGTTTTGGCCGGCACGGTCGGTGACTTTCCAATCACGGCGGCAGTCGCGCGCTACGAAGCGGTCACCGCGTCGCCGGTGGTAGCCACCCCGGTGGTCACGAGTGCCGCGGTGAGTGGAACTTACGGGCTGGCGTTTAACTATTCCATTTCAGCGACCAATTCCCCGGATAGCTTTGGCGCCACAGGCCTGCCCGCAGGATTGAATGTGAACTCGGGCACCGGGCTCATCTCCGGTGTGCCCACGCAGGTTGGGTTATTTACCGCCGACCTCTCGGCGACGAACCCGAGTGGCACTGGCAACGGCACGCTCGCGCTCACGATTGGCAAAGCCACGGCCGGGATATCGCTCAGCGACCTCAGCCAGACCTATGACGGCACGCTGAAATCGGCGGGCGCGACGACTACGCCGGCGGGTCTCAATGTCATTTTCAACTACGTCGGCACTCCGCTCAACGCCGGCAGCTACGGCGTCTCCGCGTCGGTTTCCGACGTCAACTACACCGGGTCCGTCAATGGCACTCTTGTGATAAACAAAGCCGCCGCGAACGTCGTGCTGGGCAATCTCAACCAGACTTTCGATGGGTCTCCTCGGGCTGCCAATGCGGTGACCTCGCCCGCCGGCCTCGCCGTCAATTTCACCTACGACGGGTCGGCGTCCGTTCCGACGGCCGCCGGGTCTTACGCCGTGGTGGGCACGATTGGCGACGCCAACTATGCCGGCACCGCGTCGGGCACCCTGGCCGTGGCGAAGGCGGTGGCGACGGTGACGTTGGCCAACTTGGCGCCGTCCTACGACGGATCGCCCAAGGCGGCGACGGCGACGACCTCGCCCAGCGGACTGACGGTGAGCTTTACTTACGACGGTTCCGCCACCCCGCCGACCGCGGTCGGACCCTACGCTGTGGTCGCGACGATCACCGACACCAACTATGCGGGCACCACCTCGGGCACGCTGGTCATCGGCAAGGGCACCGCCACCGTCACGTTGGCCGGGCTCGCCCAGAATTTCGACGGTGCGTCTAAAGCCGTCAGCGCGACGACGACCCCGGCAGGTTTGCCGGTGACGTTCACTTACAACGGTTCCGCCACCGCGCCGACCGCGGTCGGTTCCTACGCCGTAGTTGTGACGATCAACGACCCCAACTATGCCGGCACCACGTCCGGGACGCTGGAAATCGGCAAGGGTGCCGCCACTGTCACGCTCGCGGGGCTCGCCCAGACCTTCGATGGTGCGCCAAAACTCGCCAGCGCGACCACCGCCCCGGCCGGTCTGCCAGTGACCTTTACCTACAACGGTTCCACCACCGCGCCGACTGCGGTCGGTTCCTACGCCGTGGTCGCGACGATCAACGACCCCAACTATGCGGGCACAGCCCCGGGCACCCTGGAAATCGGCAAGGGCACCGCCACAGTCACGATCGCGGGCCTCGCCCAGACCTTCGACGGTGCGCCGAAGGCCGGCAGTGCGACCACCGCCCCGGCAGGTCTGCCCGTGACGTTTACCTACGATGGTGCCGCCACGGCGCCGACCGCCGCCGGCTCCTATGCTGTCGTAGCGTCGATCAACGACACCAACTATGCGGGCACAGCGACGGGCACACTAGTCATCGGCAAGAGTGCAGCCACCGTCACGCTCGCTGGCCTTGCTCAGAACTTCGACGGCGCGCCTAAACCTGCCAGTGCGACCACAGCCCCGGCGGGCCTGTCCGTGACGTATACCTACGACGGTTCCGCCACCCCGCCGAGTGCCGGCGGATCCTATGCTGTCGTAGCGACGATCAACGACGCCAACTATGCCGGCACGGCGTCGGGCACGCTGGTTATTGGCAAGAGCTCCGCCACCGTGACGCTGGTCGGCCTCTCGCAGAGCTTTACTGGCGCGCCGAAACCCGTCAGCGCGACCACTTCCCCGGCAGGTCTGTCCATGACGTTTACATACGATGGTTCGGCCACCGCGCCGACCGCGGTCGGTTCCTACGCCGTGGTCGCGACGATCAACGACACCAACTACGCCGGCACCGCCTCGGGCACGCTGGTCATTGGCACGGGTGCAGCCACTGTCACGCTCGCTGGCCTCGCGCAGACTTTTGATGGCTTTCCTAAAGCCGTCAGCGCGACCACTTCCCCGGCAGGTCTGCCCCTGACGTTTACCTACAACGGCTCTGCCACCGCGCCGACTGCGGTCGGCACCTACGCTGTGGTCGTTACCGTGAATAGCCCCATCGTTACCGGCTCCGCCACGGGCACGCTGGTCATCGCTCCGGGCACCGCTACTGTCACGCTCGCCGGCCTCGCCCAGAGCTACGATGGCGCGCCCAAGCCCGTCGTCGCGACCACCTCCCCCGCCGGGCTGCCTGTCGTCGTCACCTACAACGGCTCGCCTGCGCCCCCGGTCAACGCCGGCACCTACGTGGTCGTCGCCACGGTCAACAGCCCCAACTATGCGGGCTCCGTCGCCGGCACGCTGGTCGTCGCCAAGGCTCCGGTCACAATCACGGTCGACCGCCTCTACCAGACATTCGACGGTGGGCCGAAGGCCGTCGTCGTGAACATATCGCA
>CALRZR010000153.1:0-18288 GCA_943372705.1 Opitutus sp. GAS368 | reverse complement strand
CCCGGTTTCTGGGATGGCACGCTCGACGAGGTCGCGGTGCTTCACCGGGCCCTCACGCCCGAGCAAATCCGCGCGCTTTTTCAGGCCACCCCACCCTAACCCCTCAACCCTAACCCCAACCATGAAAACCCCACCCGCTTGCCCCCCTCCGGTCCCGATTCGGTTTTGCCTTTTGGCGCCGCTCGCTTCCATTAGCACGCTCTTCGGTCAAGCCGTGCCGCCCACTCCTCCTGCCCCGCCCCCGGTTGAGGCCGAGGTTGTTGAACTCAGTCCTTTCACCGTCAACGCCACCGCCGACAAAGGCTATCGCGCCGAAAACACGCTCGCGGGCAGTCGCCTCAACACCAGTCTCCGCGACACGCCGTCGTCCGTGAGCGTTTTCACGGAGAAATTTTTGGAGGATCTCGGGATCAATCAGATCGAGGACTTCATCGGCTACACGGTCGGCGCCACTCTGGGCGTGCAGGACACCAATGCCGCCTCCAATGCCAACGCGGCCATCAATGGCTCGCTCCTTGTCCGCGGCATCGACATCCGCGGCATTGGCGCTTCTCAAGGCGTGGATTATTTCAAGAGCATCACGCCCAACGATGGGTATCGCATCGGCCGTTACGATGAAAGTCGCGGCCCCAACGGCATTCTTTTCGGCATCAGCTCCGCCGGCGGCCTCATCAACCAAAGCTCGATTTTGGCCACGACGAACCGCGACAGCGGCCGGGTGAGCTATGAGGTGGGCGACGGCGCGGTCGCCGCCAATCGCTGGGAATTCCGCGCCAACCAAGTCGTGATCCCGAAGAAACTCGCCGTCGCCGTCGCGGCCGTCGACCAGCAGAACGCCGGCTGGCGCAAGCCCGACTATCAGGACAAACGCCGGCTCTTCGGCACGTTCACGTTTACCCCCAACGACCGCGTGACCCTTCGCGTCACCGGCGAACGCGGCAACGAATTCAGCTCGCGCGTCGCGCCCTACCCGCTGTTCGACGGCGGTCTCGCCTGGCTCGATCACCGCAACGCCAAGGGTGTCGCCGCGGTCACGTTCGCACCGAACAACGCCGCCAACGCCACCGCGGCGCAGCTCGCCGTCGGCGTCGTCGCGCGCAACCAGGGCCTCTCCACGGCGGTCCCCGGTATCCGCCGTTTCGTTTACGTTGAAAACGACGGCTCCTTCTTCAATTCCGCCGGCACGCTTCTCACCGGCTCCTACGACAACCCCGCCGTGCGCTCACCGAGCGGTCAGCCGGGCCAGAGCGGAGTCACCCTCGTGATCAACGATCCGTCCTATGTGCCGCGGGAGCTGAACTCCGGCGGGCCCGGCATGTATCGTGACCAGAATTTCCACAATTACACCGTCTCGCTCGACTGGCGGATCACGAAACGGCTCAACGTCAATTTCTCCCACAACTACCAGCACACCGATCTGCTGAGCCCCGTCATCACCGGGACGAGTCCGATGCTCTCTGGCGACGCCAACACCCTCCAAGGTGTCGGTGGTCCCGCGAATCCCTACGTCGGTCGGCTCTACATCGATGCCTCCTGGATCAACGGCGATCACCGCGCGAGCTACCGCGAATCGCGCGTCTCACTCGCCTACGATCTCGAGCCCAAGTGGAAGTGGCTCGGCACCCACCGCCTCGCGTCGATGCTCTCGCGCAGTAAGGACGTCGACTTCTACAACAGCCAAGTATGGGGCTTCCTCGGCGCCCCGTTCAACGCTGCCGCCGACAATCAGAGCAACCGCATTTCCCAGCGCATCTACCTCGACGAAAAGAACCCCGCCGGGTTCCAGGCCCCCGATTGGCGCACGCTGCCCAAGACCGCGCGCGTGGGCACCACCACCTACAATACCGGCTGGATCAACGGCGCCGCCGGCACCAACAACTCCTACGCCACCCAGGAGTCCGACGCGCGGCTCGCCGTTATTCAGAGCCACTTTTTCAACCGCCGCCTCGTCACCACGTTTGGCTACCGCGTCGATTCGGCCGACATCACCAGCTACGCGTTCGGCACGGACCCCATTCTCAAATCCTCGATCGTCGACTACGATGTGTCGAAGGCCACGGTGAATTCCGTTCGTGGTATCACGCGCACCCAAGGCGCCGTCCTGCACGCCACATCGTGGGCATCGCTGATCGCGAATTGGTCGACCAACATCGGCATCCCCACTTTCACCAACAAGGTCTTGCCTTACGGCCTCATCCCCGATCCGTCGAAAGGCCAAGGCTCGGACTACGGGCTCTCTCTCGATTTACTGGAGAATCGGCTGTCGATGAAGGCCGTCTATTTTCAGACCGACTCGACCGGCAACACGGGGAGCGGCGGCATCGACGCCCGCTATAATCAGCGCAATGTCCGCATCGCCGACGCGCTCCAGGGCCCGCTCGTCGGCCCGGGCCTCACCTACACCGCCGCCCAGTGGGCTCCCATCCGGTCCAGCATCACCGTGCCGGTTTCCGCCCAGATGTTCGACCAAACGACCAGCGGCTATGAATTCAGCGCCGTCGCCAATCCCACGAAAAATTGGCGCATCACCGCCAACTACTCCTACACCGATCGCATCCGCCAAAACTCGGGCGGCGCCGACGCGATCCCGTGGTATGGCTACACCTTCGACGGAAAACTGCTCAAGGAGGGCGTCAAACAGAACGCCGATGCGAGCTACACGATCACGCCGTCCGCGTTCACGACGACCGGCACCGTGGCCAAGTGGCTCGAACTCGCCGCCAAAGCCCCTGCCGCCGATCTGACCCGGCTCGTGACCACCGGCACGACCACCGCCGCGCAGGAAATCCTGAACATGATCCGCGATATCAACGACGACATTCAGCAAAACGAACAGCGCTGGGGCCTGCGCCCGCACAAGGTCAGCGTTTTCTCCGCTTACGATTTCACCACCGGCCGCCTGAAGGGTCTGACTGCCGGTGCCGGCTACCGCTGGCGCAGCCCCAACGTCATCGGCCGCTACGCCGACGGCTCCGAAATCGAAGGCCGCGCGCTCACCGGCGTGGATGCGATGCTGCGCTACGCCCACCGAATTTCCGCTGGGCGCTTCCGCGGCACGCTGACCTACCAGCTCAACGTCTCGAACGTCTTCGATCAGCGCGGCATCATCCCGCAGCGCTTCTCCTCGACGCCCGACTTCATCGTCCCCGGTCGCGGCATCGCCTACAGCCGCGTCGACTTCGTCGACCCGCGTTCCATCCGTCTCACGACGTCATTCTCCTACTGATATCATGCGCCCTCTTTTCCTCCGCCATCTCCTCGCGTTGATCGCCGTCTCGATTCCGCTCCATGCCAACGCCGCCGCGCCCGTGGCACCGGCCAGGCCCAACATCCTGTTCATCGCCTTCGACGACTTGCGCGACTGGCTCGGCTACCTCGGGCATACGCAGGCGAAGACGCCGAATTTCGACCGGCTCGCCCAGCGGGGCACTGCATTCACGCGCAGCTACGCGATCTCCACGGTCTGCAATCCCTCGCGCGCCGCCGTTCTCCTCGGCCAGCGCCCGGGCACCAGCGGCATCTACGGCAACAACACCGACTGGCGCGAGGCCGCCCCGGGCATCGTTACACTCCCCCGGCACTTCAAAGCTCACGGCTACACTGTGCTCGGCGCCGGCAAGATCAGCCACGACACGTGGCAACAGCCCGCGGACTGGGACGAATTCCATCAGGCCCCGACCGTCGGCAACTGGCAGCAGCGCGCCCTCGAACGCGACGGCAAGCTGCCGTCCGGCGCGTTCAACGTCGGCCGCGATGTCGTCACCCCGCTCGACATTCCCGACTCCGAACACTCCGACCACGCCAACACCAGCTGGGCCATCGCCCAACTTCAGCGGCGCCACTCGCAGCCCCTCTTCCTCGCCCTCGGTATCCGCAAACCGCATCCGCTCTTCGAAGTCCCGCGCCGTTACTTCGACCTTTATTCTCTGGAAAAAATCCAACTTCCCAAAGTGAACGACCGCGACCGCGACGATTTGCCCAAGGGCGGCCTGCGCATGGCTGGTTCCACCGAGGAACACGACGACATCGTCAAAGCCGGCAAATGGCGCGAGCTCGTGCAGGCCTATCTCGCCTGCATCAGTTTCGCGGATGCGCAGCTCGGCCGGATGCTCGACGCGCTCGAAGCCTCGCCGCTCCGCGACAATACGATCATCGTCCTCTGGAGCGACCACGGCTGGCACCTCGGCGAGAAACAACACTGGCACAAGTTCACCCTGTGGGAGGAGTCGACGCGCTCACCGCTCCTCTGGGTCGCGCCGGGCCTCACGCGCCCCGGGAGTGTCTGTGACCGCCCCGTGGATTTCACGCACATCTATCCCACACTCTGCGACCTCGCCAGCCTGCCGCGTCCCGCCCACGTCGAAGGCCAGAGCATCCGCCCGCTCCTCGCCGATCCGGCCGCCGCGTGGGTCACGCCCGCCGTGACGACCTATAAGTTCGGCAACCACGCCGTCCGCAGCGAGCGCTGGCGCTACATCCGCTACGAGGACGGCGGCGAGGAACTCTACGACCACGAGTCCGATCCGCTCGAGTGGAAGAATCTCGCCGGCGACGCCGCGTTCGCGTCCGTCAAGACCGAGCACGCCCGCTGGTTGCCCACCATTAACCGCCCCGCGGTCGAAACCGCGCCGCCACCTGCGAAGAAAACCAAAACGCGAAAATAGCACCACCCACTCTTCCTCCCTCCCAACATGCCATCCCGTATCCTCCGTTCCTTACTTCTCCTGTCCGTTCTCGCCGCGGTCGCCACCGGCGCTTCGTCCGCCACCGCGCCCCGCCCGCCCAACATCGTCGTGATCCTCACCGACGACCAAGGCTACGCCGACATTAGCTTCAACCCTCACCATCCGAAGGAGGTCTCCACGCCCCACCTCGACGCCTTGGCGCGCGAGAGCGTGTGGTTCTCCCAAGCCTACATCACTGGCAACGTGTGCTCCCCCACCCGCGCCGGCCTGCTCACCGGGCGCTATCAACAACGCGCCGGCGTTTACACCGCCGGTGAAGGCGGGCGTGGCATCGCGCAGACGGAAACCATTTTCCCCAAATTCCTGAAACCCGCCGGTTACGTGAGTGGCGCTTTCGGCAAGTGGCATCTCGGCCTCACCGTCGAGCAAAGCCCCGTCGGCCGCGGTTTTGACGAATGGTATGGTTTTCTCGGCCGCGGCGCGCACGACTACCTCAAGCTCGACGACATCGAGGGCTCGCCTATCTACCGGAATGGCCAACCCATCAAGGACGAGGGCTACCTCACCACTCGCCTCACCGAGGAAACCGTGGCCTTCATCAAAAAGCACAAGGACCACCCCTTCTACGTTCATCTCGCCTACAACGCCGTCCACTCGCCAGCGCAGGCCCCTGCCGCAGATATCGCTCGCTTCAAGAAACAGTTTCCCGAGCTCACCGAGGCCCGCGCCATCCTCATGGCGATGCTGCATCACCTCGACCTCGGCGTCGGTCGCGTCGTCGACACCCTGAAGCAAGAAGGCGTTTGGGAAAACACCCTGCTCGTCTTCCTCACGGACAACGGCGGCTCCAAGGCGATGAGCGCGGTCAACACTCCCCTGCGCGGCGCCAAGCAGCAAAACTACGAGGGCGGCATTCGCACGCCGTTCATCGTGTCGTGGCCGGCGGCCTTCAAAGGCGGGCGCACGCTCAACATGCCGATCAGTTCGCTCGACATCTTGCCGACCGCTTTGGAGGCCGCCGGCGTGGCCCTGCCGACCGCGAAACCACTCGATGGGAAAAGCCTGCTGCCGCTGCTCACCGGAAAATCATCGCGGCACCTCGACACGTTTTACTGGAGCGAAGGCGGCGAAGCCGGCGGTTTCGCCGTCCGCTCCGGCGACTGGAAACTCGTCCAGCAGCGCAGCCAGCCGAAGGTCGAGCTCTTCAACCTCGCCCAAGATCCGGCCGAGGCCACCGACCTCGCGCCGCAAAATGTCGCCAAAGTCGCCGAGCTGATGAAGCTCTACGACACATGGCTCGACCAGATGGCCGAGCCCATGGACGGCGTCGGGAAACGGCCCAACAAATCCGCCGGACCGACGAAAAAGGAGAAGAAGAAAAAACGGGCGGAGAAATAATCGCCCGCTGAATTTCCGCACACTCGGGCCCTGCCCGAAAGGACGGGTTGGCCTGTCTCCGGCGCGTCGCTCCGTGAGCCCCACAGCGCAACGCGCCCGAGCCCATCCAACGTTCCCCCTAGTCGATGAAAGAGTCGCCATTCAACCGCTGTTCGATGCCAAATGTAGCCTTGGGAAAATCCCCGGCCCCCTCCGCCCCATGAAAAAAATCATCCTGCTTTTCTGTCTGTCCGTGTGGTCCGCCTGCGCGGTGTTCGCCGCCGCGCCGAAGCGCATTCTCATCGTCGTCGGACCGACCGACCACCCGCCGGGCACCCACGAAGTCGCCGCCGGCGGCCGTCTGCTCAAGCACTGCTTGGAGAACATGGCCAACCTGCCGGACGTGAAAGTTGAACTCGTTTACGAATGGCCGAAGGACGCCGCCGTGCGCGACGCCGCCTCGACCGTCGTATTTATCGGCGACACCTTTCCCCCGAACCGCCTGCCCAACGCCGCACAAAATCTCGCCGAACTCGGCGTCATGATGGCGCGCGGTTGCGGGATCGTCTGCGTGCACTATGCGACCGGTCTGCTCGGCGAAGACGTCAAACCCGACGGCGACCATCCGTTGCTCCACTGGATGGGCGGCTACTTCGCCCACAAGACCTGTCAGCACCACGTGTCCATCGCCAAAATTTTCCCCGCCGCCACGATCATGCCGGCCGCGGCGCAACACCCGATCTGGCGCGGCTGCCGCGAATTCACGCTGCACGACGAGCCCTACATCAACAACTACCTCGGCCCATCCGGCCAGCGCCTCGCCACCCCGACGACCGTGCTCGCCACTTCGATGCTGCCTCCCCAGGCGCCAAAACCGGAAGCGGTTTCCTGGTGTATCGAACGTCCTGACACCGGCCGCGGCTTCGCCGTCGTCATGCCCCATTTCTACCGGAACTGGAAACTCGACGACCTGCGTCGCTATATCCTCAACGGGATCGTCTGGACCGCAAAGCTCGAGGTTCCTGCCGCCGGCGTCCAGACAACGCTGCCCGACCTGAGCAGCTTCGCGCCGGCCTCCGTCGAGCCGGTCCCGCGCGCGCCCAACTCCAAGGCCGCGACCACCAAAGCTCTCCCAGCCGCAAAGTAGGCCATCGTCCTGCTGCCTCATCACCTGCCGTCATGACCATCCCCCTACGCTTCGCGCTGTTCCTCTCGATCCTCGGCACACTGGGCTCGCCCGCGCACGCCGCCGCGCGTCCCTCGGCCTCGCCCAATATCGTTTTCATCCTCGTCGACGACATGCCTTGGTTCGGCACGCCCGTGCGCATGAGTCCCGATCTTCCGGCCTCGGCGACGGCCTTCCGTCACATGCCCAACGTGGAGAAACTCGCCGCGCAGGGCATGACCTTTCGCAACGCCTATGCCGCCGCCGGCATGTGCGGTCCTTCCCGCTGCTCGATCCAGACCGGCATGATGACCGCCCGCCACCTTTACAGCGGCAACGGTGGTTTCGGCGAAAAGACCAACGGCACCGTGCAATATCTCACGCGTGGGCAGGACGCCACGCGTCCGCTGATCCAGCCGGAGCCGCAGGGCAACCTCCGCTTCCCCTCCATCGGCGACGCGCTGAAAGCGGCCGGCTACGCCACCGCCCATTTTGGCAAATGGCACCTCTACGGCGGCGGCCCTGCCAAGCACGGTTACGACGAAAGCGACGGCGACACCGACAACAAAACCAGCCAGCCCATTGACCCCGCGACCGGCGAGCGCTCCGACACCTCCGACGATCCCAAGCTGATGTTCAGCCTCACCCGCCGCAGCGTCGACTTCATCGAGCGGCAGGCGCGAGCCGGCCGGCCCTTCTTCGTCCAGATTTCCCATTACGCCACCCACGCCCGCTACCAGGCGACGAAGCAGACTCTCGCGAAACACGAAAAAAATCCCCTTTTCGCAAAGATTTCCCACCCGCGCGATCGCCAGCACGCGATTCTCGGCGCCGCCATGGTCGAGGATCTCGACACCAGCATCGGACTCGTGCTGCAGAAACTCGCCGACCTCGGCCTCGCCGAAAACACCTACGTCGTCTTCACCACCGACAATGGTTACCGCACGTGGAATGAGGCCCACGATCCGCTCCGCGGCGCGAAATGGTGGCTCTGGGAAAACGCCATCCGCGTCCCGCTCATCGTGCGCGGCCCGTCCATCCCCGCCGGCTCGCGCACCGCGGTCAACGTCATCGGCTACGATTTTCTCCCGACCTTTGCCGACCTCGCCGGCGCGACCGCGAACCTCGGACCCCATCTCGACGGCGCGAGCTTCAAGCGGATTCTCTTCGGCGGCGCTCCCACCGCGCACGACCTCAACCGCCCGCTTTACTTCCATTACCCGCACTACCGCGTCGCACCGCCCGCCTCCGCGCTGATCGTCGGCAGCACTAAACTGATGCACTGGTATGAGTGGCCGGACCAGCGTTTCGTCTACGACCTCGCTCACGACCTCGGTGAAAAGCACAACATCGCCGCCGCCGATCCGGCCCGCACCGCCGAACTCCACCGGCGACTGATGGATGGCTTGAAAGCGGCCGGGGCCTATTTTCCGAAACCCAACCCCAACGCCGACCCGAAAGCCAAACGCTACGACCCCGCGAACCTCGCCGATCAGGGCGAAAGCGAAGACCCCGAGGCCAACCTTGCCGACGCGCCCCCGGCCCGCGTGAAGAAAAACGGGAAAGCCAAGAAGCAGAAATAGGCCGCGCGGTCCACGTCGCCCTACCGCCTCCACCGCGGCGCGCCCGCTACTGCCCTTGTCGCAGGTATTTCACGACGGCCTCGGTCCGGCTGCGCACGTGAAGCTTCTGGTAGATGTGGTTCACGTGGGTTCGCACGGTTTCCAAACCGATGCCGAGTTGTTCCGCGACTTCCTTGAGCACCAATCCTTTCACGAGCAGATCCAGTATCTCGTGCTCGCGGGGAGAAAGCTGCTCGGACTCGGCCGCCGGCTTTCCACTACGGTGAAAATATTGCACGACTTGGCGGGCGATGTGCGCCGACATCGGGGCACCGCCGTGTTGCACCTCGTGGAGCGCATCGAGGAGTTTTTCCGCCGCATCGCGCTTCACGAGGTAACCGTTGGCTCCCGCCTTCAACGCCCGAAAGATGCTGTCGTCGTCCTCGTAGACCGTGAGCATGAGCACGAGCAACCGCGGCAACTGCGTCTTGAGCCGCACCACACATTCGATGCCGTTCATCTTCGGCAAATTGATATCCATCACCGCGAGCGTGGGCTGCAACGCCGGGATCTCCCGCAGCGCCTCCTCCGCCGACGCAAATGCCCCGAGCAGTCGCAGGCCTTCGTCGGTGCGGATCAGCGCCGCCAGATTTTCCCGCACCGCGCGGTCGTCCTCGACGATCACCACTCCCGCGCTCATGGCCGCGCCTCCTGCGCCGGCAAGGGCACGCTGAGCCGGACAAACGTGCCCGCGCCGGGTTTGGATTCCACCACGCAGGTGCCGCCGATCTCTTCCATGCGTCGCCCCGAATGATCGAGCCCGTTGCCGCGCTTCACCGTCGCAGGATCGAAACCGGCGCCATTGTCCGCCACCGTCACGCGCAAACGCTCACCGTCAAATTCGAGCTGCACGCGCACCTCGGTGGCTCGGGCGTGCTTGAGCGCATTGTTCAGGGCCTCCTTCACCACCATCATCAGGCGGTGCCGCAGACCGCTCGCCAATGTTCGCGTCGGCAAAAGTGTCGGGATGTCAAGACGGCAACGCAGCCCGGCATCGCGCAACGCGGCGACCGTATACTGGCTGAGATAGTTGCTGAAGCCTTCGAGCGAGTCGTGCGAGGGGTTCGCCGCCCAGACAATTTCCTCCAACGCCGCCGCCAATTCCCTCACCGCACCGTTGATGTTGCGAATGGGCTCCCGCACCGATTCGTCCGCTGGAGCGGCTTTCAGAGCGCGTCCGGCCAGCAGTGAGATCTGCGTGAAACGCGCCCCCATCTCGTCGTGAATATCCCGCGCCATGCGCGTGCGCTCTTCTTCCACAGCCCGGCGTTGTTCCAGTCGCTGAACTTCCCGCTGCATCTTCCGCCACGTGAAATACCGCACCCCGCCCAGCAGCCCTGCGCCAATCAATCCTATCGCCAGTAACCGAAACCAACCCGTCGCATAAAACGCCGGGCGCACCTCCACCGGTAGTCGCAGCGAAGGGCCTGTCGGGCGCCCCAGTTCGTCCGTCGCCCACGCGCGAAACACATAGTTTCCCACCGGCAGCGTGTGGAACGACGCCGTCGCCTCGCCCCCTCGCCCGATGCTGTGCATTTCTTCGCACGCGACGCGCAAACGCTGGCCCGGCACGACGGGTGTCGCCGTTTTCGTCATCTGCAGCCACCCGCCCGTGTTGGCCGGGTCGCCATCCACCAACGCAAGCACCGGCTCCACGCTGCCGTCCTCCTCCACGTGCGAAAAAATGCGCGGCGTGCTGAGTCCGGT
Organism: Opitutus sp. GAS368; assembly: GCA_943372705.1. GTDB lineage: Bacteria > Verrucomicrobiota > Verrucomicrobiia > Opitutales > Opitutaceae > GAS368. Next base: position 7,732 of record CALRZR010000153.1, on the reverse strand, counting down.
GCCGTCGCGCAACCACCCATCGGGATTGCCCTGCGGCGACGTGAGGCCTGCGCCGCGCAGCGCTTCGAGTTGAAACAACTGCGCCGCCTTCGTGGCGTCGCCGGCTGCCGGAACCGTCAGCCGCAGGCGCCGCACGGCCCAGAATCCGCTCGTCCGCGGTGTGCCCCCGGACACCAACAATATCTGCACTCGGACGCTGCGTTCCGGCACGACGGCCTCGTCGATTCGCTGATGCCAACGCGAATTTTGCGGCAGTCCGCCCCAGCCGGGACTTTCTCCTTTGCGAATGAAGGCTGCGCTACTGACCGCTTGGTTCGCCGCGTCGAGAAAGCGCAGCACCAGCCACATTTGGCTTTCGTGATCCCGCCATTCGTCCTGCAAGCCCTCGAGCCGTGAGCGCAGCCTCACCACCTGCGCCTTGCCTCCGGGTGCGGTGGTCAAATTGATCTCCAGGGGAAACTCCCGCGGCAAAATCGAGATCCCGTGATACGCCGCTTCCCCATTCGCTTCGCTCTGCGGATCGCGCCGCACGGTCAGAGCATGTCCACCGAGCACGACTTCGCCCAGCGCCGGATGCGCCGAATAGTTCGCGAGTTCATCAGCCGCGCCCGCCCGCTCTGCCCCGGCCAAAGCCGTGCAACCCGCCACAAACCAAACGCAAAAGTGAACGAACGCGTGCACATTTCCCATCGTCGCGTTCCGCTCCGTCATTCCGAGTTCATTTTTGTCCGGCGAGCCGCACGTCATCGTGCGAATCTTAGTGGTATTTTCCGCGGGTGCCCATCCCCCGAACATGGGATGTTCACGCCCCGCCAAAAAGCGCATCATCCCAGTCCATCGCCGACGGCTCCGACCCGCGGGGCCGTCATGGGTGATCAATCCCTGACCCGTTCCTAACCATGAAAAACCCCCGCCTCGCCGTGGCCTTGCCGCTCTTCGTCGCCACCGCACTCGCCCAACCGGTCGCTCCGCCTGCTTCCTCTGCAGCCAATGCGGCGTCGGCGCCGGAGGAAGAAACCCTCGTCTTGAATCCTTTTGTCGTCAGCACCGCCGCCAACAAAGGTTATTACGCCTCGGAGACGCTGTCAGGCACGCAGCTGCGGACCCAAGTCCGCGATCTGGCGAACCCGATTTCGGTCCTCACCGAGGAGTTCATGAAAGATATCGGCGCGGTAAACTACGAGGAAGCCCTGGAGTTTCTCCCCAGCACCCGAGCGTTTAACGGCGATTCCTCCGATCCGGAAGGCGTCTCGTCGCGCACCGGCACCCCATTTATGGTCCGCGGCTTCCGCTCCAATTCCCTGACCAATAATTTTTTCACGAGCCGCGTCAAAGTAGACAACTACAACACCGAAACCGTGACCCAATCTCGGGGCCCCAATTCCCTGCTTTTTGGATTGGGTTCGGTCGGAGGAGGACTCGACGCCACCAACAAGTTGGGACGATTCAATGCCAACAGTTTTAGCCTGGAGACGCGTTTCGATTCCGAAGGCTCCAAGCGCGCCAGCATGGACATCAACCAGATCTTCGTTCCTCGGAAGTTGGCCGCGCGGTTCGCCGCCGTGTCCTCCGATCAACGCACCCCGCGCGATTTACAGTATGCGCGGCGCAACGCGGGCTATCTGAATCTGACCATCGAGCCATTCAAGGGCGCGACCTTCAACGTGAGTGCGGAATCGGGCACCATCCAGGAGTCGGTTCCGCGTGCCTACCTCGCCTATGACAGCGTCTCCGCATGGCTCAACGCTCCGCTGAGCACGTTCGATAAAGCGAACCGGACCGACAATCTGGTCGTCGCTTCGGGCACGGGGGCGGCGCTAACGGCGGCCCGCAACGTCCGCACCGGGGTCACCCAGGGATTTTCGACCACCAATTATCTTGTGTATGTGATGAATGCCCCGGAGTTGGGCGTGCAGAACTGGAAATCGAAATCCCGAGGTTCGGAAGCCTTCGTGAATGGCCTGACCCAAAATTCCACCTCGATTTCGCCCAGCACCGTTATACCGGGGGTCAACTTTCCGCTGAGCACGATGGTGCCCGGACCTTCCGAGCATTTTGACACCCGCTACGACAAATATGCGGCCTCCTGGCAGCAAAAGGTTTTGGCCAAAACCTACTTCGAATTGGCCGGAGCCTACGAAGATGTCTTCAACGAGGATTGGCAGCCGATCACCCGCGGAGACTACGAGGTCTTTATCGACCCCAATTACTACCTCCCCGCCCAAACAGCGGCGAACAACCCGGATCCCACCAAGGCGCTCAATCCCTATTTCGGGGTCCCTTACCTCGAGGGCAATGCCAAGCTGGAGCAACGCGACACCGTGACGAAACAGTATCGCGCGACCATCACCCAACAAGTTGACCTCAGTCGCCTCGAGCCCATCAAGGGCTTTGATTTCGGCAAGATCACCGCGGTGGCGTTTCACTACTACCGCAACGTGGACAGTTATTTTTCGCAGCCCGAGGAAATGACCACCCTCTCGGTGCTGCCGACGGGCGTGCTCGCGGATACCGCCAATCAGATCCGCCGGCGCTACTATCTGTTGCCCGGAAAACCGGTTCACTTTCCTTCGCTGGAGCATGCAACCTCCGGCCTGAATCAGGCAGCCAACCCCGCCATTCCCGGCGGGGTCGTCCCGGCCGTTAAGTCCGGTTTCTTGAATCGCCTGAATCCCGTCTACTCGCCGGAAACCACCAAATCCTATGCAGCCCTCGGCCAGTGGGAAATGTTCTCCCGCCGGTTGATTCTCACGGCCGGCATACGGCAGGACGATATCAGCTCCAAGAACTTTGTGTTCGCGCAGGATCCGGTCACGCGACTTTTCCTCAACCGGGGTCAGGGTGCGTTCAGCCCCGCGAAAAAATCATCCGTCAAAAACACCAACTACGGCGCGGTCGTCAAAGTCACGAAGTGGCTTGATGCTTTTGCCAACACGTCGACCAATACCGTGGGTGCCGGCGGCGCCGACTATGACATTTTCGGCCAGACCCTGCCGAATCAAGAAGGCGAAGGATATGACCTCGGAATCCGCGGCTTCTTTTTCGACGACCGCGTCATTCTGAAGCTCAATTATTTCAAAAACGAGTCCTTGAACCGGGTCTCGAACCCGCTGCGGGACGGAGCCGTCGGGATCGAGATGGCCCGACAAAACGGTTACGTCGAACGTTACCTTGAGGGCATGGCCCTCAACGGCTTTGGCTCCAAGATCGCCGGTTCGCCCCGTTTCACCGACTACACGGGCAACCAACTCTGGTCGGACGTGGAGTCCGATTTGACGGAGGGCTACGAACTGGAGGCGACCCTCAATCCGACCAAACAGCTGCGCATCATGACGAATGTTTCCTACAACGATGCGCAGTTGAACAGCACCTACAAGTTCACCCGGCCGTGGTATGAACAATACGTTCTGCCTTATCGTAATGACACGGCCATCACGTCGCTCATCGCCAATCCTGCATTTAACGCCACCCGGACGATCGGAACCTATATCCAGGGAATCGAACGGCGCTTGGCTTACCACGAAGCCCAGGTCGGTGGCGCCCGGCTTCGCGGCAACAATTGGCTGGTGAACGTGGTGGGGAGCTACGCATTCGATCAGGGCACGTTGAAGGGCCTGCGCGTCGGCGGCAGTGCGCGTTGGCGTGATGCACCCGCCATCGGCTATCCGGAAGTGGCCGGCACCTTCATCGTGCAGAACCCGTTCAAGGGCGCCGAATCCCTGGTGACCGATGCCTTCGCGACCTATTCTTGGAGAACCAAGCTCTTGAATCGAACGACGAATTGGTCGCTTTCGCTGCGGGTGCGCAACCTCCTGAACCACGACGAGACTTTCCCCAATAGCGCCGTCGACAACGGCACCGGCACGCCGCACTACCTGCAGCGGATTTATGTGCAGCCTCGCACGCATGAGTTCACGGCCAGCATGAAATTCTAAACCGGAAATCGAGACACCGGCACCGGTCGCATGGTTTCGACGACGCCTCATCGGTCGAAACGCGCTCTGCTCGCAGGCTTGGAAATCCGTCACGGCCCCTCTTCATATCAGGCGCCGAATGCACCGGAGCCCAAGCCGAGCGCAACGTCTAGCTACCTCCTATTCTACCCATGCGATCATCCCTTCGCCACGTTCTCCTTTCCGTTTTCTGCACGCTCTCCGTTGGAGTCGCATCCTCCGCCGCCGCGAATCCCGCCGCGCCCAACATCGTCGTCATTCTCGCCGACGACTACGGCTATGGCAGCCTCGGCGCCTATGGCGCGGATCCCGCGCTCATCCGCACGCCCCATCTCGACCGACTCGCACGCGAAGGCCGGCGCTTCACGAACGCCTACACGCCATCCTCCGTCTGCACGCCCACGCGCTACGCACTCGTGACCGGTCGCTACTGTTGGCGCACGGCGCTCAATCACGGTGGCGTCGCGAACACGCTCGATCCACTCCTCATCGAAACCACCCGCCCGACCGTCGCCTCGCTCCTGAAGAAGCACGGCTACACCACCGGCTTCGTCGGCAAATGGCATCTCGGCTACGGCACGGAGCCACGCGTCGACTATACGAAAGAATTGAAACCCGGCCCGCTCGAGCTCGGCTTCGACTACCAGTTCGCGGTCCCGCAAAATCACAACGACATCACCCGCGTCTTCGTCGAGAATCACCGCGTCTTCGGCCTGCGCTCCGCGAAACTCACCCCTGCCCCCGGCAAGCTCGGCCTCGACGCCCCCGAGCGCGACGATCCGCAGACGATGGGCGATCTCACCGAGCGCGCGGTAAGCTGGCTGGAAAAACAAGCCGGACGGCCCGCGCCCTTCTTCCTCTACTACGCTCCCGTCGCCGTGCACGAGTTGATCACACCGTCCGCCGGCAGCCAGGGATCGAGCCAAGCCGGTCCCTACGGCGACTTCATCCACGACCTCGACCGCAGCGTCGGACGCATTCTCGCCGCCCTCGAAAAACAAAACGCCCTCGCCAACACGCTTATCATTTTCACCTCGGACAACGGCGGCGTCGTCAACCCCGGCAGCAAAACCGGCGCGAACAAGGTCGCCATGGACGCCGGCCTAAGAATCAACGGGGCCCTGCGCGGCGGCAAACACGACGTCTGGGAAGGCGGTTTCAAAGTGCCCTTCATCGTGCGTTGGCCGGGCCGCGTGCCCGGCGGCACGGTGAGCAACGAGATGATCGGCGTCGTCGATATTTTCGCGACGCTCGCCGCCGTCGTCGGCGAGACGAAGCTCGACCGCGCCACCACCGCGCCCGACAGCGTCAACGTCCTCTCCGCCTTCCTCGGCCAGCGCTCGGCACAACCGCTGCGCCGCGATCTCATCCTCCAAAGCGCCAACGGCGTCTACGCGATCCGCCGCGGCCCCTGGAAGTGGATCGACGGCGTCCCGCTTGCGCCCAAAGGCAAAAAGGCCCCGGCCGCCACCGGTCCGAAGGCCGACCAATTCCGCCCGCGCCTCGTGAATCTCGCCGACGATCCCGCCGAAGCCCACGACGTCTCCGCCGCCCATCCCGAAATCGCGCGCGAACTCGCCGCCACGTTGCAACAACATCGCGCGCAGGGTTTCAGCCGCGACTGATCCCGCCGCTCTCGGCTTTCATTTTCACACCGTGCTCACTCACCGCCTTCAGTTTCTCGTCGCTCTGGCCCTCGTCTTTTCCGCGAGCCTGGCCGGCGCCGTCGCCCCGCCCAATATTATCTTGATCCTCGCCGACGATCTCGGCTGGGGCGACCTCGGCTGCTACGGGCACCCGCAGCACCGCACCCCCGCCCTCGATCGACTCGCGGCGGAGGGCGCACGCTTCACGCAATTCTACGCACCGACGCCGTATTGCGCTCCGGCGCGGGCTTCGCTGCTCACCGGCCGCTATCCGTCGCGCCACGGCTTGTTCGGCAATCCCACCCCCGACGGCCCGGCGGCGGCCGACGCGCTGGCCCTCGCGGCCGGCGAAGTGCTCCTCCCGCAATCGCTCCGTTCCCGCGGCTACGCCACGGGTATGATTGGCAAATGGCACCTCGGCCACACGCGCGTCGAGCAGTGGCCCACGCGGCGCGGTTTCGATTCCTATTACGGCATTCTTTACAGCAACGACATGCGCCCCGTCCGGCTCATCGACGGCGAAGTGGTCGTCGAATATCCCGTCGTGCAGGCCACGCTCACCCAGCGCTACACGCAGCGCGCGCTCGATTTTATCGGCACCCATCGCGACCGCCCATTCTTTCTCTATCTCGCCCACGCGATGCCGCACAAACCGCTCGCGGTCTCGGAACGCTTCTACCGCAAGAGCGGCGCGGGGCTCTACGGCGATGCCCTCGCCGAACTCGACTGGAGCATCGGCGAAATCATGGCGCGGCTCCGCGAACTCGGCCTCGATGAGCGCACGCTCGTCGTCTTCGCGAGCGACAACGGCGCCTACTACGGCGGCAGCAATGGCGGGCTGCGTGGCATGAAGGCCATGACTGCCGAAGGCGGGCTGCGCGTGCCGTGCCTCGCGCGCTGGCCCGGCCGCATACCCGCGGGCCAGACGCTCGCCACGGCCGCCGGACTGATCGATTGGTTTCCGACCTTGCTCGCGCGCGCCGGCCAACCCCTCCCGGCCGACCGCCCGATCGACGGCCGCGATCTCTGGCCGGTTCTCACCGAAAAATCCACGCAACTCCACGATGCGATCTTCGGCTTCCAAGGCACTACGCTCCGCACCGTGCGCGTGGGTCGCTGGAAACTCCACGTCGAAGCCAGCCAGCCACGCGCGACGCTGCCTCCCGGAGAAAAGTGGCTCGATCCCCGCGCGCCGGATGGCGTCACCATCCTCGCGCCCGCCGAACAGGCCCACCCCAGCCAATTCCCCGGTCTCCTCACCGGCGACCCGCTGCGCGCCGGCGCGCTCTTCGATCTCGATGCCGATCCGGGCGAACAACACGACGTCTCCGCCGCGCATCCCGAGGTCGTTTCCCGTCTCACCCGGCTGCGCACCGAGCATTTGCGGGTCACTTCCCAACCGCCTGCCAGTCCTTCCCCCGCCCTCCGATGATTCCCGTTCGTCTCAAAATTTTTCTGGCCGCCGCGCTCCTCTCCACCGCGTTCGGGGCCGAATCACCCCGGGTCGATTCCTCCACGCTCACCGGCAAAGTCATGGTCGGCTATCAAGGCTGGTTCAACGCCGAGGGCGACGGCGCCAACCGCGGCTACAACCACTGGACGCGCGGTAACGTAAAACCCGCCCCCGGCAAGGTCCGCATCGACATGTGGCCCGATCTTACGGAGTTCCCCGCCGCGGAACGCTTTCCGACCGATCTCGTGCACGATGACGGCCGGCGCGCCGAAGTCTTCAGCTCCTATCTCCGCCCCACCGTCGTGCGACATTTTTCATGGATGCGGGAGCACGGCATCGACGGCGTCTTCCTCCAACGTTTCATCAATTCCCTCAGCCGCGGCACTTCGCTCGCGGCCAACAACGCCGTCCTCGCCAACGTCCGCGCCGGCGCCCGCGAGCACGGCCGCGTCTACGCGCTCATGTATGATCTCAGCAGCCTCGCCCCCGGCAAAGCAGATGTCCTGATCGACGATTGGAAAAAACTTCTCCGCGACACCAAGCTTACCAGCGACCCCGCCTACTTGCGTCACCGCGGCAAACCGCTCCTCGCCCTCTGGGGCTGCGGGTTCAAAGACGACGACAAGCCGCGCCCCACCCTCGAGGACTGGCGGAAGATCCTTACGTTCCTCAAAGAAGAT
>CALRZR010000152.1:0-18317 GCA_943372705.1 Opitutus sp. GAS368 | reverse complement strand
CCTGCGAGGCGACGCCGAACTGGTTCATGTCGTAGCCGCCGAGCATCGTGGAGGAGTCGGAGTTCTGGCCGCCGGTGTTGGAGTAAACCTGCGTGTCGAGCATGAGCATCTTCACGTTGGGGCGGTTTTGGAGGACGACTTTGGAGACGTTTTGGAAGCCGATGTCGCCAAGGGCGCCGTCGCCGCCGATGACCCAGACCTTGGGGAGCTCGCGGATTTCCTGCTCGGTCATCAGCGAGTCTTCGAGGTGAGTGAGGGTGAAATACTCGGCGGGGCTGGCGACGTTTTCGGTGCGGTCGAGCAGGGCGTCGGTGAGGCGCTCGGGGACGACGGAGCGGCGGGCGTGGTTCACCATGACGGACTCGGCCATGAGCCACGAGATGGTGGAGCCGTCCTGGAAGAGTGAATTCATCCACGGATACGGATGCGGGTTGGCCGGAGGTGTGGAGCCGTAGACGGTGTTACAACCGGTGCTGGCGCCCATCATCATCACGGACATGCCGTTCGCGCGGCGGCCGTCGACGGCTTGGAGCTCCTTGTGGTTAAACGCGTCCTGCTGGAGCACGGCGACGAGGCCGCTAACGAGCTGGGCGTCGGTGATGGGGCCGTGCGTCGCCTCGTAGGCGGCAATGCGTTGGTCGGAATCTTCGTCGCTCTCGCCGCCGAGGCCGACGATGACGTGGGCGTAGGTTTTGCGGAAGAGCGCGTATTCGGTGGCGCTGCGGGCCTGCAGCGCGGCGAGTTTTTCGAGGCCCTCTTTTTCGAGGCGCGCGGCCTTGGCGCGGAGGCGGTCGGCCTTGCGGTGGTAAAGCGGGCGCATGTAGGCCTCGGTGACGCTGGCGACGGAGCGGAGCACGCTCTTCTCGCCGCAACCGGCGCAGGCACCGTCGCCGGAGACGAGGGCCTCGTAGTTGCGACGGACCATGAGGTGATTGCGGAGGGCGGCTTCGCGGGAGCCGGCGGCATCGGCGTCGTTGTAGAGGCCGAGGAATTTTTGCGGAGTGTCGGGGAGAAGGCGCGAGAAGACCTGCGCGGTGGTGAGCTCGGCGTTGAGCTCCTCGGTTTCACGCGTCATGCGGAGGGCGTCGTGATCGCCGCAGACCTGCACGCATTCGCCGCAGCCCTTGCAGAGGTCGGAGACGAAGATGGAGAACAAGCCGCCACCGCCGGGGGTCTTGGCTTCGAGGGAGCGGAAGATCGCGGGAACGTTGGAGTAGGCGAGCGGGAGCTTGTCGACGATGGTGGTGAGCTCGGACTTGGCGCGGTCGGAGACGGTGGTGAGCGCGGCGACCTCGGCGCGGATGATGTCTTTGAAGGGGACGTTGGTCTTGGCCTTCACGGACTCGTTCATCTTCGCGCGGGCGCGGGCTTCGAGGCCGGTGAGCTCGGCGCCGAATTTCTGGCGCTCGGCCGGATCGGTGACGTAGTTGTTGATCGCGGTCTTGAGGACCGTGACGACGTCTTGCGCGGTGTTGGGCAGCGCGGTGTCGGGGCACGCGGTGATGCACTCCATGCACTGCGTGCAGTTTTCGGCGATGTAGACGGGGGTCTCGCGGCGGGCGACGTATTTGGACTGCGTGGCGCCGGAGCCGGCGCCCATGATGCCGACGGACGCGAGGGCGCCGGCGGGCTGGTGGTAGCCGAGGCCGGCGCGGAACTCGGAGTCGAATTTTGCGAGCGTCTGCAAGGGCGCGCGGGCGACCTGCGCGGCGGGCATGGCGATGCTGCCGCAACCGGAAGAGCCGCAGCCGGCGGTGGGCGGGAAGTTGTGCTCACCGAGCGGGGCGAGCATCGGGTTGCGCATCGAGGAACGATCGGGATCGGAGGCGGCGCCGTATTTGATTTCCACGACGCGGGCCCAGCCCTCGTTCATGACGGTCATGTTGGACGTGACGACGGCGTCGCCGAAGCGGCCGAATTTTTTCACGTATTGTTTGTGGACGACGCTCTGGAACTGCTCCTCGGAGATGCCGAAGGTCTGGAGAAACGGCGACACGCGGAAGAAGGCGCCGAGGAAGGAATTGCCCTGCATGCGGAGCTGAAGCTCGGTCTGGCTCGTGGCTTTGCGCGCGATGTCGAAGCCGGGGAGGATGAAGACGCGGATTTTGTTTTCCTCCACGAAGCGGCGGTATTTCGCGGGGATGCGCTGCCACGCGACCTCGGGAGTGTCGCTCGATTCCCAGACGAGGGCGCCGCCTTTTTTAAGGCCGTCGAGGGGATTGGTGTGCGTGAAAGCCTTCGGGTCGCAGCAGAGGACGACGTCGACGTGGTTGAGCTCGCAGTTCACCTTAATGCGCTCGGGGGCGACGGTGAGGTAGTAGTTGGTGGGCGCGCCCTTTTTCTCGGAGCCGTATTTCGGGTTGGCCATCACGTTGATCTTTTCAACGAGTTCGCCGTCGGCGTCGTAGGTGGGATTCGTTTCGGAAATAAATTTGCCGAAGTCGCCGATGATGGAGCCGAGGTTTTTGCCGGTGGTGATCATGCCCCAGCCGCCGATGGAGTGGAAACGGACGGCGATGGCTTTGTCGGGGAGGAGCGACGGCGTGTCTTTGCTGACGACGGCGTAAGGGTGATCGGGGCCGAGGACGAAGAACGTCTCGCCGTCGGCGGCGGTGCGGCCGTCTTTGCGGGCGGTGGCGCCGGTGGCGAATTCGTAGGCACCGAGGGAATGCTCGGGACGGAAATCGCGGGAGCCGAGGCCGTAGGCGCCGCGGAAGAGGCGGGGCGTTTCGTCGGGCGTGAGCGCGGGGAGCGCGGAGCCCGAGCCGAATTTCGCGGCTTCGGCGGCTTTGCCGAGGGTGGCGCGGATTTCGCGGGCGAGGGGATTGTCGCCGGCCATGCCTTCGTCGGTGCGCTCGAGGATGATGACGTTTTTCTTGCCGCGGAGGGCTTCGATGACGGCGGCCTCGGGGAAGGGGCGGATGACGTTGATGTGGATGGAGCCGACCTTGGCGTTGCGCTGTTCGCGGAGGTAGTCGCAGGCGGCCTCGATATTATCGGCGGCGCAGCCGAGCGAAATGAACACGGTGTCGGCGTCGGTGGTTTTGTATTCGGAGAGGAAACCGTAGGTGCGGCCGGTGAGCTTGCCGAAATCGGCGTAGGACTCGGCGAGCATGCCGAGGATGTGCTCGTTGAAATTATTCCGGCGCGCGACGACGCCGTTCATGTGGTGCTCCTGATTTTGGACGGGCCCGAGGAGGACGGGGTTTTTGAGGTCCATCATCTGCGGGACGCGGCGGCGGGTGGGGCCGAAGAGTTCGCGTTGGGCGGGCGTGGGGCACGGGATCTGGTCGTCGACGGCGCCGAGGAATTCGCGGAGGAATTCGGCCTCGGGGGCGAGATACATGCGCTCGCTGTGGGTCGTGAGCATGCCGTCTTGGATGTTCATGCCGGGGTTGAGCGAGAGCTCGGTGACGCGGCGGAGAATGATGGCTTGGTCGGCGGCCTGCTGGGCGTCGCGCGACATGAGCATGGTCCAACCGGTATCAAGGGCGGCGTAGAAATCGTCGTGGCCGCAGTGGACGTTGAGCGCGTGTTTGGTAAGGGCGCGGGCGCCGATCTCGAGGACCATGGTCGAGAGTTTGCCGGGCGCGTGGTAATACTGCTCCATCGCGTAGACGATGCCCTGGCCGGAGGTGAAGTTGACGGTGCGGCGGCCGGTGACGGCGTAGGCGGTGGCGCCACCCTGCGCAGCGTGTTCGCCCTCGGTTTCGACGGCGACCTTTTGGTGGCCCCAGACGTTCAGCTCACCCTGCGCGTAGGACTGCTGGTAAATTTCGCCGCCCTCGGTGGACGGGGTGATCGGGTAAAATACGCCGCCCTCGGTGATGCGGGTCTCGACGTATTGGGTGACGAGGTAGTTGCCGTTGCACGTGACGCGGAAGCCGGGGTATTTCGGCTTGGCGCGGGCGGCGGCAGACGATGGCGACACGGGGTTGGATTCACCGTTGGCGGATTGGCTCATGAGAGGGAGGGGACGGGTGGGGGTGGAAAAAACGGAACCGAAAGCAAAGACGAAAGAACGGCGCGGAAAAACCGCAGGAACGCGGTGGAGTCAGGACGCTTTTCGGAGAGGTGCAAAAGGAAAAGCTGCGCATTCGTTGCGATGACTGAAAAAGCGGCGCGGTTGACGCGGCGGAGCAGGCGCGCTGCGCTGCGGAGATGGGTGACGAACAGAGTTGGCGGGCGCAGGTGCGGACGATCCGCGGGGTGATGGGCGTGTGCCATCTGCTCGTGGAGCCGGATGGGCGAGGCGCTGTGCTGCTTGATACGGGACTCGTGGGAGAGCCGTGGCAGATCCGGCTCGCGGTGCGGCGGCTGGGGCTGGAGCCGAGCGACGTGTGGGCGATATTGCTGACGCACGGACATCTCGATCACGCGGGGAATCTGGCGTGGGCGCAGGCGTGGAGTGGTGCGAAAATTTATGCACACGAGGCGGAGCAGGCGCACATCGACGGAACGTTTCCGTATCGCGGGGTGAACCGCTGGTGCGGGCGACTGGAGCGGGCGGGGCGCGCGCTACTCGGCGTAGGTGCGCCGGCGAAAATTGACGTGACGATCGCGGACGGCGACGAGCTGCCGTGGTGGGGCGGACTGCGCGTCGTGCATCTGCCGGGGCACACGCTCGGGCACTGCGGATTCTACTCGGCCAGGCACGACGTGCTGTTCAGCGGGGATTTGTTCGCGAGCTACTTTTTCAAGGTGCATCTGCCGCCGCCGATTTTGAACAGTGCGCCGGAGCTGATCCCGGGAAGTTTGGAAAAAGCGCGGGCGCTCGGTGCGCGCTTCATGGTGCCGCAGCACTATGACGTGCTCGACGGGGCTCTGCACCGGCGGCGGTTCGACGCGTTGCTGCAGCGGCGGGCGCGACGGCGGAGCGAGCGCGGGCGGACGGCGATTTAGGCCGGATGATCAACCGACGGCGACACGGGCGCGGCGATCGGCGGTGGGCGCGGGGGTGGCTGCGACCGGGTGACCGTGAGTAGGATCAGATTTGCGGCGACCGCCGGGTTTCGGTTCGCCGCGACGACCATGGGGGTCGGTTTGGCGTTTGCCGCCGACACTGGTCAGGAGGCTCCCGACAACTGCGCTGATATCGTCGGCGTGGGAGTGAAGTTCGGCGGCGGCGGAGGCAGATTCCTCGGCGGCGGCGGCGTTTTGCTGAGTGATCTTGTCCATCTCCGAGACGGCGGTGTTGAGCTGGGCAAGGCCGGAGCTCTGCTCGGCGGACGCGGTGGCGACCTCGGCGACGAGGGCGTCGAGTTGGCGGACCTGGCGTTGGATGGTCTCGAAATGGTGGGCGACGTCGGCGCTGATCGTGACGCCCTCGGTGCTCTTGGCCACGGAGTCTTCGATCTTGGCGGCGGTTTCCTTGGCGGCGGCGGCGGAGCGTTGGGCAAGGGCGCGGACCTCTTCGGCGACGACGGCGAAACCCATACCGGCCTCGCCGGCGCGGGCGGCTTCGACGGCGGCGTTGAGCGCGAGGATGTTCGTTTGAAACGCGATCTCGTCGATGGTCTTCAGGATTTTGGTGATGTCCTGGCTGGCGGCTTTGATGCCCTCCATCGCGGTTTGCATGGCGGCCATTCGGGCGGCGCCGGCATCGGCGGTCTGACGCGTTTCGGCGGAGAGATTTTTCGCCTGACCGGCGGACTCGGCGTTGCGCTTGGTCATGGAGGCGACCTCTTCGAGCGAGGCGGCGGTTTCCTCGAGGGAGGCGGCCTGGGTGCTCGCGCCGTCGGCAAGGGTCGAGGACGAGCGGGTGATTTGCGCGGCGAAGTTGGTGTTTTGCGCGCTGGCCTCGATGAGGGTTTCGGAGGCATGGAAGAGTTGGCTCATGATCGCGCGGCCCATGTATGCGCTCAGCGCAACGATGACGACTAGGAGGCCCGCGCCGCAGCCGAGGAGAAACCACCGCAGGAAGATCTGGCTTTGCACGGTCGACTGAAGGGTGGCGTTGAATGTTTTGATTTGCTCGGCGGCAAACGTGTCGAGCATGTGGTGGAGTTGGTCGGAGGCTTGGTCGAAGGGCGGCATGAGGTGGTTACCGGCCTCGGTGCCTTGATTTACAAATGCGGTGGCCATCGCACGCCCGGCGGTGGAATAGCTGTCGAGAGCTTTGGCGATTTCATCAAGACGGCGGAGGTTGGCGGCGTCGCCGTCGCGTTGGGCGACTGTGCGAAAACGCTCCAGCCCTTTGACGATGGTGGCCCGGCGGGTGTCGGCATCGCTGAATTTCTCATTGAGTTCGTCTTTGTTGCGGGTGGCCGAGAGGTCCGTGAAGTCGTCCTGAATGGCCAGCACCTCGCTCTGCAAGGTGCGCGCAAGATCGGCGAGCGGAGCGGTCTCGGCCACGACGTGGCGAATGGAATTCACCAGAGGGGACATACCGAAATGCACCGCGAGCAGGCAGCCGCAGATGCCGGCAAACGGGATGCCGCTCAACCAGAGGAGGCGTTTTTGGAGGGAAACATGGGTGGAGGAGACGGTGGCCATGGAAAGGAATGAGCTTGGGCTGGTGTGCGCGGCGACGGGCGCGCCGCCGAAATCGAAAATGAGAGGTATCCGCTTCAAATATTCGGCGCGGTCCGCCAAAACTTGAGCGAGGGCGCGCGGGCGGGCACGGGGCCGCGGTCAATTTCGAGCGCCGCGAGGCGGGACTCAGCGCGCGAGGGCGGCGGCGAGGGCGCGGGCGAGCTCTTCGCGGGAAACGGGCTTGTTCAGGACGGCGCGGGCGATGCCGCGGTCGATGAGGCGTTGGCGCGCGTTTTCGAGGAATCCGCTGGCGACGATGATGGGGAGGCCGGGGCGGATCGCGTCGAGGTGGCCGATGAGTTCTTCGCCGTTCATGCCGGGCATCGCCAAATCGGAAACGACGAGATCGTAGCTGGAGGGCGCAGCGGTAAAGCGGGCGAGGGCCTCTTCGGGGCGGGTGCAGCGGGTGACAGTGTAGCCGAGGCTCTCGACGAGTTTCTCGATGACGAAACCGCTGACGGCATCGTCGTCGACGACGAGCACGCGTTCGCCGTGGCCGCGGGGGATCTCCGAAGGGCACGGGGGAGGCGTGGGCGGTGCGGGGGCGACGGCAGGGAAGAAAATGGCGAAGGTGGAGCCGGCTCCGACCGTGGTTTGCACGGTGATGGCGGCTTCGTGGGATTTCACGATGCCGTGGACGACGGCGAGGCCGAGACCGGTGCCGGCGCCGGTTTCCTTGGTGGTGAAGAACGGCTCGAAAATGTGGTCGAGGGTGGCGGCGTCCATGCCGGTGCCATTGTCGGTGACGGCGAGGCGGACGGCGGGGCCGGCGCGGAAATCGGCGAGGGTGGCGGCTTGCTCGGGAGTGACGGTAACGGCGGTCAGTTCGACGGTGATCTTGCCGCCGCGGGGAGGGAGGGCTTGGGCGGCGTTGGTGCAGAGGTTGAGGATGACCTGGTGAATCTGCGTGGCATCGGCGCGGACGTTGGGCGCATCGGCGGCGAGGCGCGATTCGAGTTCGACCATCGCGGGGAGCGTGGAGCGGAGCAGGCGGAGCGCTTCGGCGACGACGAGGTCGAGGCGCTGCGGGGTGCGGGCGCCCTCGGTCTTGCGACTGAAGGTGAGGATTTGGCGGACGAGTTCGCGGGCGCGTTGCGAGGAGGCGGCGATGCGGTCGAGCCACGCGTGCACGGGGTGGCCGGCGGGCAAATCGAGGCGAGCGAGGTCGATGAAGCCGAACGTGCCGTTGAGGATATTGTTGAAATCGTGGGCGATGCCGCCGGCGAGGGTGCCGAGGGACTCCATCTTGCGGCTTTGGCGCAGCTGATCCTCGGCCTTTTTCTGTTCTTCTTCGGCACGCTTGAGGTTGCTGACGTCGGTGATGGTGCCGACGTAGCCGGCGAGGGTGCCGTCGGCGTGCCGTTGGGCGCGGGATTGGCCGACCAGCCAGGTAATGGTGCCGTCGGGGCGGATGAAGCGGAATTCGGAGGCGGTGGATTCACCGTCCCGCACGGCCTCGGTCCAGGCCGCGGCGACGTGGGCGCGATCGTCGGGATGGAGGGCCAGTTTCCAACCGTCGCCGACGGCCTGTTCGGGCGTGAGTCCGGCGATCTCGCACCAGCGGCGGTTGACGAAGGTGGTGCGGCCGGAGGGATCGGAGCTGAAAATGCCGACCGGAGAAACTTCGGCGAGGACGCGGAAGCGCTCTTCGCTCTGGCGCAGCGCGGCTTCGGCGGCGAGGCGCTCGGTGATGTCGCGGAAACTCCAGACGCGGCCGGCGGGACGGTTGGCGACGACTTGCGGGTGGGAGTAGCGCTCGAAGACGCGGCCGTCGCGGCAGTGGAGCACATCAAAAACCTCTTCATCCGAGCCGGCGTAGAGGTCGCGAAGGGCGGACAGAAAAAGTTCGGGTGAGACGAGTTGGTCGAGGATGTGTCGGATGACGTTCGCCTCGTCGTCGGGAGAAAACTGGGCGTGGACGTCGAGGCGCCACATCTCGGCGAAGATGCGGTTGAACGTATCGATGCGACCGCGGGCGTTGACGACGAGGATGCCGTCGGCGGTGGACTCGAGCGTGGCGCGCATGAGCGCGAGGGAGCGGTCGCGGGCGGCTTCGGAGAGTTTGCGGGCGGTGACGTCGAGAATCGAGGCGAGGCTGTAGGGCTGACCGGCGAGGGTGACGAGGCTGCCGCTCCAATGGACGACGAACGTCTCGCCGTTCTTGCGGCGCATCTCGGCTTCGAACTCGTGGGCGTAGCCTTTGGCCTGGAGTTGCTCGACGTAGGCGTCGCGGTCGGCGGGGTTGACCCAGACGTTGAGCTCGCGGGTGGTGCGGCCAATGATCTCGTCGCGGGAGTAACCGAAAAAGCCGAGGGCGGTGGCGTTGAGTTCGGTGATCGTTCCGGCGGGAAGGGCGAAGAGGCCGATGCCGAGTGGGCTGCGGTCGAAGAGAACGCGGAAACGCTCCTCACTCTCGCGAAGGGCGGCGGTGCGCAGCTCGGCGTCGCGGATGGCTTCTTCGAGAAGACCCGTGTGGTGGAGCACGAGGGCGGCCATGCGGGCGAGGAGCAGCCCCTCCTGCACATCTTCGGTGGAAAACGGGGTGTGCGGGGCTTCGCGGGCCGCACCCAGAACGCCGATACACCGCTCGCCGCGCACGATGGGAAAGACGGCGAGGGCGCGGATGCCGCGCGCGCGGTAGACGGCGCGTGAGTCGGGATCGGCGGAGTAGTCGTCGATGACCAGTGGCGAGCGGGAGTCGATGGCGCGCCAGGAGACGGCACGATCGGTGCGGCTCACGCGGTCGCCGAGGAGGTAGTCGCGGCCGGAGGAAAAAGCGCGGACGACGAGGTCCTCGCCATCGAGGAGCGAAATCTCGACGTGGGGTGCGCGGAGCAGCGCCGCGGCACGGGCGGAGAGAGCTTGGAGGAGCTCGGCGATGTTGCGCCGGCCGACGAGTTCGAGGGTGGTTTGGTTGAGGGCGGCGAGGAACTCGACCTGACGGCGCACGGCGTCTTCGGCTTCGTGGCGCGCGGTGACGTCGGTGATAACGCCGTCCCAGATGATGCGGCCGTCTTCGGTGCGCCGGGGTTGGGTGCGGAAGCTGACCCAGCGCAGGAGACCCTCGGCGTTCCAAACGCGGGCGTCGTGACGGAATGGGGTGAGGTCGCGTTGCGAGATGTGCCGCGCCGCCGTCATCGACGCGACATCGTCGGGGTGCAGACGGGAATTCAGCCAGGCGATACCGATGGGCAGCCGCGAGGGGAGTGCGCCGAAAAGCGATTGGGCGCCGCGGCCGAGGTAGGTGATAATTTGTTGGCCCTCGGCGGTGACGACGAATTGGTAGAGGGTGCCCTCGGTGAAATTCTCGGCGAGGAGCTCGAGGTCGCGGTCGCGCGGCCGGGTAGGCTCGGCGCCGGAGGGCACGGGCGCGGATGATCCGGGAGGAGTCATCGCAGCGCGAGGGCCAGGTGAGGGGCGCATTCCATGGGCCCCGAGTCGTAGCACTTACGCCGCGCGTGAAAAGCCCTAAGCGGGGCGTGCACTACGCAGGCCGCGCTTAGGGAGTAATGCGGACGTGACCGGCGGGAGGAAACCCTCCGGCGATCGAAAGAGGGCGCGCGATTACTTGAAGAACTCGCCGTTGGACGAAATCGACGAGACCGGTTCAGTGGCCGGCGCGGAGGCGGGAGTGTGCTTGGCGGGGCGGACGACACCGCGGGAAGCGACGGTGGGCGTGGAGGCGCGGGCGGTGACGTGGGCACGGGCCGGGGCGGCGGCCGACTGAGGCGCGGCGTGATGGTCGATCTTGCGACGACCACCCGGGCGCGGGGCGCCGGCGAGGCCGACGGGATCGTTGGCGCGGCGCCCACCGATCAAAGTGAGGAGGCCGCCGACGACGCGGGTGAGTTTCTCCGCCTCGCTGTTGAGTTCGACGGCGCTGGACGCGCTCTCTTCGGCGGTGGCGGCATTGGACTGGGTGATCTTGTCCATCTCGGCGACGGCGGTGTTCACCTGGGAAATGCCCTCGCTCTGCTCGCGGGAGGCGCCGGCGATGTCGTTGACGAGTCCGTCGACGGTGCGGATCTGTTCCTGGATCGAGGTGAAACTCTTGGTGACGTCGGCGCTGATGGTGGCGCCGATCTGGCTCTTGGCGACGGAGTCTTCGATCTTGGCGGCGGTTTCCTTGGCGGCGGCGGCAGAACGTTGGGCAAGTGCGCGGACTTCTTCGGCGACGACGGCGAAGCCCATGCCGGCCTCGCCGGCGCGGGCGGCCTCAACGGCGGCGTTGAGCGCGAGGATGTTCGTCTGGAAGGCGATTTCGTCGATCGTCTTCAGGATCTTGGTGATGTCCTGGCTGGCGACGGAGATGTCGTTCATCGCGGTTTGCATGGCGGCCATGCGGGCGGCGCCGGCATCGGCGGTTTGGCGGGCCGCGACGGCGGCGTCCTTGGCGTGTTGGGCATGGTCGGCGTTGCGCTTGGTCATGCTCGCCATCTCCTCGATGGAGGCGGCGGTTTCTTCGAGCGAGGCGGCCTGTTGGGTGGCGCCGGCGGCGAGGGAATTACCGGCGGAAGAAACTTGGGCGGTGGTCGCGGCGACTTGTTCGCCGCCTTCGCGGATCTGTTCAAGGGCAACAAAGATGGGGCGCGACAGGGAGCGACCGAGCCATACGGCGGCGGCGGCGAGACCGAGGAGACTGAGGCCGATCACCAGATAGGCCTGGATTTTCGCCGCGCGGATGCCTGCTTCGCCCTCAGCGACGCCGACGCGGGTGAGGGCCGACCATTTGAGGCCGGGGAAGCCGAGGGCGCCCTGCGAGTGGGCGAAGCCGGCGACCTGCTGCACCCGCTTGCGGGCGTGGAGGGAGCGGTTGACTCCGGCTTCGCCTTTTACGGCGCGTTGGGCGGCCTCGACGCCGCTCTCGGCGAGATTGAGTTTGAGGACAACATTGCGGTCGTGGACGACCTGAGTGTTTCCGGAGGTGGTGGGATCGTAGTCGATGAGAACGCGACCGGTGGCATCGAGGAGCGAGAACTCGGCGGAGGCCATGCCGCGGCGCTTAAAGTCGGCGTAGGCGGACTGGACGATTTCTTCGACGAAGGAGAAGGTGGCGCGGTTGGTCCACACGCCGACGACTTTGCCGGAAACATCGCGGATGGGCGCGGAGAACGAGAGCACGAGACCGTCGCCGCCGGTGATCTTGGCGACATCGGCATCGAAATAGAGATCCTGCACGTGGGTGCCGTCGAGCGTGGGGCTCTTGAGGAACTCGCCAGCGACGGTGGCTTTGAACCACGGGGCGTCCTTGTAGTTTTCTTTGTAAAGCCAGGCGGTGTCGATGGGTTTGCCGGCGGCGTCGACATCGTTGACGGCGATGACACGACCGGCGAGGTCGACGGCGATGGTGAGCGGGTAGAGGCCGTAGAGCTTCACGTAGCCGTTCATCGCGTTGGCGACGGGATTCTCCTTGGAGCCGACCTTATACCAATCACCGGTGGCGGCGAGGGCTTGGTTGAGTCCGAAGGCCTGCACGTCACCGTAGCGCTCGAAGAGATTGCGGTCGACGGTGTCGATGATCGCCTGGCTGGTGGCGCGGAAGGAATCGGCGACGCCTTCATTCATGCGGTCGAGTGCTCGGAACGAGAACACGGCGATGGCGATCAGCGGGAGGGTGCCGAGGACGAGGAAGGCAATGACGAGCTTGCCGGTGAGGCCGAGGGAGGAGCGCGAGGGCGCGGAAGCGGAGACGCGGGACGGATTCATAGATGGGAAAGTGCGGTGACCGCGCGAAACCGCGCGGTCGGTAAAACAACCGGAATGTCCGGGGGAATATTTTGGAAAATTAACGGCAGCGGTGAGGTATCGGCACGTAGTCCGGGAAACCTGATACAAATCTTATCGGGAGGATTTGACGCCGTGATGGGAAAATCCCGGCGTCGAGGCGGGGGAGCGGGTGCCGGGGGATTTTTATCGGCGGAGGGCGACTTCGCGGGCCGGACGGACGCCGGAGTCGCGCGGGCGCGGGGCGGGTTGGCCAGAAGCGGTGGGCCGGGGCGCGTGGGCCGTGGGCGCCGGATGGTCGGCGACGCCGATGAAGCGGTGGAGCGTCGTGACGGTTTGCTTCAGGGCGCCGGCTTGGGCGTTGAGCTGCTGGGAGGCGGAGGCGGTTTGCTCGGCGTTGCCGGCGTTGGCCTGGGTGATCTGGTCGATTTGGGCGATGGCCGAGGTGAGTTGGCCGATGCCCTGGCTTTGTTCATGCGAGGCGGAGGCGATTTGGCCGACGAGTTGATCGAGTTCGGCGACCTCGCGTTGGATGCTGGCGAAACTTTCGGCGGCGGTATTGCTCACCGTGATGCCGTGCTGGCTCTTGGCGACGGAGTCTTCGATCTTGGCGGCGGTTTCCCTGGCGGCAGCGGCGGAGCGTTGGGCGA
This sequence comes from Opitutus sp. GAS368, assembly GCA_943372705.1. Taxonomy (GTDB): domain Bacteria; phylum Verrucomicrobiota; class Verrucomicrobiia; order Opitutales; family Opitutaceae; genus GAS368. The sequence goes on along the minus strand of CALRZR010000152.1, from coordinate 5,409 downwards.
GGGCGCGAACTTCTTCGGCGACGACGGCGAAACCCATGCCGGCCTCGCCGGCGCGGGCGGCTTCGACGGCGGCGTTGAGTGCGAGGATGTTGGTCTGGAAGGCGATCTCGTCGATGGTCTTCAGGATCTTGGTGATGTCGGTGCTGGCGGTCTTGATCGAAGCCATCGCCGTCTGCATCGCGTGCATCTGGGTGGCCCCGGCGTCGGCAGTCGTGCGGGCGGTGGCGGCGGTATGTTTGGCCTGATCGGCGAGCTCGGCATTGCGGCGCGTCATGCTGTTGAGCTCTTCGATGGAGGCGCTGGTTTCTTCGAGGGAAGCGGCCTGGGTGGACGCGCCCTCGGCGACAGATTGGCTGGCGGAGGCGATTTCTTTGGCAGCGGAATCGGTCTGGGTGCTGGCGCCATCGATCTCGGCGATGGCCGCGGCCAGCGGGCGCTCGATGTAGCGGCGGCTGAAAAAGATTAGTCCGGTGATAGTGAAGCCGAGGAGACCGAGGCTCACGATGCTCATGGTGCCCATGGTCGTGGCGACGACCGAGTCGGCGCGCAGCGGCGCACGGAGGACGAAGGCGCCTTTGAGGTCGCCGGTCTTGAGGCCTTCCATCGGGAAACCGAGGAGATCTTTGCCGTCTTTGTTGGGGCTGAGGGCGGGATCGCCGTGACAGGAGAGACAACTTTCCGCGAGGCGGACGGGGCGGGCGAGGATGAGTTCGTTGCGGGCGGTGTCGTGCTGGAAAAATTCCGTTTGGCCGGCCTCGAAGGCTTTGAACGCCGCGGCGAAGTCGGTGCCGTGGCTGTTTTTCGGATTGCGGGCCTTAATGTCGGGTGAGGACGGGGTGAAGAAATCGTAGCCCTGTTCCTTGGCGGCTTTGTCGGCGGCCTGCCAAGACGCGACGATCGGGATTGTATTGTAGAAAGCGGTCTCGCGGTAGGTTTCGGCCAGCGGGCGTCCGCCACTCTGGGCTTTCGCGGCGGAGACCAGCGAGGGGAGATCAAAGGAGTTGGCGCGGTGCATGGCATCCATGCGCTCGGCCATGGTCTCGGCCTGACGGAGAACGACACTCATCTCGGCGTGGAGGGCTTGGATGCGGTTCTTCCGCGAAAGGATGTAAACGGTGGCGCCGGCCCCGAGGGCGGTGGCGACGACGGCGATGGCAGCAACGAGGATAATTTTCTGACTGAGTTTCATGGTGATACCTAGATGAACAGGAATCGTTCGGGCTTTGCCGGGTTCATCGGCCGCGCTGGTGCCTGGTTTACTGCGAAACGGGTGAGAATAGTTACGTTTAGGCGTAAGTATTTTCCTGGTGGCGGTGAGACTATCACGGGGACGAGACGGGAAAACCGTCCGAGGACCGGGGCGCGCCACCGACTGTCGAAAGCGGTCACGGAAAAATCACAAACCGCTAAAGCCGATGTGGGTAGTTCCGATAAAGGGGGGCTGTGCGAAGCCTATACCCTGAGTCGATTTTGGCCGACCCCATGGATGGTCCCCTTCGAACTGTGCTCGTGGTGGACGATCAACCGTTGCCCCGCAGGTTGATCCAGCAGGCTCTGCGCGAGGAACCGTTTGCCCTGATACAGGCCGACTGCAGCGGAGCTTTGCTCTCGCTGGTGGCGGTGCATCGGCCCGCGATCATCCTGATGGATGTGGGTAGTCCGGGGAGTGCCGCGATCGAGGTCATCGAGCGCCTGCGCGAGGCGGGATCGAAGGTGCCGGTGATGCTGTTGTCGGCCCAGTGTGATGTAGAGTGCCGGGTGCGGGGATTCGACGCGGGCGCCGACGATTTTGTGATGAAGCCGTTCGACGCGCGCGAACTCGTGGCGCGGGTGCGCGCGTTGCTCAGACGGGCGAGCCCGGTCGACGACGCGACGAAACGCGAAGCGCGCAAGCTCCAGCTGGGTCCGACGTCGATCGATCTGACGATCAAACGGGCGGAGCAGGCGGGCGCCAAGGTGACGTTGACGAAGACGGAATTCGCGATCTTGGAGTGCCTGGCGCAAGCCCGGGGCCGACCGGTCGCGCGGGAACTCCTATTGAGAGCGGTGTGGGGCTACGAGTCCGAGATGAACACGCGGACGGTGGAAACCCATATCTGGAGACTTCGCAAGAAGGTGGGCGACAAAGGCGAATTGCCGGGCTCGCTGGAAACCTGCGCAGGCATCGGCTATGCGCTTTCTCCCGGGGCTTGGCAGGCTCCGGCGGAAGCGAACTGACCCCGGGGAGCGGCCACGCCGGGGTCGAGATTCCTGGCGGTCGCGGTAGCGAGGCCGAGGAATCGGCGCGGCTAGCGCGACGTGTTTTGCAACCGTGAGGTGCGGACTGCGGTGACGATCCCTCCGGTCAGAAGTTCTTGAAGTGATCGTCGACCGCCGTGAGGCCGGCGGTCCCGCCGGCGGCCGTGAAGACCGGTCGGCGGAGTGCGTGGGGGCGGGGAGCGCGGCGATCCTCGGAGGGCGACGCTGCCGGGGATGCGGAGGAGTTCGTTTCGCCGGGAGAGATGTTTTCGCGGTCGATCTTGCGGCGCCCGCCGGGACGGGGTGCACCGGAGAGGCCGCTGTTGTCGTTCTGGCGGCGCCCGCCGATGAGATTGAAAAGGGCACCGACGATTTTGGTGAGCTTCTCCGCTTCGGCGTTGAGTTCGACCGCGCTGGACGCGCTTTCTTCGGCAGTCGCCGCGTTCGTCTGGGTGATCTTGTCCATATCGGTGACGGCGGAGTTAACTTGGGCGATGCCTTCGCTCTGCTCGCGGGAGGCGTTGGCAATGTCAGTGACGAGACCGTCCACGGTGCGGATCTGCTCCTGGATGGAGGCGAAGCTGGTGGCGGCATCGGCGCTGATCGAGGCGCCGTATTTGCTCTTGGCGACGGAGTCTTCGATCTTGGCGGCGGTTTCTTTGGCGGCGGCGGCGGAGCGTTGGGCGAGGGCGCGGACCTCTTCGGCGACAACGGCGAAGCCCCGGCCAGCCTCACCCGCGTGGGCGGCTTCGATCGCGGCATTGAGGGCGAGGATGTTGGTCTGAAAGGAGATCTCTTCGATGGTCCGGAGGATTTTCGTGATGTCCTGGCTGGCGGCGGAGATGTCGTGCATGGCGGTCTGCATGGCGGCCATGCGGGAAGCGCCGTCATCGGCGGAGCGACGGGCGGTGATCGCGGCTTCGCTGGCGTGCTGGGCGTGCTCGGCATTGCGCTTGGTCATGCTCGCCAACTCCTCGATGGCGGCAGCGGTTTCCTCAATGGCCGCGGCCTGCTCAGCGGCGCCAGAGGCCAGCGACCCGCCGGCGGAGGAAACTTGCGCGGTAGTGGCGGCGACTTGCTCGCCGCCTTCGCGGATGGACTCGAGGGCGACAAAAATGCGGCGGGAAATTTGGACGGAGGCGAGCCAGCTCACGACGATAACGAGGGCAACCACCACGCCACCGCCGATCAGGCCGACCTTGGCGAACTTGCTGCCGTTGGCGGCGACGTGATCAAGCAGGCTCTTGAACTGGTCCACCTGTTCGTCGACGAACGATTCGAAGTTGGTCCGCAGGCGGTCGCCGATGTCGTCGACATCGCTCATCAAGACGGTGCCTTCGGCCGTGCCTTTTTGGATGTAGGCAAGTGTCATGCGTTGGCCGGTTTCGAGGAGGGCGTCGATATCGGCATCGATGGTTTTGAGCTGTTCGAGCCGTTTGGTGTCGTTGAGTGCGGTGTAGTGGACGCGAAACTTGGCGACGTTCTTGTGAAACGCGTCGCGGGTCTTGCCGACGAAGACGAAAACTTCTTTGACCTCGTCGGCCTGGCGGGTGGCGGAGAGGGCGGTGAGCATGTCCTGGATTTCGCGGACCTGCAGCTGCATCTGCCGGGCGAGATCGGAAAACGCCGCGTTTTGCACAGCTCGTTCCATCTCCACGCGGTTGCGTCGTGCCGTCCATTGCACGGCGCCGATGATCAGGATCAGGGCCAGAGTGGGGATGAGGGATACGAGAAAGAGGCGAGTCTGCAGCTTCATGGTATGCGGTGGTCCGAGGGTTGGCTCACGTGCCGGGTTGGGCGGTGGGGTGGGTAGGTTCGGTGCCGGTCTTGATGTCGAAGTTCGTGACGGTGTCCTTCATCCACGTGGTGACGGCCGCCATCTGTTGGGCGCTGGGGCGGGCGTCCGGGTGTAGCATGCGATAGGTCCAGTAGGGCATGTCGCCTTCGTTGGTCGCATCCAGGATGTATTCGAGGCGTTGGGCCTGGGCCTTTTTTCCGAGGATGCCGAACTCGGAGAGATTGAGAGAGCGTTTGCCGTCGCGGACGTCCTTGGCGACGAACCAGCCGAAGGGTTGCACGTAGGCATACCACGGGTAGCGCGTGTAGTTGGAGTGGCAGTCGTAGCAGGAGTCGCGCATGAAGCGCAGAACCTTCACGGGCGGATTGAACTGCGCCGCGAACGACTTCGGTCCCTCGGCTTCGCCGCGGTTGTCCAGGGGTTTGCGGATGAACTGCAGGAGAAGAAACAAGATGAGGAGTGCCGCCGGGATACGACGAAGGATGCGCTGGAACCGGGCCATGGGAGAGGTCCTCAGAATTTCAGCTGCACTTTGCCGTAGAGCATGTGCGCGGTGAAATCGTTTTGGCCGCCGTAGGTGCCGTCGCGATTGGTGCCGTAGCCGTATTTGACGGTGTAGACGAGGCGTTCGCTCTGGCGGCGGACCCAGGTGACGAAGGCGGTGTCGAGCGTCTGACCGGAATTGAGCGGCAGGGTGACTGCGGGGTTGTTGGTGTAGTTGTCGGCCCGGTAGTGGTAAACGTCGACGTAGATATCCGTGACTTTGCCGAGGGCGTAGCCGGCACCGAGGGAAGCGCTCGTGTAGTTGTTATCGGATACAACGGTGAGGCGGTGGGCGGGCACCCAGAGTTGGTCAAACGTGACGTTGACCGTGCCGGTGAGGAACAGGCGCGGGAGGGGCGTCCAGGTGGCGCTCTGCGTGACGACGTGGCGGGTTAGCCGGCCGTTTTCGATTTCGCCGATATTGTCGAAGGTCGTGGTGACGGTGGCCTTCTGGTAGGCGTAGCGCGTGGTGAAATTGAGATTTGCCGAGCGACGCCAAGAGAGCCGGAGCGTCGTGTCGTGACTGGCGATGTCGTTGTCGACGATGAACTGCGGGTAACGGTCGCGGGTGGCGGCGAGGTTGGTGTTGGCCGTGGAGTCGCGGAGGGCGCGGTAGTCGGCGAGTTTCAGGCGGTAGTTGTATTGGGCGCCGAAGGTGAGTCCGGGGCGTGCATACCAAGTGGCCGAGGTGACGTAGCGTTGGCCGTAGCGCTGGTAGTCGACGTTGTGATCGAGGGCGGTGGTCGCGCTTGCGCGCAGGATGCTCTGCTCGGCGAGATTGCCGGTGCCCTGGTTCCATTGGCCGCGGGCGGAAAGGTGGAGATTGGGCC
>CALRZR010000151.1:0-18321 GCA_943372705.1 Opitutus sp. GAS368 | reverse complement strand
CTGCGTCGTCGCGCTCCAGCTCACCCAGACCAACCTCGCGTCGTTCCTTCGCCCGGCCGACGCCCGCAACCCCTACGCCTATGTCCACAGTTCGCCCGACGTCCGCAAAATCCGCTCGCTCGCCGAAGCCGCCTTCGCCCGCACGCCCGCCGGCGTGATTCGCGTCATCAGCGAGGAATATTGGCCGCTCCCGTGGTATCTGCGCACGGTCCCGCCTGCCTCGGTCGGCTATTGGTCGAGCCCGCCCGCCGACTGCGACGGCGCCCTCGTAGTGGCTTCAGCCGCACACGCCGTCGCTGTGCGCGCCCGCCTCCGGGGCGATTACCACGAAACCTACCTGGGCTTGCGACCCGGCGTGCTCTGCGTCGTCTTCACCCCTGCCCCCGCCGCCCCATGACGACTCCCCGCTACTCCCTCGTCGTCCCCTTCTACAACGAAGCCGGCAACATCCTCCCGCTCATCGGCACCTCCGTCGAAGTCCTCGCCTCGCTCGGCGCCGACTACGAAATCATCCTCGTCAACGATGGCAGCACCGACGCCACCGCCGAAGAAATCTCCGCCTGCATCGCCCGCTGGCCCCGCTGCCGTGCGCTGCACCAATCCCGCAATCTCGGCCAGGCCACCGCGCTGCTCGACGGCCTCCGCTCCGCCCGCGGTGAAATTATCCTCGCGATGGATGGCGACGGCCAAAACGACCCGCGCGATTTCCCGCTCCTCCTCGCACCCGTCGAAGCCGGCACGCTCGATGTCGCGTGCGGCTGGCGCCACGACCGCCACGATTCGTGGCTCCGCCGCCGCATGTCGCGCCTCGCCAATCTCGTCCGCGGCCGCTTCCTCGGCGACCGCCTTCACGACAGCGGCTGCCAGCTCCGCGCCATGCGCCGCGAGGTCGTCGCCTGCCTCTTCCCGTTCGAGCTGCTCCAGTCCTTCCTCCCCGCCATTGTTGTCGCCGCCGGTTTTCGCCTCGGAGAATTCCGCGTGCGCCACCACCCGCGCACCCGCGGCGAGGCCAAATACGGCCTCCGCCAACTCTGGTGGCGCCCCGCCCTCGCGATGTTCCGCCTGCGCCGCATCCTTCGCCAACGCCGATGAACTGGCCCGAATTCCACCACGAGGCGATGGCCACGACCTTCGCCGTTATCATCGCCGATCACCCGCGCGACTACGCCCGCCAGGCCGCCGCCGCCGCCTACCGCGAACTCGACCGGCTCGAGAGCGAACTCAGCCGCTACGTCGAATCCTCCGACATCGCCCGCGCCAACCGCCTCGCCTGCGGCGAGACCATCACCATCGGCGAGGACACGCTCCAGTGCCTGCTCATCGCCGCCGATGTATCCATTGCCACCGGACGCGCCTTCGACGCCGCCTACGCTTCCCAACGCTCCCCCGATCAGCCCGACGACGCCCCGCTGTTCACGCTCGATCCCGACGCCCACACGCTCACCTCCCGCGCCGCCCGCCTGCACCTCGATCTCGGCGCCGTCGGCAAAGGCTACGCTCTCGACCGCATGGCCGCGCAGCTCGCCGAGTGGGCCGTCACCACCGCGTGCCTCCAGAGCGGCGGCAGCACCGCGCTCGCCCTCGCTCCGCCCTCCGGCCATCCCGGCTGGCCCATCGGCCTCGGCGAAGGCGCCACGCACCGCCTGCTCTCGCTCAGCCACGTCGCCCTCAGCGGCTCCGGCATCGCCGTAAAGGGCGCCCACCTCATCGACCCGCGCACCGGCGCGCCCGCTCCGCGCACCACGCGCGCCTGGGCCCTTGCGCCCACCGCCGCTCTCTCCGACGCACTCTCGACCGCCTTCTTTATTTTTCAAGAAAACGAACTCGCCGCGTTCTGCGCCGCGCATCCTTCGATCGGCGCCGCCTGCGTCGTTTCGGAAACCCAACTCGCCGCCCACGGCACGCTCGCGAGCTACGTGTAGTCGCGCCCGCGGCGCCGCATTGCCGCGTCCGCCCCGCGCGCCACCGCGCGCCACGCCCCGCCCGCCCGCACAGAGCGCAAGGCGTGCGGAGCGATTCGCAAAAACCGCTCAGTCAAACGCCCTCGCGTGCCGTAGACTAGCTAGCACCCCACGCCCATGCCCACCACGGCATCCAACGCGACCACCTCGAAATACGCGTGGTCGCTTATCGCCCGCACCGCGCCCCCGAAACGGGCCGCCGCCGAACGCGTCGCCGACTACCACGAGATCTACTCCGACTACGACGAAGCCACCGTTCGCGAACAAGCCAGCCGCTGCATCCAGTGCCCCAACGCCCTCTGCGCCCAGGCCTGCCCGCTCTCGAATCGCATTCCCGAGTGGCTCGCGCTCGCCGCCCAGGGCCAGTTTCTCGAAGCCGCCGCCCTCTCGCGCACCACGAGCAATATGCCCGAGATTTGTTCGCGCGTCTGCCCTCAGGAGCGCCTCTGCGAAGGTGCCTGCATTCTCAACTGCAAGAGCGACCCCGTCGCCATCGGCTCCGTCGAGCGCTTCATCAACGAATACGCCTTCGCCCACGACGCCGTCGACGCCGCTCCCACCACGCCCAACGGCCTCCGCGCCGCCATCATCGGCTCCGGTCCCGCCGGCCTCGCCTGCGCCGATGAGCTCGCCCAGCTCGGCTACCGCGTCACCGTCTTCGAGTCGCTGCTCCTCCCGGGCGGCCTGCTCGTCAACGGCATCCCCGCCTTCAAACTTGAGAAATCCATCGTCGCTCGCCGTGTCGATCTCCTCGCGAAACGCGGCGTCGAATTCAAACTTGGCGTCGCCATCGGTCGCGACGTTTCCCTCGCGGAACTACGCCGCACGCACGACGCGGTCTTCCTCGGCCACGGCGCGCAGAAATCCAAAACCGCCGGCGTCCCCGGCGAAAATTTACGCGGCGTCGAGCAGGCGCTGCCCTTCCTGATCCAGAAGAACGTCGATTCCGTCCTCGTCGGCCTCCCGCCCATCGACGTCGCCGGCAAACGCGTCGCCGTCCTCGGCGGCGGCGATACCGCGATGGATTGCCTCCGCACCGCCCTCCGCGCCGGCGCCAAATCCGCCGTCTGCCTCTACCGCCGCGACTTCGCGAACATGCCCGGCAGCCGCAAGGAATACTATAACGCCCTCGAAGAAGGCGCCGAATTTCAGTTCCTCACCAACCCCACCGAAATCGTCCCCGATGGCCGCGGCGGCATCTCCGCCGTGCGCTGCGTCCGCATGGAGCTCGGCGCCCCCGACGCCTCCGGCCGCAGCAAACCGCGCGCGGTCCCCGGCTCCGAATTCGACGCCCCCGTCGACCTCGTCCTAGTCGCCTACGGTTTCGATCCCGTCGCGTTCCCCGAGGACAGCGAATTCTCCGCCATCAAGGTCAACGAATGGGGCGGCCTCGTCGTCGACCGCAACCAGATGACCAGCCTCCCCGGTGTCTTCGCCGGTGGCGATTCCGTCCGCGGCCCCAGCCTCGTCGTCCACGCCGTGCGCGACGCCCGCCGCGCCGCCGCCGGCATCCACCGCCATTTCGCCGCCCGCCTCGCGACCGCGACAGCCTGATCGCCGCCGCTCGGCCCACGCGCCGCTTTGGTGGCCCGCCTCGTGAGAGGCGGGATCAACCGCCGCCCATTGCGCTTCCGCCCGCTCCGGCCCGCGCCGACAATTTGCTGTCCAACTCCGCGGAAAAATCGCTTCCTCACCGACCGCACCATGCACGCACCCACCAATCTCCAGCTCATCGGCCAGGAAGTCGCCATCGTCTGGGCCGACGGCGCCGAGAGCTACCTCCCGTTCGAGAAACTCCGCGCCGCCTCCCCCTCCGCCGCGAACCTCGGCGAGGTCGATATCCTTGGAAACAAATACGGCGGCGACGGCCCGAAACAGTTTCCCGGCGTGCAAGTCGTCGGCTGGGCCATCGTCGGCAACTACGCCATCCGTTTCGATTTCAGCGACGGCCACAACACCGGCCTCTACACCTACGACTACCTGCGCAAACTCGCCGCGACCTGACCCAAATAATTTACCTCTCCTCGCCACCCGCTACGCATCACTCGCCACCCGCTCATGAGCACCTACGTCTTCCCCGCCCGCACCACCACCGCCGAGATCGAGCTCGGCACGACGCTGCAGCCGAAATTCGGCCCCGACGGCCTCATCCCCTGTATCACCCAAGACGTGCACACCGGCGAAGTCCTCATGTTCGCGTTCATGAACGCCCAGTCGCTCAACCACACGCTCACGACCAAAAAAGCCACCTACTGGAGCCGCTCCCGCAACAAACTCTGGGTCAAAGGCGAAGAGTCTGGCAACGTGCAGCACGTCCGCGAAGTCCGCACCGATTGCGACCAAGACGTGCTCCTCATCAAGGTCGAGCAAACCGGCGCCGCCAACGCCAGCTGCCACAACGGCTACAAATCCTGCTTTTACCGCAAACTCGCCGACGACGTGAACCCCGCCGACCCGGCATCATTCAAACTCTCCTTCACGTCCCAGCCCCTCTTCGACCCCGCCACGGTTTACAAAAAAAAATAGCGACAAGCTTCAGTCCGTCGCTCGCCCCGGCTTCCCACGTCGGCGCCGAACCACCGTCGCTGCCATCGCCCCGCTACGCGATCCCCGACCACGTCGCAGGGTCGGAATCGCACTCCGCGTGATTCGTCCCAATCAGGCGATTTGCCACGGCGCATCTACTCAGTCCGCAAAGCGGATCAGCGAAGCTGATCGACGTCAGGATCGCACCTTCGCCTACAAGTGCCAATGTGCCTGCTTTGATCGTCGTGGCGCCCCGGTGGGTGGCCGTGCCGATGCGTCCAAACGTGCCGGCCCGGATTTGGTGAAATTCGCGGACCGGCTCGCCGATTTCATACGACCATCGTCGTCAGGCTCGTTTTCGTAAACGCCACGTTGCGCTTCTGAACGCACACCGCGTAGCACGCGCGGAACAACTTCTCAGGCGGGACCTTAATCCTTCGCGAGTGAGCGCCTACAGATCGAACTTCACCTGAAAAATATACAGCGCGGGGTCGATGATGCGGTAGGCGAGCGGGGTGCCGTCGGGGAAGGCGCCCACGGGCTGGAGGCGGCCGTTTTCGCCGAGGTTGCGGACGTTGAGCTGGAGGTTGGCGCCGATCTTGTTGTTAAACAGTTTCAGGCGGTAGTTCACGAAAGCATCCACGTAGTAATGGGACTTGTCGTAAATCGGGCGGTTCGGATCGAGGTCGGTGATCTGGGCCGGCAGCGATTGCACGCCGTAGTAACCGATGCCGCCTTTGTCCTCCCAACGGAGCGCGCCGCCCACGTTGAAGTTTTTCAAGATGCGGTGCTGCGTGAGGCCGGCCAGTTGGTAGTTCGTCGAGAACTTGAAGCGATACTTGCGGATCTGGGGGTTCGCCTTGCCCTGCTGCTGGAGGATGATCTTCAGCGGAATGTTCACGTTGGTGTTGAACGCCTGCTCGGGCGTGTTGCTGCCGTAGGCGGTTTTCCACCACAACGTGTTCGTGCGCTGGTCGACGATCGTCGTCCAGATCGGCATGCGCTTCGCGATCCACTCGGTGCTCGCACTGGAAACATTCGTGTTGCTCGTCTCCGTCTCGCTGAGCGAACCCTGCATCGTCCAGTGCCGCGTGGGGTTGAAATTCAGCTCGAACTCCGTGCCCCGTGACTCGACGTCCTGCGTGGCGGAGATGCCGGGATCGGGCAACACGAGTTCGTGTTGCTCCTCGACGGACAAACCCGTCTGGCGCGCGATCTCGGCCTCGATCTGCGCGGCGCTGAACGTCGGGTTGCGCTCCGTGATCCAGGCGCGCGCGTTGTTCACGAGTTGGTGCGCGTCGTTCTGGAACACGTCGATCCGGAGCAGGCGCTGCGCGATGGTCGCGGCGTCGCCGTTGCGGGTCTTGATGCGCTTCGCCTCGAAGCGATTGACGCGGAGGACGAACTTGCCGTCGGCGAGGTTCAGCCAGAAGCCCCAGTCTTTGCCTTCACCGCGCGTATTCGGAAGTTGGTTGCGGAACACGTCCTGTTGCGGGCCCTGCGGAATGAAGCTGTCGGACTCGTTGTAGGTGAGCGTGAGTCCGTTGAGCACGCGGGCCGCGAAACCGGTGAGGCCGCCCTGCTGCGCCGCGCGACTGATCGGGCCAAGCTCGCGGAAGGGCCGCACGACCCCACCCGCGGTCTTCGTGCGCCCGGAATTGAACGAGTAGTCGCCGGGGGCCCAGCCGTTCATCACCTGGTAGTTAAAATCCGTGCCGTCGGACGTGAGCAGGCGCGGCTCGGTGCCGCGCTTGTCGTAGACGCCGTCGTCGCGCAGGCCGAACGTCGTCACGAGCCGGCCGTCGAGGAACATGCTCTGGACCACGCCGCCGGTGGTTTTGTTGATCGTCTGCGAATTGCTGCCGCCGCCGGCGCTGTCGATCGTGGGACGCTGGTCGAGCAGCGCGGGCTCGCGTTGAAACACTCCGGTGACCGCGTTACCCCACACGAAGGTCGCAGGGCCGTAGTTGAACGTGCTCGGCGCATAGTCGACGTTACTGCCGTTGGCATCACCGACGTAGTAACGAAAATAACCGCGGAAGCGCGCATTCGAAGCCTGCGGGCCGCCATTCACATTGCCCGAGACGGCGGGCAACGTGCCGGCCGGCACCCACGCGTGATTCGAGGCGAGCACGTCGCGGTAGCTGAAGCGGCGCGTCCACGACCAGCGGTATTCGTCGTAGACGGTGAGGTTGTGCAGGCCGAACCATTTCAACCCGCCCTTCTCCTGCGTGAGGTCGAGTTTGTAGGCGAGCTGGCCGCGGTAAGTTTCGCTGCGGCCGGGAATCCACTGCGTGAGCGGGCTGTCGAGACCGATATACGGGCGGCCGAAAAACGGGTTCGGCGTGCCGTCGAGCCGGCGCGAATTCACGTCGACGAGGATCTGGTTCGAGGGCCCGGTGCCGAAAATGTTTCGCTGATACCGCAGGGAATCTTCGCGCTGCCAGTCGGCCTGGCCCACGAGCGTATGGCGCGGCGTGTGCAGGAAGATCTGCTGAAGCTGCGCATAGGCCGTGAGCGTGCGATCCGTGAGGCGGTTCATCGCGCCGAGATTCGTCTCCGTCCAATCGTAGTAGGTCTTGTCGCTCAACGAGGGGATGGTGGTGAAGAGCGGTTGACTGGTGAACCGGCCCGAAACCACGCCCGCCGCCGAGCTCGGGGCCATGAGGCGGTTGCTGGAATTGTTCAGCAGTGGCGAGATCCCGGCGTTGGAATTGCCCGTCGGTGTCGTCCAGTAGGCAACCGCGCCGTTCTCGATAAACACTTGGCCGCGGTCGCTGCCGGAGAACGTGCGCTGAAAAACATCCGGGATATTGTTGTCGCTCGTGATCGGCGTGCGCGTCGCGAGCGGGCCCGCGCCGTTTTGGCCGTAGGTGATGCCGTTGACCGTGTAGGTGGAGGTCACTGGATCCCAGGCGGGGCGGCCCTGCTGGTTCCAATACGAGACGCCGTCGCGCGGCATGAGCGTGTTGGGCCGGTTGCCGTTCATCCGGTAGTAGGAAAACGAGCCGCTCAGCGTGGTCCATTTGTAGGGCTTGAACTGCATCATGCCGTTGTAGCGGACGGTGTCCGTGCCGGAGGGCTTCCGCACGTATCCATCATGCTGGAACGCGCCGCTGACGCGAAACGCGAGCCGGTTTTTCAGCAGCACGCGGTTCGCATCGAGGTCGAAACGGTAGCCGCCCAGACTGTCGGCGCGCGTCGTCGTCTGCGTTTTGTTCTTCGTGAGATTCGCCGTCGCCGGGATCATGTTCAACGTGCCGCCGGGGCTGCCGAGGCCGAAGACATTGGCGTTGGGGCCGCGGCTGATCTCGACGCCCGCGATATTCAGCGGATCTACGGGCGTGAGGCCGGAAAGGCCGATGTTGCCCATCGAGATATTCGCCGCGCCGATGCCGCGCATGCGGTTCGCGCCGCGCGGATTGTTCTGAATGTTGTCGGCCACGTGGCCGTTGTTGTTCACGGCGAAATCGGTGTATTCGCCGCTGCCCTCTGTGCTCACCGCGTAGGTGAAGATGTCGTTGATATCGAGCATCGCGAAATCCGACATCTGCTCCTTCGTCATCACGGTGATCGCCGCGCCCACATCCTCGAGTTTCGAGTTCAGGCGGGTGCCGGACATCGTGTTGCCGGAGAAGTAACCCTTCGTGTCGTCGACGACTTCGAAGGGGCTCAATTGAACGGGATCCTCGGCGGTAGTGCCGACCTTCGGCGCAGTGGACGCCGACTGCGCAGCGGCGAGCGAGGTGAGGTAGAGCGATGCGAACGCGAATCGGAATGAGGTGTGTTGGGGCATGGCAAAGAAGGGGGAAGGTAAAACGGGTGCTGAGAGGGGCGCCGCGTGCCGACGCTCGTCTTGTGGGTAATTTTCAAACGGGCGCCGGCAGCGACGCCCCTGCGTTCACGCGATCTGCGGAACCTCGAAGTTCTTCCGATACTCGCGTGTGAGTTGCGGATTCAGCGCGCTCTCCTTGAAGCGCTCCGTCTGCGGATCGAACGCGAGCGAACGGCCCGCGCGGAACGCGATATTGCCGAGGTGGCAATGCACACAGGATTGGTGCGCCTCCAGCGGAGATACCGGGAGATCGGCCGGCTTGCGCGAACGCACCGCGGCGAAGAAACGCTGCCACTTGTCGCCCTTCGGCGGCTTGGGTGCGTTTTCCGGGACAGGGATCGCTTCGCGCGGAGACACCTTCCCATCTTTGTCCTTCTTGCTTTCCTTGTAGCTGAAAAAGCCTTTGCCGCGGACGTAGAATCCCTTCGTGCCGAAGAAGCTGTTACCGCAGTTGCCGCCGTCGGCTTCCTCAAACGAGCCGAGGTTGCGCACCTGAAATGTGAGGATCGAGCCGTCCGCATAGGAAAACGTCGTCGCCTGCGAATTCGGCGTCTGCCCGTCGTCGTCCAAACCGAAACGTCCGCCCGCGCTGTGCACGCTTGTCGGCAAGCCGCGGTTGTGGCCCCAGCACGCGATATCCATCTCGTGCACACCCTGATTGCCGATCTCGCCGTTGCCGTATTCCCAGAAGTAGTGCCAGTCGTAGTGCACGTGGAGGCCGGGCTTTTTGCGGTCGGTGTTGATCATGAACTCGCGCTCTTTCGCCGGTCCCTGCCACAGCGCCCAATCGAGATATTCCGGCACCGGACCGGGTTTGCCGCGGCCGATGGAACCGCGGTTGCCGTTTTTGTAAACGTAGCCGCGCGACTCGACGATCTTCCCGATGAACCCGTCGTGGATCAGCTTCATGTCGCGGATGAGCGTGCCGTTCGAGCGGCTCTGCGTGCCGTGTTGCACGATGCGGCCGTATTTCGCCGCAGCCGCGACGACCTGCCGGCCTTCGTAGATATTGTGCGAAATCGGTTTCTCGATGTAGGCATCTTTGCCCGCCTGACACGCCCACACGCCGGCGAGCGAATGCCAGTGGTTCGGCGTCGCGACCGTGACGACATCGATGTTTTTGTCCTGCATCACATCGCGCATGTCCTTGTAGAGCTTTGGCTCCTTGCCCTGCGCGGCCTTGACCATCGCCGCGCCCTTCGCGCGGACGTTCGCGTCGACATCGCAGAGCGCGACGTATTCCGCGGCGCCTTTCATCGCGAGGATGTCTTTGATGTGGCTGCTGCCCTGGCCGTTGAAGCCGATCGTGCAAACCCGGATGCGGTCGTTCGCACCGATGACGGTGCCCTGCGCCTTCATGCCGCCCACGATGACCGCGGCGGCGGTGCTGCCGAGAAACTGTCTGCGAGTATAGTTCATGATGATTTAACTGGAGGTTGGAACGAGTGAGTTGAGGTAAAGTTCAAGCTGGGTGTAGCCGCCGGGGTGCGCTGCACGTGGGCCGTCGGCCGGATCGGCCGGATTGAGGCCGTGCGCCTTTTCCCACGCGTCCGGCATGCCGTCGTGATCCGTATCGACGGGCGCCGGCAGCGACCGCAGCTCCGGCCAGCCGCCGACGTCGCGTTGCGAGTCGATGATGCCCTTCCCGCCGCCTTTGTAAGTCGCCCCAAACTTCGCGGTGCCGGTGCGAATCTCCTCAATCACCCGGCGGTCCACCGCATCGCGCGCGAGCGACGCGCCGGCCTGCGCGAGCACCAAGTCATACGCCGCCTCCGCCGTTTGCGTCGTCACCGGCGCGACGACAAACGGCCGCTCCACCCGCAGCGTCGTCGGCGTCGCTTCGCCGTCGGGCGCGAAGTCGATGCCGCCCTGCCAATTGTCGGCGCTGATCGCCGGGAAACCCGCGACGAAATTTCCCGCCGCATACATTTTTCCGCGCGGATCTTTCTGCAAAAAAATCCGGCTGCGCACCTTCTCATCCGTCGCCGGGCCGGACTTGTAGTAATTGTTGATCCAATTCCGCGGCCACAGTTCGCCGCCGTAGGCGCTATTGAAACCCCAGTTGTAGATGACGTTGTTGCGGTAATCCATCAGCCCGGAGTCGGCGTTGCCCGACGCCCGCGGATTGCGACTCGAATGATGCGCGAGGATATTGTGGTGCCACGAACCGCCCGGCCCGCCCCACAGTCCGCCGTAGCCGTGATTCCCTTTTTTGTGAAGCGAGTGGTAGAGACTCTCGCTCACGAAGCACCACTGCACGGTGAGGTTGGACGCCTTGTTGATCGAAAACGTTTCATCGACACCCCAACTCGCCGAACAGTGGTCGATCACCACCTGATCGCCTTGCCCGCCAAACCCGTCCTGCTCCTTGCCCTTCTCGTCACCGGGCCGGAAGCGCAGATAACGGATGATGATCTGCGGCGCATCGAAACTGAACTGGTAGTTCTTGAGGCAAATCCCGTCCCCCGGCGCCGTCTGTCCCGCGATGGTGAGGTAGCCGTTGCGCACTTTGATTTCGGACTCGAGCGCGATGGTGCCCGACACGCGAAACACGACGGTTCGCGGTCCCACCGCCATCACCGCCTCGCGAAAACTCCCCGGGCCGCTGTCAGTGAGATTCGTGACCTCGATGACTCTTCCGCCGCGACCGCCGACCGTGTATTTCCCAAATCCCTCGGCTCCCGGAAACGCCGGCACGTGGTCGGGCCGCAGGTTGCGCATCGTGACCGTCCGCGCCTGCGTGTCGTAGTTCAGATCGTAGCGCCAGCCCGCCGGCACACTCACCCGCTCAAATTTCCCCTCCAACGACTCCACTCCCGGCCCGACCAACGAAAAGACGGCTCCCTCGTGCGGCGCGATACGCCCCGTGAAACGCACTTCCATCGGTCCCGCCAACCTCACCCGACGGCTCGTCACCGGGTTCAGCACCGCGTGGTCGTTGATCTCGAAGACCGTCACGGCCGCCGCGTCGTCTGCCGCCGGCGCAACGACCGCACCACTCACCAACGCAAAGCTCAACCCAAGCGACCGCACCGCGCGCCCGATGCCCGACGATACCCGTTCCCCCACGCTTTTCGCGAGGCGCGGTCGTGCAACGGGCGGCGGAAGGTCGGCGTGACGCGCCGTGGCGCGCAGGGGTGAAAGCACGCGCTACCATAACAGGAATCGCCCCGCCGCGCATGGGACCAAGGTCTTAATCCGGGTCGCCGCGTCCGCTTGCCCGCGCGCAGCGCGCTTCCTCCCGCCTGCTCAACTCACCGTAGCCGCACCATCAGCTGATTACGGCCGTTCACGCCGAGCTTCCGGAAAATCGACGTGAGTTGGCCCTTTACGGTTTTCACGCTCTTGCGCAGCCGGCGCGCGATTTCCTCGTTATCGAGACCCTCGCCGACGTGGCGCGCGATCTCGCGCTCGGCCACCGTGAGTTTTCCGAGCAGCGAGTGCGCCGGCAACCGGTCCATCGCCGGCGCCGCAGTTGGGTTTTCCAGAAACACAATAAAACCGGGATAGGCCGTGCGCACGTGGGCCTCGACGTGCAATCGCACCGTCGCCGCAAACCCCGCCTGCGTTGGATGGTTCACCTTGGTTGCTCCGACCGTGTAGGGTTTCCCCGCCGACTGGTGCTCGAGCCACTCCGCCTTCAAAGTCGCGCACACCTTCACGATCTCGGCCGGCGGCGAGAAGACCGCCCGCGGCTGGTAGGCGCGCGCCTTGGCCGGACCGAAATTCCACAGCGCACACTGCTCCAGGCCCGCTTGGTTCACGTAAAGCGACTTCATCTCCCAGTTGAGAAACAGCAGCGCAAACGGGAGGTGATGGTTAAACGCCTCCAGCCAGCGCCGCCGCGCCCGCTCCTCTTCGTAAGCGAGCAGGCGATTCAACACCGTCTCGATATGCGGGTGCACCGCCTCCAAAAACGCGACCTCCTTCGCGGTGAAATCACCCTGCTTCGCCGTGCGGCGAATCGCAATTTGCGAGCCGACTTGGTCGCCGCGCCAGTAGAGCGCCACGGCGAGGTGATGCCATCCGAACGGCTCGAGAAACTCCTTAAAAAATGCCGACCGCCGCAGCACGCTCTCGTCGGGCACCACATCCGACAGGCGGTAAATTTTCAGCTTCTTCGGCTGCGACAGCACGAATTGCGGCGTCATGTCGACCTGCCTCCGGTTTTGAAACCACTTCGTCGGCCGCTGCGCATTCGGCGTCGCGAGAATTTCCGTCGCCTGCCACGAGGTCTCGAAATCCAAAAAGTTGAGATACACGATCAACGCGTCGTGCGGCGTCGTTTCCCGCAGCAAGCCCTGCAGCGCCGCCCAGAACTGCGGAATGTCGTTCGCCGCGTGCAGTCGCAGCAGCAGCGAATCGACACTCGGCGAACCGTGCAGCAGCCCCGCCTTTCGTCCGCGCTTTTCAATAGCCGCGGCCGGGCGCGCCGGCTGCGCTGCAGCGGTCACCGCAGTGTGAAACGAGTTTTTCATGGGGCGCGCTCGTTGTCGGCAAATTCGCCGCACCGCGCAACTCTCCAGCACACAGCGCCGCGCCACCGCCGCCGGCACACCCGCTCCGAGCATTGCGCCGCCGGTCGCACGGGCTTACGCCACGTCCATGCAAGCCCTCCTCGCCGACGCGGCCGCCCGCGCCCACCGCTATCTCACCGACATTGAAACCCGCTCGGTCGCCCCCTCCCCGGCTGCGCTCGCCGCCCTGGCCGCCTTCGACACGCCGCTCCCCGCCGGCCCCGGTGCGCCCGCCGACACCCTTCGCCTGCTCGACGAACTCGGCTCGCCGGCGACGACGGGCATGGCCGGCCCGCGTTTCTTCGGCTTCGTGATCGGCGGCGCGCTCCCCGCCGCCCTCGCCGCCAACTGGCTCGCCACCGCGTGGGACCAAAACGCCGCTCTCCATCGCCCAACGCCGAGTGCCGCCTTCATCGAACAAGTCGCCCTCCGCTGGCTCCTCGACCTTTTGCACCTCCCGCCGACGTGCGGCGGAGCCTTCGTCACCGGCGCCACCGTCGCCAACCTCACCGCACTCGCCGCCGCGCGCCACAGCGTGCTCGCGCGCGCCGGTTGGAACGTCGAAGCCGACGGCCTCTTCGGTGCGCCGCCGATCACCGTCGTCGTCGGTGGCGAGATTCACCCGTCCGTTTCGAAATCGCTCGGCATCCTCGGTCTCGGCCGCAGTCGCGTCGTCAAAATTCCCGTCGACGCGCAGGGCCGCATGATCCCCGACAAAATTCCCGATCTCACCGGCCCGACGATCGTCTGCGCCCAAGCTGGCAATGTGAACACCGGCGCCATCGACCCCGTCGGCGAAATCTGCCGCATCGCCCACGCGGCGGGCGCCTGGGTTCACGTCGACGGAGCCTTCGGCCTCTGGGCCGCCGCCGCGCCCTCGCGCGCCCATCTCGCCGCCGGTATCAACGAAGCCGATTCGTGGGCCACGGATGCCCACAAATGGCTCAACGTCCCCTACGACAGCGGCCTCGCGTTCGTCCGCGATCAGCACGCGCTGCAGGCCGCGATGGCGATCACCGCCGAATATCTCCCGACGCAGAGCGAATTCCGCAACCCGTCCGACTTCACCCCGGAGCTTTCGCGCCGCGCCCGTGGCGTCGACATCTGGGCCGCGCTTCACTCCCTCGGACGCAGCGGCATCGCGCACATGATCGAGTCCAACTGCACGCAAGCCCGCCGCTTCGCCGAACAACTCGCCGCCGCCGGCTTCGAGATCCTGAATGACGTCGTGTTGAATCAAGTCCTCGTGAGCTTCGGCGACGCCGCGCGCACGCAACGCGTGATCGCCGCAATCCAAGCCGACGGCACCTGCTGGGCCGGCATCACCGTCTGGCAAGGCCGCACCGCCATGCGCATCAGCGTCTCCTCTTGGCGCACCACCGACGCCGACGTCGATGCGAGCGTGGCCGCCATGATCCGGGTGGCGCGGGCGACTGAGTAAGCGAGTGGCATGACGCCGCGGCACGATTCGTTTCACCGCACGGTCGCTTGACTCAACTTTTTTGCCTAACAAGATGTTAGACATGAAAAGCGCAAGTATCCGCACTGTGCAGCACCAACTAGCAGCGATGATTGCCGAAGTTGAGACCGGTGCGGAAATTGTCATCACCCGCCACGGGCGCGCCGTTGCCCGGCTTTCTCCGGTGTCAACCGCCGGCAACCCGCCTGCTACGACCCCGACGGCGGTCCGCAACTATTGGCGCAAGCGTCCACTCCCTCCGGAGGCTCGTTCTTCCGTCACCCATGCCGAATTGATCGCCGACGGTCGTGGTGACGTATGAGCGCGACAATCTACGCAGACACCAGCCTCTTGGTTTCTCTCTACTTGGCCGACAGCAATACCGCTGCGGCGCTCGCGGCAGTAGCTCGGGCCGCCGGTCCGCTGATCCTCACTTCCTGGCAGCAATTCGAATTGGAAAATGCGCTTCAGCTCCGCCTTTTTCGACGCGAATCCACTCCCGCGGATCTTGCCGTCGCGGAAGCCAGCCTTCGTTCCGATCTAGCTGCCGGAATGGTCGAGTCAGTTCCGTTGCCAACCGCCTCTGTTCTGCCCATCGCACGCCAATTAACTGCGCACCACACTTCGCTGATCGGGGCGCGTGCGTTCGATGTGTTCCACGTCGCCGCAGCCCTCCACCTGAAAGCAACCCGCTTTCTCAGCTTCGACCAACGTCAACTCGCTCTCGCCCGTGCAGCCGGGTTACGCATTGCGTAGTTCTTCGGAATGAGGCGACAGGTGATCATACCGACCTTTTTCCAAGACATCGTCGGCGAAAGCTGCATCCGTTAAGCCCTACTTCCCGCCCGGCGCCATCCCTCGCTCGCTCGATTTCGCGAACGCCAAAATTCGGGCAAACTCCGCACTCGCCGCCTGCGGATGCGCGGCGAGTTTCTCCAGCGCTTGCGAACGGTTCAGGCCGTCACGGTAGAGTATGCGGTGGATTTGCTTCACCCGGTCGAGCTGCTCGGCGGAGAAGCCGTTGCGCTCGAGGCCGACTTTGTTGATCGCCCGGATCTCGGCCGGCGTGCCGTCGGCGATGAAAAAGGGCGGCAGGTCATGCACCAGTTTCGCCGTCGCCGACAGCATCGCGTAGGCCCCGAGGCGGCAGAATTGGTGCACGCCGCCGTAGCCCCCGATCACGACGTGGTTCTCCACCGTCACGTGGCCGGCCAGCACTGCGCCGTTGCTCATGATAATATTGTCGCCGAGCGCGCAGTCGTGGGCGACGTGACAGGTCGCGAGGAGCACGTTGTGGGAGCCGATGCGCGTGCAATCACCGTCGTTGGTCGCACAGTGGATCGAGACGTATTCGCGGAAAACATTGCGGTCACCGATCCGCAGGCCCGGGTTGCCGCCCGCGTATTTTAGGTCCTGCGTTTTGCCGCCGATACAGGCGTAGGGAAACACTTCGCAGAACTTGCCGAGCACGGTGTTGCCTTCGACCGACGCGTGGTGGTGCAGACGAGTGCCGTCGCCCAGCGTGACGCCGGGACCGACAAACGCATAGGCGCCCACCTCGACATCGGTCCCGAGCTGGGCGCCGTTTTCGATGATCGCGGTGGCGTGAATCTTTGCGGCCATGCAATCAGTCGACTTCCGAACTGTTGACGATGGCGAACATGAGCTCGCCCGACGAAACAACGTGACCGTCGACCGTGCAGGTGACCTCGGCCGCGGCGAGTTTGTCGCCGCGAGTCTTCGTGAGTTTCGCGTTGAGAATGAGCTGATCGCCGGGCCGCACGGGCTTCCTGAATTTCACGCGGTCCGCGCTCATGAACAGCGTCGTCTTTCCCTCGGCGGAACCGCGGCGGAGCATCAGAATGCCGGCCGCCTGGGCCATGGCTTCGAGTTGCAGGACGCCCGGCATCACCGGGTTGCCGGGGAAGTGGCCCTGAAAATACGGCTCGTTAATGCTCACGTTTTTGATCGCAACCAGGGAATCGTCGCCGACGAACTCGACCACCCGGTCGATCATCACGAACGGATAACGGTGCGGCAGCGTGTCGAGGATGCGCCGGATATCGAGGGCCGTCTCGTCGGGCATCACCATCGCCGGCCGCGGCTTTTTCTTCGGACCTTTTTTGCGCTCTTCCAATTTTGCCGCAAGGACCTTGGTGAGTTCCGCGTTGATCGCGTGCCCCGGACGCACCGCGATGATGTGCGCCTTCAGCGGCAGGCCGAGCAGCGTGATGTCGCCGATGATATCGAGAATCTTGTGACGGACGAACTCATCTTTGAAGCGCAAGCCTTCCTTCGAGATGATTTTGTCGCCTTTGATCACTACGGCGCAGTCGAGCGAACCGCCCTTGATTTTGCCGAGTTTCAGGAGCTCCTCGATGTCCTCGTAAATGGTGAACGTCCGCGCCGCCGCCACCTGTGTCATGTAGGCGTCGGGATCGATCGTCAGTGAGAGATGTTGCGTGTGGATACCGCGGTCGTCGGCCGAGGTGCAGGTAATGCGCAGCTCGTCCGCCGGCAGGGCGATGATGGAGGATTGGCCCCGCGTGACCGACACGGCGGCATCGAGCGTGAAATACTCGCGCTCTTTATCCTGCTCGACCGGCTCGCCCTGCATGATCAGATCGACGAACGGTTTGGCCGAACCGTCGAGAATCGGCGGCTCCGAGGCATCCATTTCGATGAAGACGTTGTCGATACCACAGCCACTGAGGGCGCTCAGCACGTGCTCGACGGTGTGGATCTTGGCATGGCCGACCTGGATCGTCGTGGCGCGCACGAGATCGGTCACTTGGTCGATCCGCGGGCGCAGTTCCGGCGAACCGCTGAGGTCGATGCGGCGGAATACAAAACCGCTGTCCACCGGCGCAGGTTTTAACGTCAAAGTCACAGCGTCGCCGGTGTGGAGCGAGCTGCCCTTGATGGAGACTTCCCGCGCGAGAGTGCGTTGTTTCATAGGGTTAAGGGTCAGTCTCGGAAACCGGCCGGGCGGAGCGCAAGCGCGGAGTCAGCCGCGGCCTTGACAGCCCGCGAGGCGCTTCCCCACTCTGAACCCTTTCACCACTCAAGAACCTCTGTTCGCAACGATCCCCCGCCATGCCCGCAGCCAACGACATCCGCAAAGGCCAAGTCATCAAGTTCAACGGCGAGCCGCACCTCGTCATGGAAACTCAGCATCGCACGCCCGGTAACCTCCGCGCGTTCGTGCAGATTAAGATGCGCAATCTTCGCTACGGCAAGGCGCTCGACCAACGTTTCGCCTCCACCGACACGATCGAAGTCCTCCCGACCGATCGTCGCACGCTGGAGTTCAGCTACGCCGACCGCGATTCCTTCGCTTTCATCGATCCGGATACTTTCGACCAAATCGAGCTCAGCGCCGAAACCCTCGGCGACGTGAAGCACTACCTCACCGCCGGCGGCAAAGTCGAAGTGCTCTTCGTCGACGAAAAAGCCCTCACCGTGGAGCTGCCCTCGACGGTTGCTCTGAAGATCGTCGAGTCCGCCGATGGCGTGAAAGGCGACACCGCCAGCAACGTCCAGAAGCCCGCCAAACTCGAAACCGGCCTCATCGTCCAAGTCCCGCTCTTCATCAAGGAAGGCGAGATCATCAAGGTCAGCACCGCCGACGGCAGCTACCTCGGCCGCGTCTGAGCAAGCTCTCTTAACCAAAGCCCGCGATCACCTCGCGGGCTTTTTTGTGTCCGCTTTTCTCGGACCCAAACTAGACCCTCTTCGCCCGCAAAACTTACGCCGTCAACGCCGCGACCGCCGCCTTGTAGCGTTCGGTGGCTTCCGCCTGCGCACTCGCCGTGCAATCGAGGTCACGCAGCAAGCCGTCGCGCAATCCGTAGATCCAGCCGTGCACCGTGAGGTTCTGTTTGCGCAACCAGGCATCCCGCACGATCGAAGTCTGGCAAACGTTGAACACCTGCTCGACGACGTTCAGCTCGCAGAGACGCGCGCTCTGGGCGTTTTCATCCGGTAGCCGGCAGAGGCACGCGTCGTGTTTCTCGCGCACAT